>JAQSWW010000010.1 GCA_029266415.1 Actinomycetospora sp. | reverse complement strand
CGAGCAGGACGCGACGGACAAGGTCCGCGCGGTGGCCGTCGCCCTCGCGTCCTCGCCCGGCCTGCCCGGAGCGGTCGCGACGCGGGACGTCGCGCGCGTGCAGCCGGCGGCCGAGGCGGCACGGCTCGGCACGGGCGTCTCGTTCGTGACCGTCATGGACCCCGCCGGCACGCGTCTGAGCCACCCGGAGCCCTCGCGCATCGGCGAGACCTACCAGGGCACCTTCGCCCCCGCGGCCGCCGGCGCGACGCTGGTGGAGACGTTCCCGGGCACGCTCGGGCTCTCGGTGCGCGCGATCGTCCCGGTGCGTGACCCGGGCGGGGCGGTCGTGGGCATGGTCGCCGTGGGCCAGCTGCGCGTGGAGGTCGCCGACCGGATCACGCGCGAGCTCGCGATCCTCGCGCTGGCGGCGGCCGCGGCGATCGCCCTGGGCGTCGGTCTCGCCGCGGTCGCCGCGCGGCGGGTCAAGCGCGACACCCTCGGCCTCGAACCGCGCGAGATCACCGCGCTGCACCGCCACCACGAGGCCGTCATGGCCGCGATGCGCGAGGGCCTGCTGGTGCTCGACGCCGGCACCGGTCGGGTCGTGGTGATGAACGCCGAGGCCGCGCGGCTGCTCGACCTGCCCGCCCCCGTCGACCCGTCCCGGGCGGCCGGGCCGACCCTCGACGAGCTCGGCGTCGACCCCGCCCTGCGCGAACGCCTCGCCGACGACTCCCCCGTCACCGACGAGACGCTGCTCGTGGGCGAGCGCCTGCTGCTGGTCAACCGGACGGAGGTGGCCGACGCGCCGACCCCCGACCTGGTCGTGACCCTGCGGGACCGCACCGAGCTGGAGGCCATGACCCGCGAGCTCGACGACGCGCGCACGGTGGCCCGCGCGCTGCGCTTCGCCGCGCACGAGCACGCGAACCACCTGCAGGCGGTGTCGACGCTGATCGAGCTGGGCGCGCAGGACGACGCCCGCGACCTCGCCCAGCGCTGGACCCGCGACCTGCTGGGCGACGACGACTCCGACCTGCGCGAACGCCTCGCCGACCCGGCCCTCGCCGCGCTCGTGCTGGACAAGGCCACCGACGCCCGCGACCGGGGGCTGGCGCTGCGCATCGGGCCGCGCACCGCGCTCGACGCGGGCGACGCCGGCGACGAGCAGGCGTCGACCGACCGCGTCACCGTCGTCGGCAACCTGCTCGACAACGCCCTCGACGCCGCGCTCGAGAGCGCGCACGCCGGGCGCGGCGGGACGGTGGAGCTGGACGTCCGGGCGATCGATGGCGCCGTCGTCGTGCGGGTGGCCGACGACGGGCCGGGCCTCGCCGACCCGGACGCCGCGTTCACCCCCGGGTGGTCGACGAAGGACCGCGACGGGAGCGACCGGCGCGGCCTGGGTCTCGCCCTCGTCCGCCGCGTCGTGGACCGCCGCGGCGGGCGCCTCGAGGTGGGCGCCGGGCCCGACGGCCGCGGGACGGTGTTCACGGTGACGCTGCCGGTGTCCCCGCCGGTCGGGTCTCAGCCCCCGGCGGCCAGCCGGTAGCCGACGCCGCGCACGGTGAGCACGGTGCCGGGCGCGTCGAGCTTGCTGCGCAGTGCCGCGACGTGGACCTCGAGCGAGTGCAGCCCCGCCTCGCGCCCCGGGTCGTCGGGCGGGAGCCCCCAGACGTCGTCGAGCAGGTCGGCACGGGACACGACGGCGCCGTCGCGGCGGGCGAGGGCGGCGAGCAGGTCGAACTCCTTGCGCCGCAGCGTCACCTCGGCCCCGTCGACCTCGACGACGCGCCGCGCGAGGTCGATCCGCAACCGGCCGGCCACGATCACCGGGGCCACCACGTGGCCGGCGGTGCGGCGCAGCACGGCCTCCATGCGCGCGGTGAGCTCGTCGATCGCGAAGGGCTTGACGACGTAGTCGTCGGCGCCGCTGCGCAGGCCGAGCACCCGCGCCTGCTGGTGGCCTCGCGCGGTCACCGCGATGACCGGCACCGCCGAGCGGGCGCGCAGCCGCCGGCACACCTCGACGCCGTCGAGGTCGGGCAGGCCGAGGTCGAGCAGCACGATGTCGGGCGGGTCGGCGGCCGCGGCGGGTCCGGTGACCGCCTCGAGCGCCGCGGCGCCGGTGCCGACGGGCCGGACCCGGTAGCCGGCTGCGCGCAGGGCGGCAGCCAGCGCCTCGCGGACAGCCTCGCTGTCCTCGACCAGCACGACCAGCACGCGCACCCCAACCTCAAGAAAACCCCAACTCGGACACGTTCGCGTCGCCGACCGCGTGGTCGGCGCCCTAGCCTCACCCGCGGCATGAGACCCACGCCACCCTCACGCCGGGAGGAGACAGCGATGTCGACGCAGGAAGCGGACGCTCGACCAGATCCGAGACCGTGATCGTCGGCATCGCCTCGATCGGCAGCCTCGCCGCCGCGGGCGGGATCGCGGCACGGGCGCTGGCGTACTTCCTGCTGATGACGCTGCTGGCCCTCGGGCTCGGGCTGATCGTGGTCAACATCGTCAAGCCGGGCGCGGGCTTCCCGCCCATCCCGCCCGACCCCGAGACGATCGCCGAGGCGCAGGCCGACGTGGCCAGCGGCGGCGGCGAGGGCGGCGCGATCGGGTTCATCACGAACACGCTGCTGCCCGACAGCTTCGTCGGCCCGTTCGTCGAGAACGAGATCCTGCGGGTGCTGGTGCTGGCGATCCTCGTGGCCGCGGCGACGTCGATGCTCGCGCCGGCGCTGCGCAAGCGCGTGGTCGGCGCCATCGACCTGATCGCCAAGGTCATCTTCGGCATCATCCGGCTGATCATGTTCCTCGCGCCCATCGCGGCGTTCGGCGGGATCGCCTACACCGTCGGCGCGCTCGGCGGCGAGAGCCTGGGCAACCTGGCCGCGCTGATGGTCACGTTCTGGGGCACGTGCGCGCTGTTCGTGGTCGTCGTCCTCGGCGCGGTCTGCGCGTACTCCGGCTTCAACATCTTCAAGCTGATCCGGATGATCAAGGACGAGCTCCTCATCATCGTCGGCACGTCCTCGTCGGAGACGGTGCTGCCGCGCCTGCTGGCCAAGCTCGAGTCGGCCGGGGCGTCGCGCTCGACGGTCAGCATGGTGCTGCCCACCGGGTACTCGTTCAACCTCGACGGCACCTGCATCTACCTGACGATGGCGGCGCTGTTCATCGCCCAGGCCGGCGGGCAGGACCTGCCCTGGGGCGTGCAGCTCGGCCTCGTGGCGCTGATGCTGCTGACCTCGAAGGGCGCGGCGGGCGTCTCTGGCGCGGGCCTGGTGACGCTCGCGGCCTCGCTACAGGCGTTCGGCGGCCAGTTCTACACCACGGAGTCGATCGCCATCGGCATCGCGATCATCGCCGGCATCGACCGCATCATGAGCGAGGGCCGGGCGCTGACCAACGTCATCGGCAACACCGTCGCCGTCATGGTCGTCTCGGGCTGGAACGGCGACCGCGACGACGAGCGCTTCCAGGCCGCGCTCGACGACCCGTCGCTGGTGCGCGACGCCATCGAGCAGGAGTACGAGGGCGACGACGAGACCGACGAGGACGCCGACCGCCCGGCCGACCGCACCCCGGCGGGCGCGGGCGCGAGCACGGGGTCGAGCGCCTGAGGCTGCCCGACCCCGAACGGAGCGAAGGGCACCTTCGGTCGAACCAGTCGACCGGAGGTGCCCTTCGTTCACTCAGCGGAGATCACGGGCACTCGGCGACGGGCGCCCTTCGGCGGCTCGTCCGAGCGGTGGTGCCCTTCGCTCGGAACACCGGTGGTCGGAACACCGGTGGCGCGCCACCCTCCACCCGCGCCGATGACACGAACGCGCCGTTCGCTGCCCTGGACGCAGCGAACGGCGCGTTCGTGTCGTACGGAGGGGGCGCGCGTCAGTACGTCGGCAGCGAGGTGTCCACCTGCTGCGCCCAGCCGGTGACACCGCCGCCCACGTGCACGGCGTTGGAGAAACCGGCCTTCTGCAGCGCGGAGAGCGCCTCGGCGGAGCGCACGCCCGACTTGCAGTACAGGATCGTCTGCCGGTCCTGGGGGATCTCGGCGAAGGCCTCGCCCGACAGGATCTTGTCCTTGGGGATCAGCTTGGCGCCGGGGATGCGCACGATCTCCCACTCGTGGGGCTCGCGCACGTCGATGAGCTCGAACTTGTCGCCCGCGTCGATCTTCTGCTTGAGCTCGGGCGCGGTGATCGTGTGCCCCGCCGCGGCGGACTGGGCGTCGTCGGAGACGGTGCCGCAGAAGGCCTCGTAGTCGATGAGCTCGGTGATCTCGGCCGCGTTCGGGTCTCGCCGGATCTTCACCTCGCGGTACTCCATGTCCAGCGCGTCGTAGATCTTGAGACGGCCGAGCAGGGTGTCGCCGATGCCGGTGATGAGCTTGATCGCCTCGGTGACCATGATCGAGCCGATCGACGCGCAGAGCACGCCCAGCACGCCGCCCTCGGCGCACGACGGGACCATGCCCGGCGGCGGGGGCTCGGGGTAGAGGTGCCGGTAGTTGAGGCCCTGGCCGTTCGGTGCGTCCTCCCAGAACACCGAGACCTGGCCCTCGAAGCGGAAGATCGAGCCCCACACGTACGGCTTGCCCAGCAGCACGGCCGCGTCGTTGACGAGGTAGCGGGTGGCGAAGTTGTCGGTGCCGTCGAGGATCAGGTCGTAGTCGCGGAAGATGTCCAGCGCGTTCGACGAGTCCAGGGGGACCTCGTGGAGGTTCACCGTCACGAGCGGGTTGATCTCGGCGACGGACTCCTTCGCCGAGTGCGCCTTCGGCTTGCCGATGTCCGACTGGCCGTGGATGACCTGGCGCTGCAGGTTCGACTCGTCGACGACGTCGAAGTCGACGATGCCGAGCGTGCCCACGCCCGCGGCGGCCAGGTACAGCAGCGCCGGGCTGCCGAGCCCGCCCGCCCCGACGACCAGCACCTTCGCGTTCTTCAGGCGCTTCTGCCCGTCGACCCCCACGTCGGGGATGATCAGGTGACGGCTGTAGCGGGCGACCTCGTCCTTGGTCAGCTCCGCGGCCGGCTCCACCAGGGGCGGCAGGGATGCCATGACGGCCCTCAACTCCCTATCGACTGCTCGTTGCTCGGGTCCTCATCGGCTACAACCGCGACGGGCCCCGCCGTGTTCCCTCACCCCGAGGCCGGGACCGCGCCCTGGGGGTAGGGCCAGGCGTTGGGGGCGCACGTCTTCCCGTCGCGGGGGATCTGCGTGCCCTGCGGGTTCTCCTCGGTGAGCTGGGCCAGGTAGTCGTTCGCGGTCCCGAAGCTCTGCTGCATCATCACCGGCGCGAGCCCGCCGTTCACGGGGCACGGCACGTGCGGGTTGTTGAAGACGTGCCCGACCTCGTGGTTGACCGCGTACTGGCGGTAGAGCCCCAGCTGGCCGTCGAACGCGCCGGCGCCGCGCACCCAGCGGGCCCCGTTGATGAGCACGCGCCCGATGTCGGACTTCCAGCACGAGGCGTCGTAGCGGATCGCGTAGCCGCACTGCCCCCGCGCCGTGGTCTGCGCGGTGAGGCTGACGCGGAAGTCGGGCACGCCGGTGTCGATGCGCCGGACGGCGAGCTGCCCGGACCCGACCCAGCTGCGCGGGTCGGCCAGCGTCGCGTCGACGGCGGTGGCGAAGGCCTGCTCGCCCTCGGCGATCGTGATGCCGTCCTCGACCTCGACCATGTAGGTCCACACCCGCCCGGTGCCGACCTGCGCGGTGGTGCCCGGCACGACGTGCCACGTGCCCGCGCCCGTGGCCGGGAAGGCGCCGCCGGCGGGCAGCTCGGCGGTGGGGATGTCGACGTTCTGCCCGACGCCCGGCGGGGCCTCGCCCACCACCGGCGGGGGGCCCGCGGCGGGCGGCGCGAGCAGCGGCGACGCGGACCCGGGGTCGCCCTCGGGCGAGACGGCCTCGATCACGGCCAGGACGGTGAGCACCACCAGCGCGGGGATGACCCAGGTGCGCCACGACCGCAGCACCGACCCGGCCGGGCCCCGCCGGGCCGGCACCGGCTCGCGGCGGCGCGGGGCCTCGCGGGGCGGGCGGAGGTCGGGCGGGAGGTCCTCGACGGTCTCGGCACGGGCGCCGCGCGCCCGCCCCGGGAGTGCCGCGTCGGGCGGGGAGGCGGTGGCGTCCTCCCCCTCGGCGGTGCGCCTGGCCGGGCGGGTCACCCGGGAACTGTCCCATACGCCGATCGGACCGACCGAGTCACGCCCCGTGACACCCCGTCCCGCGCGGCCCCGGGCCACGACCCGTCGGCGGCGGCGTCGAGGAGGCCGAGCACGGCGCGCGCGACGGTCTCCGGACGCTCGATCTGGGCGACGTGGCCGACGCCCTCCAGGCGCAGCAGGCGCCCGGCGGGCAGCGTCGCGGCGGTGCGCGCGGCGCGGTGGACGCCGACGAGGCGGTCGAGCTCGCCCCACACCACCAGCGTCGGCGCGTCCACCCGCGCGGCGGCCGCCCACAGCGAGCGCGGCGGCGGCGCCACCCAGGTGCCCAGGAGCCCGAGGAACGAGCGGTTCATGGCGTCGGGCGCCCAGTCCAGGCGGGCGCGCTCCTCGGCCTCCTCGGTGGCCATGGCGAGCGCGCGCGGACCGACCCGCTCGGGGTCGGCGTGGCAGAGCGCCATCGTGCGGGCGAGGCGCTCGCGGGGGCTGCGGGCGTCCTGCTCGGCGCGCGCCCGGCCGCCGAGCAGGGGCAGCAGGGCCAGCGCCGCGCGCCCGCCCCCGATCCGCGAGGGCAGGGGGCGCAGGTCGGGCATCGCCGGGCTGACGAGCGTCAGCGTGCGCACGAGGTCGGGGCGCCGGGCCGCGACCAGGAGCGACACCGCGCCGCCGAGGGAGTTGCCCAGCAGGTGCACGGGCCCGGAACCCTGGCGGCGCAGGTCGTCGAGGTAGGCGGTGACCACGGCGGCGTGCGCGGCGGGCCGGTAGTCGCCCGTCGCGGGCGGCGGGGTGCGCCCGAAGCCGGGCAGGTCGACCGCGAGGCCGCGGCAGCGCCCCGAGAGCGCGCCGGCGAGCTCGGTCCAGTTGTTCGACGACCCGCCGAGCCCGTGCACGTACACCGCGGTCTCGCCGGCCGGCCCGGGCGTCTCGCGGACGTGCAGCGTCGTGCCGGCGGGGGAGTCGACGGGGACGTCCCGCCCGGGCCACCAGGGCGTCGGCGCCGCCACCGTGCCGAGCGGCCCGAGCGCCGACGCCGGCGCCGACGGCGGGGCCGGCGGAGGGTCCGTCGTCGGGGCGGGGGCACGGACGATCACGGCCACCATCTTGGGGTGTCGGTCCGGTGACGTCGTGGTGGACCCCGGGTGGACACGCGGGATCCGACCGACCGCCCGTTCGGTCCCCGCGTGGCGTCGGGCGCGCGGGCGTCACCCGATGGGTAATGTCCAGCACCCCAGGGGCGGTCGACACCGGTAGCCGCCCCTCCGAGGTCGGATCGGGGGTGGGCGGATGAGCCCCGAGAGCCCCGGCATCGCGGCGGGCCGGCCACGCATGACGCGGTCCGCGCGCCGCGTGCAGCTGCTCGACGCGGCGCGCGAGGTGTTCGGCGCCCGCGGCTACCACGCCGCGGCCATGGACGAGATCGCCGAGCGCGCGGGCGTGAGCAAGCCCGTGCTCTACCAGCACTTCCCCGGCAAGCTCGACCTGTACCGGGCTCTGGTGCAGGGCGCGGCGGACGACATGGTGCGCACGGTGCGGGCGGCGATCCGCTCCACCACCGACAACAAGGCGCGTGTCCAGGCCACGATCCAGGCCTACTTCGACGTCGTCTCGGCCCGCGACGGAGCGATGCGGCTGGTGTTCGAGACCGACACCCGCGCGACGCCCGAGGTCGCGGCGCTGGTCGACCGGGCCACGTCGGACTGCATCGACGCCGTCACCGAGGCCGTCACCACCGACGCGGGGCTCGAGCCCGAGCGGGCGCGCCTGCTGGCGGTCGGGCTCGTGGGCCTGTCGACCACGGCGGCGCGCTACTGGCTGGACGCGGGGCTGCAGCCGCCGCGTGAGGACGCGATCACGCTGATGTCCCAGCTCGCGTGGCGCGGCATCGGCGGGTTCCCCCGCCAGGAGGGGTAGGACCGCGGCGAGCCGGTTGGTGGCCGGCCCGCCGCGTCGGGCCTGTCCCGGCCCGGGACCTGTCTCAGCTCACCCCGAAGCCCACGCGGCGGCCCTCCGAGGGCGCGATCTCCACGTAGGCGATGCGGGCCGCGGGGATGACGTACCGGCGACCCTTGTCGTCGGAGAGCACGAGCGTCCCGCCGTCCGAGCCCAGCGCCGCGTCGACGAGCGACTGCACCTCGTCCGGCGTCTTGTCGCTCGCGACCACCAGCTCGCGCGGGCTCTCCGCCACGCCGATCTTGACCTCCACGCGTTCCTCCGCTCGACCGGTCCCTCGTCCCGTGCCCGCGCGAGGTTAGTCCACGTCGCGGGGACGGGTCGGCGCTACAGCCCGAGGGCGCGCAGGCGCCGCGCGTGCCGCGACTTCAGCGCCTTGAACACCGCGCCGCGCGAGGTGCCGCCGAGCAGGGCCGACGACGTCGCCGGGTGCTGGTCGAGGGCCTCCGCCGCCGCCGCGAGCGTCTCGCCCAGCAGGCGGCGCCCCCACAGCGCCAGCTTGGCGCGGGTGCGCTCGTCGGCGAGGAGCTCGGCGACCGCCCGCTCGGCGAAGGCGTCGAACCCGCTCTCGCCCGAGGCCTCGCGCCCCGCGTCGGGTCCGCGCAGCAGCTCGGCGGCCTCGCCGCCGTCGTCCCGGCCGTCGGAGCCCTCCGCGCCGGCCGCGCCGGCCGCGCCGGTGGCGGCGACCAGGTCGACGGCGAGGGTCCGGCCGACGTACGCGCCGACCAGCGCCTCGCCCCAGTCACGCGACGCGGTGCGCGCCGCGAAGGCGTCGAGCACGGCGGCGAAGGGCGCCATCGCGGTGACGAGGTCCACACCCCGCGCCGCGAGGTGCGCGCGCACCCGCTCGACGTGTGCCATCTCGACGGCGGCGAGGGCGGCCATCTCGGCGCGGCCGGTGAGGTCCGGCGCCAGCGCCGCGTCGGCCGCGAGCCGGGTGAACGCGGTCAGCGCGCCGTACGCGACGGCGCCGAGCAGGTCGACGGACGCGGCCGGGGCGGCGGCCCCGGGATCGGGCTCGGTCACGGCCGATCACCCTAGGGGCAGGACTCCCGGACCGGCGGTGACGCGGGCCCGGAGTGCCAACCGTTACCATGGTGTCGTCCCGCGGGGGCTTGCACCGTCGCCGACCACCCGGTCGCCGTCTCGCTCCGCGGTACGCACCCGAGCGTGCGGGCGCCTCAGTCGGCTCTCCCGCGTCCGGTGACGTGGTTCGGCTCCGACGATGGAGACCACGGATCGCACCGTCGCCGACCCCGACGCGGTCGAGCCAGCCGGCCCGCCTCGTGCGCACGAGCCGCGAGAGAGGCAGACCCCTGACCACCGTCACCACCGACACCGCCACGTCCGATCCCCACGGGGACACCGACGACGAGCCGGTCGTCGAGCCGCTGAAGGCCGACGCCCCCGTCGCCGAGGACTCCCCCACCTTCGCCGAGCTCGGCGTCGACCCCGGCATCGTCGCCGCGCTCTCCCGCGCCGGCATCGAGCGCACGTTCGCCATCCAGGAGCTGACGCTGCCGCTGGCCCTCGCCGGCGACGACCTCATCGGCCAGGCGCGCACCGGCACCGGCAAGACCCTCGGCTTCGGCGTCCCGCTGCTGCAGCGCTTCGGCCGCCCCACCGACGACGGCACGCCGCGCGTGCTGGTCGTCGTCCCCACCCGCGAGCTGTGCGTGCAGGTCGCGAAGGACATCGAGGCCGCAGGCGCCGACCTCGGCACCCGCGTCCTGTCGATCTACGGCGGGCGCCCCTACGAGAGCCAGATCGCCGCCCTGCAGCGCGGCGTCGACGTCGTCGTCGGCACACCGGGCCGCCTGCTCGACCTCGCCCAGCAGGGACACCTCGTGCTGGCGAAGATCGGCGGGCTCGTCCTCGACGAGGCCGACGAGATGCTCGACCTCGGCTTCCTGCCCGACGTCGAGCGCATCCTGGGCATGCTGCCCGCGCAGCGCCAGACGATGCTGTTCTCGGCCACCATGCCGGGGCCGATCATCACGCTGTCGCGCACGTTCCTGACGCAACCGACGCACATCCGCGCCGAGCAGGTCGACTCCTCGGCCATCGGTGAGAAGACCGCGCAGTTCGTCTACCGCGCCCACGCGCTGGACAAGGTCGAGATGCTGGCCCGCACCCTGCAGGCCACCGACCGCGGGCCGACGATGGTGTTCACCCGCACCAAGCGCACCGCGAGCAAGGTCTCCGAGGAGCTGGCCGAGCGCGGGTTCGCCGTCGGCGCCGTGCACGGCGACCTCGGGCAGGGCGCCCGCGAGCACGCGCTCAAGGCGTTCCGCGACGGGCGCATCGACGTCCTGGTCTGCACCGACGTGGCCGCCCGCGGCATCGACGTCACGGGCGTCACGCACGTCATCAACTACCAGTGCCCGGACGACGCCAAGACCTACATCCACCGCATCGGCCGCACCGGTCGCGCCGGTCTCGCGGGCATCGCGGTGACGCTGGTCGACTGGGACGACCTCCCCAAGTGGAAGCTCATCTCGGACGACCTGGCGCTCGGCGCGCCCGAGCCGCCGGAGACGTACTCGAACTCCCCGCACCTCTACGCGGACATGAACATCCCGGAGGGTGCGAGCGGGCGCGTCGCGCGCCGTCGCCGCCCCGCCGAGGAGGAGGCCGAGGACGGCCCGGTGCGCGAGACACGCGAGAGCACCCGCGGCCGCTCGCGTGGCCGCACCCGCGGGGGCTCGGGCACCAGCACGGGTTCCGGCCCGGGTGAGGACGTCGCGGCCGACGAGGGCGCCGGCGACGAGACCGGTCCCGGCCGGGGCCGGCGCCGCCGCTCACGCACCCGCCGGCGCGCCGGCGAGGTCGTGGCCGGCGAGGGCACCGACGGCCCGCACACGGGCGGAGAGCCGGGCGACACCCCCGACGCCCCCGAGGCCGCCGACGCCGCCGCCGACAGCACCGACGGCGCCGAGGGCGACGGCTCGGGCGGGCGCCGCCGCCGCCGTCGTCGCGGTGGCCGCGGCGCCGGGTCGCGGTCGAACGGTTCGGAGGCCGGGTCGACCGCGGGGTCGGACGAGACCGTCCCCGCGGCGGCATCGGCCCCCGCGCCGGAGTAGGCCCCCGCGCCGGTGAGCTCACCGACGTCCTCGCCGGACGCGCCGCCGACGGCGGGCCCGCGGCGGACCCGCCTGCCCGCCCCGGAGCGCCGCCGCCGCGGCGACCTGGTCGCGGTCGCCCTGATCGCCGTCGCCGTCGTGGTCGGCACCTCCCTGGTGCTGGCCACGGGCGACGGCGCGGGCACGACGTCGCAGGTGGCGAGCCCGCCGCTGTCCCCGTCGCCCGACGGGCTGGTGCCCACCGTGCTCGCCGAGGCGTGGCGCGCCGAGAGCCCGGCGACGCCGGCGCCCCTGGCCGTCGGCCCCGCCGTGGTCACCGCGGGGCCCGACGGCGTCGTGGGCCACGACCCGGCGACCGGCCGCGAGGCGTGGCGCTACGCCCGCGCGCAGCCCCCGTGCACCGTGGGCAGCGGGTTCGGCGACGTGCTCGCCGTGTTCCGCACCGAGGGCGCGCTGGGCACCTGGTGCTCCGAGGTGACCGCCCTCGAGCCGGGCACCGGGGCGCGCGGCCCCGCCCGCAACGCCGACCTGCGCGAGGGCACCCGCCTGCTCGCCGACCGCGACCACGTCACCGGGACGGGCGCCGAGCACGTCGAGACCTGGCGCTCGGACCTCGTGCTGACCACCGAGGTGGGCCGGGTGGAGACGCCCGTGCAGCCCCCCGACGCGCAGCCGCGGGCCGGGTGCACCAACGGGTCGGTGGCCGTGGGCGGCGGCACGGTGGGGATGGTGCAGCGCTGCCCCGGCGAGGACTCCGACCGCCTCACCGTCGTCGATGCCGATCCCGAGAGCTCGGAGAAGCCCCAGGAGCGCTCGAGCACGCTGCTCGGGGTCCGCGGCGCCCGGCTCGTCGCACTCACCGACCAGCGCGCCGCGTGGGCCGGGCCGGACGGGACGTTGCACGTGGTCCCCGCCTCGCCGGACACCGCGGACCTCACCGCCCTCGCCGAGACCGTGTACCCCCTCGGTCCCGCCGCCGGCCCGACCACCGACCCGCCGGGGCTCGCCGCCGCCGTGCGCCCCGTCGGCCCGGTCCTGCTGTGGTGGACGGGCACCGCCACGGTCGCCCTCGACGCCGGCGACCTGCGCCCGCGCTGGACCGCGCCCGGCGCGCTCGGGGCGGGCGCCGCGTGGCCGGGCAGCGCGCCCGCGGCGGTCGTCCTCGTCCCGGTGCCGGAGGGCCTGGCCGTGCTCGACGCCGAGACGGGTGCCCCGCGCGGCCCGGCGATCCCCGTCGCACGCGACCTGCCGGCGGGCACACCGGTCGCGGTGGCCGCCGCCGGCACGACCGTGGTGGAGCTGCGCGGATCGACCGTCGTCGCCCTGCGCCCGCCGGGCTAGATCCGGGACCCGTCACCGCCGCCTCCTGCCGCGCGCCCGGATGCGGCAGAGTGACCGAGGTGGGCCGACCCGAGACCCCCGATCCCGCGGGGCGCACCGTGCCGCGCACGCCCGACGCCACCCCGGCCACGGTGGCGGCGGCGCGCGGCGAGGCCCAGTGCCACCCGCACCACGCGCACCGGGTGACGGTCGACTCCGCGCACGGCCCCCTCGCGGCCCTGCGCGCCGAGCCCGACGAGGACGCGGCCGCCGCCGGGGCGCCGGCGACGGCGCTGCTCCTGCCCGGGTACTCGGGCTCGAAGGAGGACTTCGCGCCGCTCATCGACGCGATCGCCGCCGGCGGCATCGGGGTGCTGGCCGTCGACCTGCCCGGCCAGTACGAGTCACCCGGCCCCGAGGCCGAGAGCGAGCACCGGCCCGCGGCGCTCGGTCCCGTGGTGGCCGGGATCGTCGCCGCCGAGGCGGCGGGCGGGCGCCGGGTGCTGCTGCTCGGACACTCCTACGGCGGGCTCGTGGCCCGCGCGACGCTGCTCGCGGGCGCGCCGGTGGCCGGGCTGACGCTCATGGACTCGGGCCCGGGCGAGCTGCCCATGGGCCGGCGCCGCACCACGCTCGACGTGCTCGAGCCCGTCCTGCGCCGCCGCGGGGTCGAGGCGGTGGTGGAGCTGCGCGACGCCTCCGGCGAGTGGTCGTCGACCGACCCGCAGGTCCTCGCGCTGCTGCGCGAGCGTCTCCGGCGCTCGAGCGCGGCCGCCCTGCTGGGCATGGGCGACGCGCTGCGCGCCGAGCCCGACCGCACCGCCGAGCTCGTCGCCGCCGTCCGGGCCCGGCGGGTGCCGACGCTCGTCGTGTGCGGGATCGACGACGACGCCTGGCCGGTGAGCGTGCAGCGCTCGATGGCCGACCGGCTCGAGGCCGAGTTCGCCGCGGTGCCGGGCGCCGCGCACGCGCCGAACGTCGAGAACCCACCGGCGCTGCTCGACGTCATCGTCCCCACCTGGCGCACCTGGCTGCGGGACCAGCTCGGGTGACGCGGCTCCGCCGGGCGACCCCTGGACGCGACGCCGCAACCGACTCGTCGCGCGACTAAGCCCACCAGGAGGACCACAGCACGGCCAGCAGGATCACCGGCACCGCCGCCGCGGCGGCGAGGGCGGGACCCGAGGCGGTGCGGCGGTGCGCGGCGACGGCCGTCGCCCCGACGGCGAGGACGGCGCCGACGAGGTGGCCGGCGACGGTGTCGGCGCCCGGTCCGGGGCCGCCGAGCAGCACCGGCGCCAGGAGCACCACCACCGCCAGCACCACGAGCCCGCCGGCGAGCACGCGCGCGAGCGCCACGGCGCGCGCGCGGGGCCGGGCGAGGCGGTCGCGGCGGTGCGCCCGCGGGATGCCGGCGGTGGCACCGGGCCCGGGGTGGGCGAACCCGGTGGGCGGCGTCGGGCGACCGGTGGCGCGCCGGCCGCGGGCGGGCCGCGGTGGACCGCCCCACGGCGGCGTCGGCGCGCCCGGACCTCGTTCCGGCTGGGCGTGGCTCACGGCGCCAACCCCGCCCACGCGACGTCGGCCGGCGCAGCGGCGCGGCCCTCGGGACAGTGGCGGCGCACGTCACACGCGCCGCAGCGGGGGCCCGGGGCCGGCGGGAAGAGGTCCTCGGTGCGCCGCGGTGCGACCTCCCACTCCTCGGCGGCCTCCGCGAGCCCCGCCGCCGACGCCTCGGCCCGCGCGCGGTGGGCGGCGAGGGAGTCCTCGTCGTGGTCGGCGACGGCCACGGTGCCGCTCGGCAGGTGGTGCAGCTCCACGCGCCGGCACGGGCGGCGCAGCACCCGGCGCACCGCGAGCGCGTAGAGCGCCAGCGCCGGCGAGCGCCGGACGTCCTCGGTGTCGGGCACGCGCCGGCCGGTCTTGTAGTCGACGACGACGACCTCGCCGTCGCGCTCGTCGAGACGGTCGGCGCGGCCCTCGGCGACGATGGTGCCGACCGGGGCGCTGAGCCAGCGCTCGAGGCCGACCGGGTCGCCCTGGGGCTCCGGGGCGTCGGTGACGGCGTGGCGCTCGACGTACTCGGCCACCCAGCCCCGAGCGCGCTCGCGGTACACCGCGGCCTGCGCGTCGTCACGGAAGCCCTCGCTCGACCAGCGGCGCTCCACCTCGGCGGCGGCGCGCGGGCCGCTGCGCCGGGCCGGCGGCTCGCCGAACACGGCGTGCAGGGCGTTGTGCACCACCGCGCCCAGCGTGCTCGCCGCCCGCGGCCCACCCCGGGCCGGCGTCGGCCGGTCGAGGTAGGTGAGGCGGTAGCGGCGCCGGCAGTCCTCCCAGGTCGCGAGGCGCGACGGCGTCACGCGGACCAGGCGGGCGGGCATGCCGTCCAGACCCAGCTGCAGGCTCATCACCGCCCAGCCTAGGCGAGCACCCCGACGCCGGTCGCACGCGCCACGAGGGCGTCGTACTGCTCGCGCGCGGTCGTCTCGACGGCGATCCCCGTCGTCTTGTTCGTGCCGTGGTAGTCGCTGGAGCCGGTCGCCAGGAGCCCGGTCGCCGCGGCCACGTCGCGCAGGGTGGCGCGGTCGTCGGCGGCGTGGTCGGGGTGGTCGACCTCGATCCCCGCGAGCCCGCGGCCCGCCAGGTCCGCCAGCACCGACGCGTCGACGGTCGGCCCCCGCTTCCGGGCGAAGGGGTGGGCGAACACGGCCACGCCCCCGGCCGCGTCGATCATCGCGATCGCCGTCGCGATCGGGGTGTTGTACTTCTCCACGTAGTAGGGTCCGTCCTTGCGCAGGATGTGCTCGAACGCGTCGGTCACCGAAGCGACGACATCGAGCTCGACGAGCGCCTGCCCGATGTGGGGCCGCCCGGCCGGCGAATCGGCGGGCAGCCGGGCCAGCAGGGAGTCGCCGTCGATGCCCGGGTGATCGGCCCCGATCCGCGCCCCCATCTCCCACACCCGCGCGCGTCGCGCTTCGCGGATCCGCTCCTGCTCGGCGACGACGTCGGGCGCGGCGGGGTCGAACAGGTAGCCCAGGAGGTGGGCGGTCACGGTGCCGCCGCGCCCGTCGGGGCTCTCGGTGGAGAACTCGGCCCCGCGCACGAGCGTGATCCCCGACGACGACACCGCTGCGGCGGCCTCGTCCCAGCCCGCGGTGGTGTCGTGGTCGGTCAGCGCGAGCACCGTCACGCCCGCGGCCCGGGCCGTGGCGACCAGCTCCGTGGGCGTCTCGGTGCCGTCGGAGAACGTGGAGTGCGTGTGGAGGTCGATCACACGTCCAGTATCGGACGACAGGATCTAGCGCCGTCGACCGCGGGCGGCGCCGAAGCCCGACCCGGGCAGCGTGTACGAGCGGGTCTGGCGCTTGTCGCCGAACACCAGCTCGGAGATGGCCTCGTAGACCTCTTCGGGGTCGGGCAGGTAGTCGATCCGGTTGAGGGCCTGGATCTGCCCCGCGGACTCGATGACCATCGTCCCGTAGCCGAGGATGCGGCCCATCAGGCTGCGCTCGAAGGTGAGGTCGGTGACCTTGGTCAGCGGCATCATGCCGGCCTGGTGGGTGATGATCCCCTTGGTGAGCATCACCCGCTTGTCGGTGACGACGACCTTCTCGACCCACCACTCACTGACCTTGTAGCTGGTCTTGAGCAGCACCAGCAGCGCGCCGTACCAGAACAGGTTGTCGAGCACGACGTTCTGCGGCAGGAACGCCGCTCCCAGCGCGAGCAGGACGAACAGGACGACGGCCTGCAGCACCTCGCCGACGACCACCGCCCAGTGGCGCCGGAAGCGGATCACCCGGCGCTCGGTGGGCAGGACGTACTCGTCGACCTCCCGAGGTGCCAGCACGTCCGACCTCCGACCTAGAACAACGCCTGGATGAACTGGACCACGGACGTCGCCGCGTCGGCCAGGATCGTGAGGATGCTCAGCACGAGGTCGGCCGACCCCTGCGGGTTCGAGATGACGAAGAAGAGCGCGAACGCGACGCCCGCGATGATGCCCAACTTCTTCGCGTTCACCAGGGTCCCTCGCGGTGGGTCGGATCGACGTGTGCCGTCGGCAGTATGGAGTCGTCCGCGCCGGGACAGCTATCCGGCACGGGGTGATACTAGTGTGATCCTCTGTGACGATGCGTGACCCCCGGGGCGCGCCGGGCGCGTCGCCACCCGATCCGGGCGAGGTGCCCTGCGTCGGCGGCGTCGTCACCGACGCGGACGGTCGCCTCCTGCTGGTCCGACGGGCGCACGACCCCGAGGCCGGTCGGTGGTCGCTGCCCGGCGGCCGTGTGGAGCCCGGCGAGACCGCGGCCGGGGCCACGGCCCGCGAGGTCGCCGAGGAGACGGGGCTGCGCGTGGCGGTGGGCGACGAGGTCGGCAGCGTGCGCCGCCCCGCCCCCGACGGCCGGGTCTTCGTGATCCACGACTTCCGCTGCCGCCCGCTCGACCCCGACGCGATGCCCCGCGCGGGCGACGACGCCGCCGACGCGCGGTGGGTCGACGCCGCCGCCTACGCCGCGCTCGACGCGGCCGGCGAGCTCGTCACCGGGCTCACCGACGCGCTGCGCGGGTGGGACTGCCTGCCGGCCTCGTCGCGCTAACGCTGGGGCACCGGGCGGCGGGGCTGCTCGGCCTCGACCAGGATCTGGTCGGAGGAGGCGTCGTCGGAGCCCTCGGACGCCGGGCGCTTGGGCACCATCACCTTGCGGCGGTAGATGCAGACGACCACGCCGTCCTGGTTGTAGCCGATCGTCTCGACCTGGACGACGCCGCGGTCGTTCTTCGACGACGACTCCTTCTTGTCCAGCACCGTCGACTCGCCGTAGATCGTGTCGCCGTGGAACACCGGCTTGACGTGGCGCAGCGACTCGACCTCGAGGTTCGCGATCGCCTTGCCCGACACGTCGGCCACCGACATGCCCAGCAGCAGCGAGTAGACGTAGTTGCCGACGACGACGTTGCGCCCCTGCTGCGTGCCCTCGGCGTAGTGCGAGTCGAGGTGCAGCGGGTGGTGGTTCATCGTGATGAGGCAGAACAGGTGGTCGTCGTACTCGGTGACCGTCTTGCCCGGCCAATGCTTGTAGGTCGCACCGACCTCGAACTCCTCGAAGTACCGACCGAACTGCACGGATCCGCCTCCTGAACGTCACTGGTCTGCGGTGCGTCGATCGGCACAGGGCGGGTCCACCGTCCGGCGCCGTCGACGAGGGTCGTTAGGATGACGGATCGTCCGACGTCGTGTCGTGCGAGGCGAGGGAGGTGAGACGTGGACGACTACTCGGCGAGGGTCGACGCCCTGCCCTCCAGTACGTGCCGCGTCCCCCTCCCGGTGGTGCCCGCGCGCTGAGCGTCGACGGGGTACTCCGAGGGATGGACGCGGTG
Organism: Actinomycetospora sp.; assembly: GCA_029266415.1. GTDB lineage: Bacteria > Actinomycetota > Actinomycetes > Mycobacteriales > Pseudonocardiaceae > Actinomycetospora. The sequence continues at coordinate 41,241 of JAQSWW010000010.1, read as the reverse complement.
GCATCGAGGCCAGCCCCCACCTCACCGTCCGGTCCCCGGAGGTCCCCATGCCCAGCCTTCCCGCGCTGCGCAACGCCGGTTCCCGCGTGATCCGCCCCGGGCGTCCCCGCCCCCAGGACCCGCGCGTCCCGCACGTGCCCCTGGCCGCGTTCGTCGTCGACTGCGCCGTCTACGTCGACGGCCGCCGCCTCGAGGGGCGGTGGAACCACCGCGACGCGATCGCCGAGGTCCGCCGGCGCGAGGAGGGCTTCGTCTGGATCGGGCTGCACGAGCCCGACGCCGAGCAGATCCAGGACATCGCCGAGGTCTTCGGGCTGCACCCGCTCGCCGTCGAGGACGCGGTGCACGCCCACCAGCGCCCCAAGATCGAGCGCTACGACGACATGCTGTTCTCGGTGTTCAAGACGATGCGCTACGTCGCGCACGCCTCGCCGACCACCGCCAACGAGATCGTCGAGTCCGGCGAGCTCATGGTGTTCCTGGGCCGCGACTTCGTCGTGACGGTCCGCCACGGCCAGCACTCGGGGCTGCGCCGCGTGCGCCACGAGCTCGAGGCCGACCCCGAGCACCTCGCCCAGGGCCCCGCGGTGGTGCTGCACGCCGTCGCCGACCACATCGTCGACGCCTACCTCGCGGTCTCCGAGGGGGTCGAGGGCGACATCGACACGATGGAGACCGAGGTCTTCGCGCCCTACAGCGAGGTCGGCGCCGAGCAGATCTACCTGATGAAGCGCGAGGTCCTCGAGCTGCGCCGGGCGATCACCCCGCTCGTGCAGCCGATGCGCAGGCTCACCGAGGGCTACTCGCCGCTCGTGCCGTCGGAGGTGCGCAGCTACTTCCGCGACGTCGACGACCACCTCGCTACCGTGGCCGAGCGCGTGGCGTCGTTCGACGAGCTGCTCACGACCCTCGTCGACGCGGTGCTGGCGAAGATCACGCTGCGGCAGAACAACGACATGCGCAAGATCACCGCCTACGCGGCCCTGCTCGCGGTGCCGACGATGCTGGCCGGCATCTACGGCATGAACTTCGAGTACATGCCCGAGCTGCAGTGGCGCTACGGCTACCCCGCGGTGATCCTCGGCATCCTGCTCATCTGTGGCGTGCTCTGGCGGACCTTCCGCCGCAACAGGTGGCTTTGAGCTGCGCTCTCGTGAGCGCTTGCCCGTGCTGGGGCACGGGCAAGCGCTCACAGCCGGGGCGGTGCTGCGTCCGGCGCAGTCCCGGCACCCCGTCCCACCGATCTCGAGATCACGAGGCGGCCACCGCCTCCGCGGGTCCGGTCTTCCCGCGCGCTCGCCAGACCCCGACGAACACGACGGACAGACCGTTCAGCGGCGGCGGTCATGATGATCGGCGGGGTCCTCGCGGCGGTCCTGGGTGTGGCGGCCGAGCCGTACGTCGCGGCGGACACCGCGTCATCGACCGCGTGGACGACGAGCGGCGCGAGGTGCTCGTCGTCCGCATCGGCTCGCGAGCAGACGTCTCCCGGTGACGCCCGAACACCGAGATCGCCCCACACCCCGGCGAGCAGACGAAGATCGTGGACCGGGTGGCGAACCACCGCAGCTCCGCGGGCGCTCCTGGCGTGTCGCGCTCGCGAGGTGGTGATTTCCTGGCGTTGAACGCCAGCGTGGCCCCCACGCTGGCACACCCCGTGCGCCGTCTCCGGGTCAGCCCTCGGTGCCCATCGCGAGCTTGCCCAGCATGTCGCGGGCCTTCTCGGCGTTGCGGGGCTGGCAGAGCACGTCGTACCGCCCGGCCACGAGCTGGCTCTGCGACGTGAAGTCCCGCCGGCCCCGCGAGGCGCCGTACGTGATCGCCCCGGAGACGACGCCGAACACCACACCGATCGCGAGGCCGGTGAGGATCGAGCCCAGGCCGCCGGCGGGCGAGAGGAGCGACAGCACGAGGCCGACGAACAGACCGAGCCACGCGCCCGACGCCGCCCCGGTGAGCAGGACGCGGCCCCACGTCAGGCGGCCGATGACCCGCTCGACCAGCATGAGGTCGACGCCGACGATGGTGACGTCGGCGACGGGGAACTCGTTGTCCGCCAGGTGGTCGACCGCCCGCTGGGCCTCCTCGTACTTCGCGTAGGAGCCCACCGGCCAGCCCGACGGCGGCTCGGGCAGGTTCGGCAGCCCGGGCTGGGCGCCGGGGCGGTTCCCGGTGAACGGCGCAGTCACGACGATCCCTCGCTGTCCTCAATCGGCGGTTCCGTCCCGTACAACGCCGGACACGCCGCGGGAGTGCCCGACGGTTACGTGACGGTGCCGACGGACGGTACCGCCGATCAGCGCAGCTTGTAGTCCTTGAGCAGACCGCGGCTGATGATCGTCTTCTGGATCTCGGAGGTGCCCTCGCCGATGAGCAGGAACGGCGCCTCGCGCATCAGGCGCTCGATCTCGTACTCCTTGGAGTAGCCGTAGCCGCCGTGGATGCGGAACGACTCCTCGGTGACCTCCTTGCAGTACTCCGAGGCCAGCATCTTGGCCATCCCGGCCTCGACGTCGTTGCGCTCGCCGCGGTCCTTGAGGTTCGCGGCGTTGACCATCATGTGGTGCGCGGCCTCGACCTTGGTGGCCATCTCGGCGAGCTTGAACGCGATGGCCTGGTGGCCGGCGATGGGCTTGCCGAACGTCGAGCGCTGCTGGGCGTACTCGATGCCGAGCTCGAAGGCGCGGATCGCGATGCCGCAGGCGCGGGCGGCGACGTTGACGCGGCCGACCTCGACGCCGTCCATCATCTGGGCGAAGCCCTTGCCGGGCGCGTGGCCCAGCACCTGGCTCTGCGGGATGCGGTGGCCGTCGAACACCATCTCGGTGGTGTCGACGCCCTTGTAGCCCATCTTGTCGATCTTGCCGGGGATCGAGAGCCCCTCGGCGACCTTGCCGAAGCCGCGGGGCTTGTCCACCAGCAGCGTCGTCAGGTTCTGGTACGGCTTCTCCGCGCCCTCGTCGGTCTTGACCAGCACCGCGGTGAGGTTCGACGAGCCGCCGTTGGTCAGCCACATCTTGGCGCCGTTGACGACGTAGTCGTCGCCGTCGGCCTTCGCGGTGGTCTTGATGGCCGCGACGTCGGAGCCGAGGTCGGGCTCGGACATCGAGAACGAGCCGGTGATCTCGCCGGTGGCCATCTTCGGCAGGTAGTGCGCCTTCTGCTCCGGCGTGCCGTGCTGGCGCAGCATGTAGGCGACGATGAAGTGGGTGTTGATGACGCCCGAGACGCTCATCCACCCGCGGGCGATCTGCTCGACCACCAGCGCGTAGGTCAGCAGCGACTCGCCCAGACCGTCGTACTCCTCGGGGATCATGAGCCCGAACAGGCCCATCTCCTTCATCCCGTCGACGATCTCCTGCGGGTACTCGTCGGCGTGCTCGAGGTCCTGCGCGTGCGGGATGATCTCCTTGTCCACGAAGTCGCGGACCGTGGACAGGATCTCCTGCTGCACATCGGTCAGGCCGGCGGTCTGGGCGAGGCGTGCCATGGGTCGTGCTCCCTGCTCGGTGCGGTTACCGACGAGTATGCCTAGTTCTCCGGGGGCGTCCAGCGCTCGCCGCGGGTCATGCCGGCGGCCCGGCCCTTGCCCGCGATGACGAGCGCCATCTTGCGCGAGGCCTCGTCGATCATCTCGTCGCCGAGCATCGCCGAGCCCTTCGCGCCGCCCGCCTCCGAGGTGAACCACTCGTAGGCGTCGAGGATGTTCTCGGCGTGGTCGTAGTCCTCCTGCGACGGCGAGAACGTCTCGTTCGCGGCGTCGATCTGGCCGGGGTGCAGCACCCACTTGCCGTCGTAGCCCAGCGCCGCGGCCCGGTTGGCCACGCGGCGGAAGCCGTCGACGTCGCGGATCTGCAGGTAGGGGCCGTCGATGGCCTGCAGGTCGTTGGCCCGCGCGGCCATGAGGATCTGCATGAGGATGTAGTGGTAGGCGTCGCCCTCGGTGTAGCCGGGGGGCTGCTCGCCGACCACCAGGGACTTCATGTTGATCGACGCCATGAAGTCGGCGGGGCCGAAGACGATGGTCGCGTCGAGGTTGGCCCCGGCGCCCTCCACGACCTCGGTGACGTCGCGGTAGGTCCACTCGGTGGTCCAGTCGTTGACGCGCACGACGCGCGTCTTGCCCTCCCAGCCACCCTCGTTGAGGGCCGCCACGATCGTCTTGCGGGCCTCGGGCTTCACCAGCGGCGCGCAGGCGTCCTCGAGGTCCAGGAAGATCTGGTCGGCGGGCAGGGTGCGGGCCTTGTCGATGAACTTCTGGCTCGACCCGGGCACCGCCAGGCACGACCGGCGGGGGCGGTTCTCCACGCTCACTTGGCTGCTGACCTCCTCGTCGAGATTGTCGGCCGATGCTGGCACGCGTCTCCGCACGGCATCGGTCGAGGTGGCGACCCTCTCACCCGTGACTCGATCCAGCTGCGCGTTAGCCTGCTGAGGTGACAACCGCCATGACCAGGGTGTTCGTGGCGCGCATGGTCGGGCTGCCCGTCCTGGGCCCGGACGGGGAGCGCATCGGGCGCGTCCGCGACGCCGTCTGCGCGGTGTCGGTGGGCCCCCGGCCGCCGCGGGTGCTCGGGCTCGTGGTGAGTGTGGGGTCCCGTCGGCGGATCTTCGTGCCGATGCTGCGGGTCACGGCGGTGGACGCCAACGCGGTGACGCTGGCGACGGGCCAGGTCAACCTGCGGGCGTTCGCGCAGCGCCCCAACGAGGTGCTGGTGGTCGGCGAGATGCTCGACGCGCGCGTCCGCGTGGTCGACCACGACGCGGACGCCCAGGTCGTGGACGTGCTGATGGAGCACCAGCGCAGCCGCGACTGGCTGGTCACCCGGCTCGCGGTGCGCGAGCTGGTCGGGCGGCTGGGCCGGCGCGGGCCGGTGCAGGTGCTGCCGTGGGCCGCCGTGTCGGGGCTGTCGCTCTCGGAGGAGGGCCAGGGCACCGAGCAGCTGCTCGCCACCTACGAGGACATGCGCCCGGCCGACATCGCCCACGCGCTGCTGGACCTGCCGCAGCGGCGGCGTCACGACGTCGCCGACGGCCTCGGCGACTCCCGGCTGGCCGACGTCCTCGAGGAGCTGCCGTCCGCCGAGCAGCAGGACCTGCTGCGCCACCTCACCACCGACCGCGCGGCCGACGTGCTCGAGGAGATGGACCCCGACGACGCGGCGGACCTGCTCGCCGACCTCCCCGGCGCCGAGTCCGAGGAGCTGCTCGGACTCATGGAGCCCGAGGACTCCGAACCGGTGCGCCGGCTGCTGACGTACTCGTCGGACACCGCGGGCGGCCTGATGACCCCGGAGCCGATCGTCCTGGCCCCCGGGGCGACGATCGCCGAGGCGCTCGCCCACGTCCGCAACCCCGACATCACCCCGGCGCTGGCCTCGATGGTGTTCGTGTGCCGCCCGCCGTCGGCCACCCCCACCGGGCGCTACCTCGGCTGCGTGCACGCCCAGCGGCTGCTGCGCGAGGCCCCGTCGGAGCTGGTCGCGGGCGTGCTCGACTCGGAGCTGACCCGCCTCGGCCCGGAGGCCTCGCTCGCGGAGGTCACCCGCTACTTCGCCACCTACAACCTGGTGTGCGGCCCCGTCATCGACGAGGGCGGGCACCTGCTGGGCGCGGTCACCGTCGACGACGTCCTCGACCACCTGCTGCCCGAGGACTGGCGCTCCCAGCCCGACCCGGAGCCGTCGCCCGCCTCCACCACCGGAGGCGGCCGTGCCTGAACCCACCCCACGACGTCGACTGGACCAGCCCGTCGGTACCGCGCGCCTGCGCCTCGGCGTCGACGCCGAGTGGTTCGCGCGCGTCGCCGAGCGCCTCGCGCGGTTCCTCGGCACCGGCACGTTCCTGCTGTGGCAGTCGGTCCTCGTGCTGATCTGGATCACGCTCAACGTCTTCGCGATCAGCCTGCAGTGGGACCCGTACCCGTTCATCCTGCTCAACCTGGCCTTCTCGACCCAGGCCGCGTACGCCGCGCCGCTGATCCTGCTGGCGCAGAACCGCCAGGACGACCGCGACCGCGTCTCCCTCGAGGAGGACCGCACGCGCGCCGGTCGGCTCTCCGCCGAGACCGAGTACCTGGCCCGCGAGCTGGCCTCGATGCGCCTGCAGCTCGGCGAGGTCGTCACCCGCGACTACCTGCGCGGCGAGCTCGAGCAGGTGCGCGGGGCGCGCCTCGACGGCGACCGCGGCGGCAAGCCCGACAAGGCCCTGGAGAAGACGGTGGGCAAGGCCGTCGACCGCGCCGTCGACCGTGCCGTGCACCGGGCACTGGGCACCGCGGTCGAGGAGGCCCTGGTCCGCGCGCTCGAGCAGCGCGCGCCGACCGTCGACGGGGAACGCACCAACGGGCGGTGAGCGCGCGGTGAGCAGGGCGTGACGGGGGCCGCTCCCCGTGCGGAGGGCCGCGGCGCACGGGGCACGTAGCATGGTGGTGAGCCGACGGGCTCGAGGCGCCCCGTCCCCCGGTCTCCGCGTGGGCTTCCCCGGGACCGCCGTCCGCCGAGACATCGAGAAGGGTCCGATGGCCGCAGCACCGTCCGTCGACGCGATCCGGGCCGCCCTGGCCGGCGTCGAGGATCCCGAGATCCACCGCCCCATCACCGAGCTGGGCATGGTCAAGGACATCAACGTCCTCGACCACGGCAAGGTCGAGATCGGCGTCTACCTCACCGTGGCCGGCTGCCCGATGAAGGAGACCATCACCTCCCGCGTCACCACCGCGGTCTCGGCGGTCTCCGGCGTCACGTCCGTCCTCGTCGACCTCGACGTCATGAACGACGAGCAGCGCCGCGAGCTGCGCAAGACCGTCCGCGGCGACGCCGACGAGCCGGTCATCCCGTTCGCCCAGCCCGGCTCGCTGACGCGGGTCTATGCCGTGGCGTCGGGCAAGGGCGGCGTCGGCAAGTCGTCGGTGACGGTCAACCTCGCCGCCGCGATGGCCGACCGCGGCCTGTCGGTGGGCGTCGTCGACGCCGACATCTACGGCCACTCGGTGCCGCGGATGCTCGGCACGGACGACCGACCCACCAAGGTCGACGACATGATCATGCCGCCGCAGGCGCACGGCGTGAAGCTGATCTCGATCGGCATGTTCACCCCGGGCAACACCCCGGTCGTCTGGCGCGGCCCGATGCTGCACCGCGCGCTGCAGCAGTTCCTCGCCGACGTGTTCTGGGGCGACCTCGACATCCTGCTGCTGGACCTGCCCCCGGGCACCGGCGACATCGCGATCTCGGTGGCGCAGCTGATCCCCAGCGCCGAGCTGCTGGTCGTCACCACGCCGCAGCAGGCCGCGGCCGAGGTGGCCGAGCGCGCCGGGGCGATCTCCCTGCAGACCCGCCAGCGGCTGGCCGGCGTCATCGAGAACATGTCGTGGATGGACATGCCCGACGGGTCGCGCATGGACCTCTTCGGCACCGGCGGCGGTCAGCGGGTCGCCGACTCGCTCGCCACGTCCGTCGGCGGTGCGGTGCCGCTGCTCGGCCAGATCCCGATCGACACCCGCCTGCGCGAGGGCGGCGACGCGGGCGTCCCGCTGGTGCTCACCCAGCCCGAGTCGCCGGCCGGTGCGGCCCTGCGCGCCGTCGCCGAGAAGCTCTCGGTGCGCTCGCGCGGCCTCGCGGGCATGTCGCTGAACATCTCGCCCGCGGGCCGCTGAGCCCGCGGACCTAGTCGGGCCCGAGGAACGCCGGGTCCTCGCCGACGGGCGACGGTCCGCCGGCGGCCTGGTCCGGCAGCGGCGCGTCGTCCGCGGCCGCCCGGGCGACCTCGGGGTCGTCCTCGACGGCCGGGCCGATGTCGTCGCCGCCCGGCTCCGCCTCGAGGGCCGCGATCTCCTCGCGGTCGGCCGGGGGCGTTCCCCGGTCGCCGGGCTCGCCCTCGTCGCTGCCGGTGTCCATGCCGCTGGTCATGACCGTGTCGTCGCTCATCGGCGCTCCTCTCCTGAGGGGACGCGGATACCCGCCGGGAGCAGCGAGGGACGCCTCGACCGCGTGGCCCGCAGCCGAGGCGTCCCTCGCCCCCGCGACCGGTCCGCTCAGCGGTGCCCCCGCTCCCGGTAGGCCGCGCGCTGGGCCTTGGCGATCGTCTTCCACCGCCCGCGGCGCTCGGCCGCGAGCCGGGCGTCGGTCCGCGCGGCCGACCACTCGTCCTCCCGGACCAGCTTGCGCCAGGCCTCGAGCCGCCGCGCCGGGATCGACCCGTCGTCCACCGCGGCCCGGACCGCGCAGCCCGGCTCGCCGGCGTGGGCGCAGTCGGCGAACCGGCAGTCCTCCGCCAGCGCGACGACGTCGGCGAACGCCCGGTCGATCCCCTCGGCGGCGTCGTGCAGGCCCACGGCGCGCAGGCCCGGCGTGTCGACCAGCACGCCGCCGTCACCGAAGGGCACGAGCTCCCGGTGCACGGTCGTGTGGCGGCCCTTGCCATCGCTCGCGCGGACCTCGCCGACGGCCATCACCTCGTCGCCGAGCAGGGCGTTGGCCAGCGTGGACTTGCCCGCACCCGAGGGCCCGACGAGCACCGTGGTGCCGCGTGCGGCCGCGGCGACCTCGGCGAGGCCGTCGCCGGTCACGGCGCTGACGGGCAGGACGTCGACGCCGGGCGCCGCCACGGAGACGTCGGCGAGGGCGGCGAGGAGCACGTCGCCGTCCGCCCGGTCGATCTTGGTCAGCACGACGACGGGCACCGCGCCGCTCTCCCACGCCAGGGCGATCAGCCGCTCGAGGCGGCCGGGTCGCGTTTTCGCCTCGAGCGCCACGGCGACGAGCACCGTGTCGACGTTGGCGGCCAGCACCTGGCCCTTGGAACGGCCCGAGGCGACGGCGCGGGTGAGGGCGGAGCGGCGGGGCAGGACGGCGGACACCCGGACGTCCGGGTCGACCACGACCCAGTCGCCGACTGCGGCACGCAGCGGAGCGGAGCTGCCGCGCGGGACGCCGGACACTGCGGCACGCAGCGGAGCGGAGCTGCCGCGCGGGACGCCGGGCACTGCGGCACGCAGCGGAGCGGAGCTGCCGCGCGGGACGCCGGGCACTGCCGGGGTGGTGCCGCGACCGGGGGCGGCCCGCACCCGCCCCTGCTCGGTGAGGACGTCGACCCGGCCGCGGTCGACGCGGGCGACGCGGCCGGGCAGTCCGCCGGCCTCGAGGTGCGGGTGGGCGAGCTGCGCCCAGGAGTCGTCCCAGCCGTAGGAGGACAGGACAGGAGAGAGCATCGAAGACACTGAAGGGGACCCTTCGAGGAGAGAGAGGTCCCTGGCGCGCGTCACCGCCGATCGGGCCGGTGGGCGTCACCAGGGGGTGACGGCGACGGCGCCTTCATGGCGCCCGTACCGGGCAGCCACGGCATCTCCTCGATCAGGTGCGAACCAGTGCGCGACCAGCATGGCGCGCGGACGCGACCCGCACCAGCGATTTCTCAGGCCACCTGCAGCGAGCGCCGCGACAGGCCCCACATGTGCCCGTCGATCGCCGTGGTCACCGGACCCTCCGGATCGGTCGCCGCACCGAGGGTGACGAACAGCGGCACGAAGTGCTCCGCGGTCGGGTGGGCGTACGGCATGCCCGGGGCCTCGCGGAAGCGGGACAGCGTCTCGAGGTCGCCGTGGTCGAGCGCCTCGGCGGCCCAGGCGTCGAAGTCCCCGGTCCAGCCCGGGGTGCTCCGCCCGGCGAGCATCTCGCGGGTGAGGAACGGGAGCCCGTGGGTCATGAAGCCGGACCCGATCACGAGCACGCCCTCGCTGCGCAGCTCGCGCAGCCGCGTCCCGACGGCGAGCAGGCGCTCGGGGTCCTCGGTGGGCAGGCTCATCTGCAGGACCGGCACGTCGCCGAGGGGGTACATGACCTTCAGCGGGACCCAGGCCCCGTGGTCGAGCCCGCGGCGGGTCAGGTGCGGCGACGCGCCGTCGGGCAGCACGGCGGTCACGCGCGCGGCCAGCGCCGAGGCGTCGGGCGTCGCGTAGGTCATGCGGTGGAAGCGCTCGGCGAAGCCGCCGAAGTCGTACACCAGTGGGGTCGCCGGCTCCGGGCTCGACAGCGCCAGCGGCGCCGACTCCCAGTGCGCCGAGACGATGAGGATCGCGCGCGGGGTCGGCAGCCGGTCCGCCCACGCCCCGAGGCGTGCCATCCAGTCGGCGTCGTCGAACAGCGGCGGGGCCCCGTGGCTGACGTACAGCGCGGGCAGCGGGCCGTCCTCCGGGGTCCAGGGCGTGCGCCGGGCCGCGCGCTCCCGCGCGGCGGGCACGTAGGCGTCGAAGGCCGCTCCGGGACGGGCGGTGGCGAACGGGTCCATGGTGTCTCCCTTGATGCTTCAACTCCGAACGGTACGCGACAAGAGTTGAAGCATCAAGTAAAGTCCTGCTCATGGACGAGGGGCCCTGGCTGGACGACGACGAACAGCGGGCGTGGCGGCGCACCGCGGCGGTGATCACCCTGTTGCCCGCCGCGCTCGACGCGCAACTGCAGCGCGACGCCGGGCTGACCCAGTTCTCGTACCTCGTGCTCGCCATGCTCTCGGAGGAGCCGGGGCGCACGTTACCGATGAGTTCCCTCGCCGCCACCGTCAACTCGTCGCTCTCCCGGCTCTCGCACGTCGTCGCCCGGCTCGAGCAGCAGGGCTGGGTGCGGCGCGAGCCGTCGCCCGAGAGCGGCCGGGTCACCGTCGCGCGCCTGACCGACGCGGGCATGGAGAAGGTCGTCGCGACCGCGCCCGGTCACGCCGCCGAGGTGCGCCGCCTGATCTTCGACGCGCTGGACGACGAGGGTGTGGCCTCCCTGGCCTGCGTCACCGCCGCGATCCTCGGGCGGCTGGATCCCGCGGGCGGACTGCGGGCGAACCCTCTGCGTCACGAGACGGGTGATCGACCCGCCACGGGGTGATGTCCGGCGGCACGCCCTTGGTCCGCGCGCACGGCCGGGCGTGCACCGGGAAGCGGCCACCGAGCCGGTCGCGCGTCGTGCTCGACACGCACACCTCGCCGGGTCCGGCGACGTCGGTGATCCGGGCGGCGATGTTGACGTCGCGGCCGTAGTAGTCGCCGCCGAGCTGCTGGGGCCGCCCGACGTGCACGCCCGCCCGCAGGTGCAGGCGGTGCCCGTCCACCTCGAGGCCCTCGACCGCGTCGCGGGCCGCCAGGGCCACCTCCACGGCGTCCTCGGCGCTCGGGAGCACGGCCATCAGCCCGTCGCCGAGGCGCTTGACGACGCGCCCGCGCCGGCGCACGAGGGGCTCGACCTCGGCGCCCACCCGGCGCAGGGCGTGCACCGCGACCTCGTCGCCGACCTCGAGCGTCCAGTCCGAGAAGCCCGCCAGGTCGGTGAACAGCACCGCGAGGTGCTCGTCGCTCTGGCGCTCGTCGACCCCGGCGTGCGCCTGCCACACCTGCAGCGCGGTCAGCCCCACCTCGCGCAGCACGCTCGGCCGCGTCGCCGCCAGCGGGGCGAGCTGGGCGGCGAGGCGCCCGACGGCGTCGTCGCCGGTCGAGAGCGGGTCGCCGTACGCCGCGTCGCCGGGCAGCCGCGACCGGGCCCACTCGAGCGCGGCGAGCAGGCGGGGGTCGCTGTCGACTCGGTGCGCCGCGAGCAGCAGGCCGCGGCGCACGGGATCTCCCTGGCGCCCGAGCACGTTACCGACGGTATCGGCTACCTCTCGCCGAGCACGGACCCACGACGACTTCGTGAGCAGGGGCACGGGGACGCAACCCCGCTCCGCGCTCAGGTGGCGTCGGGGTCGAGGGGGGCGATCTCGCCGGGGCCGAGCGGGCGCCGGTCGGCCGCCGGACGCGGCGCGGTGGGGGTCGCCGGCGCGGGAGACGGGTCGGACGACAGTGCCGGCGCCGGCGTGCCCGGCGTGGGCGAGCCGCTCCAGGTGCCGTCCGCGGGCGGGTCGGTGAACAGGTGCTGGCGCACGGCGCGGCGCGGGTCGAGGTCGCGCACCGACCGCAGGTCCTCCAGCGGCTTGCGCAGCTCGTCGAACTCGGGACCGAGCTCGGAGCGCAGCTGGTCGCGGGCGCCGGTGGCGTAGTCGCGGACCGTGCGCACGGTGCGTGCCACCCAGGCCGCGGCCGCGGGGAGGCGCTCGGGGCCGAGCACGAACAGACCGACGAGGAGGAGGACCAGCAGCTCCGGCCAGCCGATGTTGTCGAACACCGCGCCCCCTAGAGGGTGACCTGGAGCGTGAGCGGCCGGCCCTGCCGCACGACGCCGAGGGTGACCACCGAACCCGGCAGGTGGTCGCGCACGGCCACCACGAGCTCGTCCGCCGAGGCGATCGCGCGGTCGTCGACGCGCAGGACCACGTCGCCCTCCAGCAGCCCGGCGGCCGACGCGGGCCCGCCCTGGCGCACGTTGAGCACCTGCGCGCCGTCGGCGTTGCCGTCGGTCACCGACTTCGCGTTCACCCCGAGGTCGCTGTGGGTGTAGCCGCCGGTGCGGATGATCGACTCGGCGATCACGCGGACGTCGTCGATCGGGATCGCGAAGCCGAGGCCGATCGAGCCGCCCTCGCCACCGCCCAGGGTGCGGATGGCGGTGTTGATCCCGACGACGGCGCCGGTGGTGTCGACCAGCGCGCCGCCCGAGTTGCCGGGGTTGATCGCCGCGTCGGTCTGGATCGCGTCGATCACGGGGTTGGCCTCGGCCGACTCGGCGTCGAGGCGCACCGGGCGGTCGATCGAGCTGACGATGCCCTCGGTGACCGTGCCGGCCAGGCCCAGCGGCGAGCCGATGGCGATGACGCCGTCGCCCGCGCGCAGGTCCGACGAGCGGCCGAGCTGGGCGACGACGGGGTTGGCGAGGTCGACCTTGACCACCGCGACGTCGGTCTGCGGGTCGCGGCCGACCACGCGGGCCGGCGCGCGCAGCCCCGAGGCGAAGACGGCCTCGAGCGTCGCGCGCGGGTCGGTGGCGGCCAGCTCGACGACGTGGTTGTTGGTGACGATGTAGCCGTCGGGGCTGAGCACGACGCCCGAGCCGGTGCCACCGCTGGTGCCGGCCTGCAGCTCGAGGGACACGACGGCCGGTGTGACACGCCCCGCGATGTCGGCCACCGAGCCCGGCGGGCGCTCCCGCCCGGCGGCGACCGGGGTCAGCGACGCGCCCGGGTCGACGAGGCTGTCGGCACCGCCGGCGACCGCCCAGCCGACGACACCACCGACCGCGCCGAGCACCAGCGCGACCACCGCGAGCAGGGCCAGCGCGGTGGGCTGCACGCGCCGGCCGAGCAGCAGCTCACGTGCGGAGAGGCGCGGACCGACGGGCGGGCTGCTGGTGCGCGCCGCCGACTCGCCCAGCGCGGGGCCGCCCAGCTCGGCGCCGGCGTCGGGATCGCGCCAGGGGTCGGCGGCGGCGGTGTCGCCGGCCCAGAACTCGTCGGGGGCGTCGTCGCCGTCGGCGGGTCGCTCCGGCCGCTGCAGCGAGGTGCTCGTGCCGACCCCGGGACGCCCGAACGCGGCGGCCAGCGCCGGGGCCGGGATGTCGCCGCGGGACGGGCGGGAGGTGCGGACCGTGTCGCCCGTCCGCGCACCGAACGCGCCCTGCACACCCGACGGACGGCCGAACACCGCGGCCAGCTCGTGCTCGCCGCCGTGCCCGTTGCCGTGCCCGTTGCCGTGCCCGTTGGTGCCCGCGTGGCCGTGGGTGCCGTGCCCGTTGCCGTGGCCGTTCACGGGGGGTGCGGTGTGGCCGTTCGTCGCGTGCGCGTCGGCCCGGTCGTCGTGGGCGTCCTCGGTCACCGGCCCCGTGGTCGGGCCACCCCGCGGATCCGTCGGCCCCGTCATCGCGTCCCCCGGACGGAGGTGGGCAGGCTCGTGGTGCTCATCGCCCCTCCACCGTAGAGCGTCGCGGCCGGGCCCGCGTCGACACGGTCACAGCCTGCGACCGGCGGGGTGAAGGAGCCGTCAGCGCGTCACGGGGCGCCGGGACCGGGCAGCGCCGGGCGCGCGACCGGTGTGGGGCGGGCCGTGTCGGCGACGCCGGCGGTGAGGTCGGCCGGCGCCGTCGTGGTCGGCCGCACGGCCGCCCCCGCGGGCAGTCCGGAGCCGGTGCCCTCGGCCACCACGGCGGGGCCGGTGAACGCGACCAGCGCGGCGGCACCGACGACCACCCCGGAGCCGACCGCCACCGGCAGGCCCAACGCCCGCCGCCGGCCGCGGCGGACCCGTGCGGGCGGCTCGTCGCCGTGGGCGAGGTCGCGGTGGTCCACCGGGACCACCAGCGAGCCGTCGGGGGCCACGGACAGACCGGCGGGCGCGGCCGGCAGCGGCGCCGCGTCGGGGATCGAACGCAGCGCGCTGAGCAGTGCGGTGGGGACCGAGGGGCACTCGGCGGCCCGGACCCGGCGGCGCGCCTGGCGCTGGGCGGCGACCTCGCCGGCGCAGGTGAGGCAGCGGTCGACGTGGGCGGCGGCCGGGTGGGCGGGGCCGGGCGGGAGCTCGTCGTCGACGAAGGCGACGACGGCGTCGAGCGCGAGGTGGCCGGCGTCGGTGAACCGCCGCGTCCAGCCCGAGCCCCCGGGGCGGCCGGAGATCATGCCGCGCTCCCCGACGTCCCGCCACGCTCGGCGGCCCGGGACTCGAGCGCGGAGCGCAGGGCCTGCCGCCCGCGGTGGATGCGACTCCTCACGGTCCCCAGTTTGACACCGAGCGTCGCCGCGATCTCCTCGTACGACAGCCCCTCCACGTCACACAGCACGACGGCGGCCCGGAACTCGGGCGCGAGCGCGTCGAGGGCGGCCTGCAGGTCGGGGTCGAGGTGGGCGTCGGACCAGACTTGCTCGGGGTTCGGGCCACCGCCGGGAAGGCGGTCGGTGTCCTCGGGCAGGCCCTCCATCCGCAGCCGGGCACGGCGGCGGACCATGTCGAGGAAGAGGTTGGTGGTGATGCGGTGCAGCCAGCCCTCGAACGTCCCGGGCTTGTAGCCGGCGAGCGAGCGGAAGACGCGGATGAAGGTCTCCTGCGTCAGGTCCTCGGCGTCGTGGGCGTCGCCGGTGAGGCGGAACGCGAGGCGGTAGACGCGGTCGGCGTGCTGGCGCACGACGTCGTCCCAGGTCGGGGGCACCCAGGGCACGTCCGCGTCGACGCCCTCGACCTCGGCGAGCTCCGGCCGGTCGAGCACCGCGGTGGCACCGGGGAGCGCGTCGGCGACGGGGGCAGAGCGGTCGGCCATCGGGGTGCGGCTCCTCGGTCGTCGTCGCGCCGGTCGGGGGGCCCGGCGTCGTGGCTCCACCCTGGCGGGTGGGCATGTCACGGAGGTGAGGTCGGCCTGAGAGACGCCTGAGTTTCCGGTGCAGGGGTGTGACCCCCGACCGGGTGCGTCGGCGTGGCGGCGCGGCACGCCGATCCCGGCGCGCCGACGATCTAGCCTGCACCGATGGCGACGGGACGCCCGGGTGGGCCCGGGGGGCGCGGCGGGACCCTGCGCGGCACGCCCCGCGCCCTGCGCGCGGTGCGCCGCCCGGGCGAGCAGCCCGCGGAGGGCGCGCCCGACGGGGCCGCCGACCCGGCGCCCGGAGCCACCGCCCCCGACGATGCCCGCGCGGCGAGCCGGCTCGTCGAGCGCGCGGCGGCGTTCGTCGTGGAGGACGAGGTCCTCGCCGGGCTGCGCGAGCGCTCGGCCGCCCAGGGCGTGGTGCCCGTCGCCCCGGCGACCGCCGCCGCCCTGACTTTCCTCGCGGCGGCCACGCGGGCGCGCGCCGTCGTCGAGATCGGTACCGGGCTGGGCCTGGGCACCGTCGCCCTGCTGCGCGGGATGCCCGCCGACGGCCTGCTGACCAGCATCGACACCGACGGCGCGCGGCAGGCGCAGGCCCGCGCGACGTGCGCGGAGGCAGGGTTCGCCGCCGGGCGCCTCCGGATGATCACCGGCTCGTCACGGCAGGTGCTGCCGAAGCTGTCCGACGCCGGGTACGACATGGTCGTCGTCGACGGCGCCACCACCGACTTCCCCCGCGACCTCGACGCGTCGCTGCGGCTGCTGCGCCCCGGTGGGGTCGTGGTGCTCGACGACGTCCTGTGGCAGGGCCGGGTCTCCGACCCCGTGCGCCGCGAGGCCGTCGGCGGCGCGCTCCGGGAGACGGTGCGCGCCGTCCGCGAGGACGAGCGCCTCGTACCGCTGCTGCTGCCCGTGGCCGACGGGCTGCTCTGCGCCGCCCGCCGCTGATCTCAGCCGCGGGAGGCGCAGAACTCCACGAGCGTGCGCGTCGCGAAGCCCGTGGCGCCCTTGGCGACCTCCTCGTGCGGGCCGTCGCAGCGCGCCGGTCCCGCGATGTCGAGGTGGATCCACGGCCGCCCGGCGGTGAAGCGGCGCAGGAACAGCGCCGCCGCGATGCCGCCCGGGCCGCCCGGGGCCTGGCGGACGTCGGCGATCGTCGAGTCGACGTCGGCGTCGTGGTGGGCCGACAGCGGCATCGGCCACCATGCCTCCCCCGTCGCCGCGCCGGCCTCGACCAGCGCGGTGCGCAGGGCGGGCGAGCTGGCGAACACCCCGCCGGTGCGCACGCCGAGCGCGACCTTCATCGCCCCGGTGAGCGTGGCGACGTCGACGACGACGTCCGGCGCGAGCTCGTCGAGCGCGTAGGCGATCGCGTCCGCGAGCACCATGCGCCCCTCGGCGTCGGTGTTGGTGACCTCGGTGGTGGTGCCGCCGCGGTGCCGCACGACGTCGCCGGGGCGGTACGCCGACCCCGAGACATGGTTCTCGGCGAGCGGCACGAGCCCGGTGACGCGCACGGGGACCCGCAGCCGGGCCAGCGCGCGCAGCGCCCCGACGACCGCGGCGCCGCCGGAGCAGTCGGTGCGCATGTCGGCCATGCCGGCGTTCGGCTTGATCGAGATGCCGCCGGTGTCGAACGTGATGCCCTTGCCGACGAGCACGACGTGCTCGCCCGCGGCGTCCGGCGGCGACCAGGTCAGCTCCAGGAACCG
Organism: Actinomycetospora sp.; assembly: GCA_029266415.1. GTDB lineage: Bacteria > Actinomycetota > Actinomycetes > Mycobacteriales > Pseudonocardiaceae > Actinomycetospora. The sequence goes on along the minus strand of JAQSWW010000010.1, from coordinate 24,326 downwards.
GGGCGGGCGCGACGAGCCGCCCCCGACGGCGAGGACGCCGCCGAAGCCCTGCTCGGCGAGCCAGGCCTCGTCGCGGACGGTCACGCCGAGGCCGTCGGCGTCGGCGACGAGGTCGGTGGCGGTGGTGGCGAACCAGTCGGGCGACTTGGTGCCCGAGGGCGTGTCGGCGAGGTCGCGGGCCCGCGCCGTGGCGGCGGCGAGCTCGACGGCCCGGTCGACGGCGTCCCGGTGCTCGGCGGGGACGTGCAGGTGCACCCGCAGCGCCGGCCGGGCCTCGAACCGCACGGCGAAACGGTGCGAACCCAGGACGACGCCGAGCGCGAGCGCCGCCCAGTCGGCGGCGGTGTCCGGGGCGTCCGCGGGACGGTCGGGGCGCAGGACGGCGACCCGCGGCGCGGGGTCGGTGGCCCCGTGGCCGTTCCCGAGTGCCGCCGCGGAGGCGTCGCGCAGGGCCCGGACGGCGGCCGCGCCGGCGGCGCGCCAGTCGCGCTCGCGGCCCTCGCCGACGCCGACGATCCAGCGCGCCGGTGGCGGCCCGGCGAGCGCGGTCACGGCGCCGGCGGAGGGCTTCCACCCGGGTGGGGCGCCGTCGACGACCTCCTCGGGCGCGGGGTCGTCGGTGTCGGTGGAGGGGGTCTCGTCGTTGCCGTCGCCGGGGTCGCCGTCGCCGGCCGACCGGTCGCGACGGCGCCACCGCAGTCCGGCGGCGCCGTCGGGGCCGTCGGGCTCGGTGGTGACCAGCTCGGCGAGCGGGGTGGGCAGCGCGGGGGCGGCGAAGGGCGGTGTGCCCCTGTCCGCCTCCGCGACGCCCCGCCCGTCGCGTGTCGGGGTGCTCAGCCGACCACGCCCTGCAGGGCCTCCCGCAGGTCGCCCGCCTCGTCCGCGGTCATCTCGACGACGAGGCGCCCCCCACCCTCGAGCGGCACGCGCATCACGATGCCGCGCCCCTCCTTGGTGACCTCGAGGGGACCGTCGCCGGTCCGGGGCTTCATGGCCGCCATGTCTGCTCCCTCCGCGAGCTGCGTCTCCCCGCCCCCGTCACCCGCACGGGGGTCAGGGGAGCGAGCGCCGTGTGACAGGCGACGATTCTTCACCATGCGCCCGACCGGCACGACACCGGAGCGATCATCCGGGCGTGTCCGCCCCGGTCAGGGGCGCGGAAGGGCCTCAGCGGCCCGGTGCGTCGACCGCGCGGAAGCACCCCGCGAGGTGGTCGTCGACCATCCCGGTCGCCTGCATGAGGGCGTAGCAGGTCGTTGGGCCCACGAACCGGAAGCCGCGGGCGCGCAGCGCCTTCGCCATCGCCGTCGACTCCGGCGTCGTCGCGGGGACGTCCTCGAAGCCCGCCGGCGGCGCCGGGCGCGGCGGGGGCGCGAACGACCACAGCAGCGTGTCCAGGTCCTCGCCGCGCTCGGCGAGCCCCAGCACGGCGCGGGCGTTGGCGATCGTCGCCTCGATCTTGGCGCGGTTGCGGACGATGCCGGCGTCGGCGAGCAGGCGCGCGACGTCGTCGTCGCCGAAGCCGGCCACCGCCTCCGGGTCGAACCCCGCGAAGGCGGCGCGGAAGGCGGGACGCTTGCGCAGCACGATCAGCCACGACAGTCCCGACTGGAACGCCTCGAGGCTGATTCGCTCGAACAGGGCGTCCCGGCCGCGCAGCTCCCGGCCCCACTCGGTGTCGTGGTACTCGGCGAGCAGGCCGTCCCCCGCGCCCCAGGGGCAGCGGCCGACGCCGTCGGCGCCGACGACGGCCGCGGTCACGGGGTGGTCACCGGGCGCCGCTGCGCTCGCACCGCCGGGCCAGCTCGGCCAGGGAGCGGCGCAGGCCCCAGGTGAACACGGGCTTGGTCAGCGGCCAGCCCAGCGCCCCCAGCGGGCCGAGGGGCAGGTCGAGCTGCTCGGCCATGGTGAACGTCGAGCCGGCCCGCCCGTCCTCGGTCCGTCGCTCGACGACGGTGAACGTTCCGCTGCCCCGGATGACGCGTCCGACGTGCCGCACGGTGGCGCGGTGCGGCGGGTCCCAGCCGACCAGCTCGATCCTGTCCATCACACCCAGCGGGCCGATGCCGGTGAACGCCGCGACGCGCGTTCCCGGGGTCTTCCCGTCGCCCTCGGTCACCCGTACGTCCGTGCCGAGCATCCACTCGCCCTGGGACTCCCAGTCGGTGACCTCGGCCCACACCGTCTCGACCGGGGCGTCGATGTCGACCGACACCGAGATCTCGCGTCGCGCCATGCCGGGCTCCCTGCTCCGTGGTGCCCGCGGGCTCAGCGCCGCGGGCCGTCGACGCCGGACATTCCCCGCGCGGGGCCGGACGACGCGCCCTGGGCCTGCTCGGCGCGCACGGTCGGGTCGGTGGGGGCCGGGTCGTCCACCTCGCGGCCGGCGTGGCCGTTGACCCGGGGCGTCGGCGCGGGGGCGGATTCCGGCTCCGCGGCCAGGTTCTCCATGGCCTCGACGCGGGCGCGCAGCGCGTCGACCTCGGCGGCGAGGCGCTCGAGCGCCCAGTCGACCTCGCTGCACTTGTAGCCGCGCAGCGCCTGCTGGAAGCGCAGGTCGCGGACGTCGCCGCCGGTGAGGTCGCGCGCGGGCAGCCGCGTGGGCGTCGCGCCCGGCGGCATGGGCGCGAGCTCCTCGCCGCGACCGAAGACGAAGGCCGCCACCAGGTAGACCGCGGCGGCCACGAGGCCGACCACGATGACGTACACCAGCGCGCTGCCCATGGGATCCGATCGTAGGTGGTGGGGGGTCAGCGCTCCGTGGCCCGCAGGGTCGTCAGGGGCGGGCGGTCGCTCGTCGCCACCTCCTGCTCGTCGGGGAGCCAGTCGCCGTCGACGGGCACGAACTGGGTCAGCGGGTCGCTGCCGGGGTGTCCGGGCACGCAGCGGCGCAGGACGGCGTCGAGCACCTCGGCGGCGGTGGCGCCGAGCGCGCGCAGGCCGCGGTGGCGGTGCTTGCGCACGCCGAGGTCGACCTGCGCGATCGCGTCGAGCCCGCGCTCGCGGTGGGTGTCGAGCAGCAGGCCGATCTCCACGCCGTAGCCGGCGGCGAAGGGCAGCGACTCGAGCAGCTCGCGGGTGGCGGCGTACTCGCCGCCGAGGGGCTGGACGACGCCGGCGAGCTCGGGGCGCAGGGCGGCGAGCGCGGGCCGGGCGGTGAGCTCGGTGATCCGGCCGCCGCCGGTGAGGGTGGCGTCGTGCTCCGACGTGCGCAGGGGGCGGTGGTAGAAGCCCTTGACCCGCGCGACCCCGTAGACGGTGAGCAGCGGCCCGAGCAGGTTGACGACGAAGCCGGGACCGAGATCGACGAGGTCGGAGTCGAGGAACACGACGAGGTCGCCGGAGGTGGCGGCCAGCGAGCGCCACAGCACCTCGCCCTTGCCGGGGCGCACGGGGACCTCGGGCAGCACGGCGTCGCGGGCCACCACCCGGGCGCCGGCGGCCCGGGCGCGCGCGGCGGTGGCGTCGGTGGAGCCCGAGTCGACGACGACCAGCTCGTCGACGAGCGTGCCGAGCAGCGGGCGCACGGCGGCGACGACCCCGCCGACCGTGGTCTGCTCGTCGAGCGCGGGCAGCACGACCGACACGGTCCGCCCGCGCTTGGCGGCGGCCAGGTCGTCGGCGCTCCACGGCGGCCGCACCCACGTCCGCCGGGCGAACCAGTCCTCGGTGCCGGCTTTCACGTGGCGCTCCGCGCTCGTGCGTGCTTGTCCGTGCCCCAGCACGGACAAGCACGCACGAGGCCGTCAGGCCAAAGCACGGACGGTCCTGACCGGGGCGCGGTCGCCGCGGATCGCCGACACCATGTCGACGACGCGGCGAGTGGCGGCCACCTCGTGCGCCCGGAACATCCGCGCGCCCGCCCGGGCGGCGACGGCCGTCGCGGCGAGCGTGCCCTCGAGGCGCTCGGTGACCTCGGTGGTGCCGAGCGTCTCGCCGATGAAGTCCTTGTTCGACAGCGCCATGAGCACCGGGCGCCCGAGCGCGACGAGCTCGTCGAGGCGCCGCAGCAGCTCGAGCCCGTGGAACGTGTTCTTGCCGAAGTCGTGGGTGGGGTCGACGAGGATCCGCGACGGGTCGACGCCCGCGCGCTCGTGCGCCTCGGCCTGCCGCGTGACCTCGGCGATGACGTCGGCGACGACGTCGGCGTAGCGCACGCGGTGCGGGCGGGTGCGGGGCACCGCTCCCCCGGTGTGGGAGCAGACGATGCCCACCCCGAACTCGGCGGCGACCTCGCCGAGGTGCGGGTCAACGCCGGCCCAGGTGTCGTTGACCAGGTCCACGCCCGCCGCGCACACCTCGCGCGCGACCTCGCTGCGCCAGGTGTCGACGCTGATCGCGACGTCGGGGTGCCGGGCGCGGACGGCCTCGACGGTGGGCAGGACCCGGCGCAGCTCCTCGGCGACGTCGACGCCGGGCCCGGGGCCGGCCTTGACCCCGCCGACGTCGACGACGTCCGCCCCCTCGGCGACGGCCCGGTCCACCGCGTCCAGCGCGGCGGCGGGGTCCCACGCCGCGCCGCGGTCGTAGAACGAGTCGGGCGTGCGGTTGACGATCGCCATCACCGCGATCCGCCCGTCGGCGGGCAGCAGCGGCCGGGCCGGCATCAGCCCCTCCCCGACGCGGGGACGGTCGCCGGCGCCAGGGCGTCGAGGGCCGCCTCCACCGTCGCGACGCGCACCACCCCGGACAGGCCGCGGTCGGTGACGAAGCCGGTGGCGCGCAGCCCCTCGAGCCAGGCGAACAGCGGGTCGTAGTGGCCGTCGGGGTCGAGGATCACCACCGGCTTGTCGTGCATCCCCAGCGCGTGCGATGTCCAGGCCTCGAACAGCTCCTCGAGCGTGCCCAGCCCGCCCGGCAGGGCGAGCACCCCGTCGCTGCGCTCGTCCATCTCGCGCTTGCGGGTGCGCATGTCGGTGACGACGACCAGCTCGTCGGAGTCGTCGTCGGCGACCTCCTCGGCCACCAGCGCCTCGGGGATGACCCCCACCGTGTGCGCCCCGCCCGCCCGGGCGGCCCGGGCGACGGCGCCCATCATCGACACGCGCCCGCCGCCCGAGACGAGCGACCAGCCATGGTCGGCGATCGCCGTCCCCACCTGCACGGCGAGCTCGACCGCCGCGTCGGGCACCGGGCCGGACGCGCAGAAGACGCAGATCCTCACGAGCCCACGGCCTCGCGGAAGCCCTCCTCGACGATCGCGAGCACCTCGTCGATGTCGTCGGTGAGGTGGATGAGGTCGACGTCGTGCCGGCTGATCGTCCCCGCCGACACGGCCGGGCCCGCGAGCCACTCGACCAGCCCGCCCCAGTACTCGGTACCGAGCAGCACCACCGGGAAGCGGGTGACCTTGCCGGTCTGGACGAGCACGAGGGCCTCGAACAGCTCGTCGAGCGTGCCGAACCCGCCGGGCAGGCAGACGAACGCCTGCGCGTACTTGACGAACATCGTCTTGCGCGCGAAGAAGTAGCGGAAGCCCACCCCGAGGTCGACCCACGGGTTGAGGCCCTGCTCGAAGGGCAGCTCGATGCCCAGACCCACCGACAGGCCGCCGGCCTCCGACGCCCCGCGGTTCGCGGCCTCCATGACACCCGGCCCGCCGCCGGTGATGACGGCGTAGCCCGCCCGCGCCAGGGCCCCGCCGAGGGCGACGCCGCGCTCGTAGTCGGTGTGACCGGGCGAGGTGCGGGCCGAGCCGAACACCGTCACCGCGCGCGGGATCTCGGCGAGCACGCTGAAGCCCTCGACGAACTCGGCCTGGATGCGCTGGATGCGCCAGGCGTCGGAGTGCACCCAGTCGGCGGGCCCGCGCGAGTCGAGCAGGCGCTGGTCGGTGGTGGAGCTCAGCCGTGCCGGGTCGCGGTGCTGCGGCCGGCGCTTGTCGATCGTCGTCGGACGCGGCGCGGTCGCGTCACGCCCCGCGGGGTCGTCGTGGAGCACCTCGTACGCCCTCTGCCCGTCGTGGCCCCTCTGCCCGGTCATGGCACCGAGCCTAGGAGTCCCGCCCGAACGGGGCCCGGCCGTGGGGCGTCCACCCGGTGTTTCGGCTCCGCGGACCCGTGGCACCCGGTGGTTGAACCTGCAACGAACCACTCGAGGAGGGCCAGTCTTGGCCACCGTCACGCCCAAGGTCGCGATCATCTACTACAGCTCCACCGGCACGATCCACGCGCTGGCGCAGGAGTACGCGAAGGGCCTCGAGAACGCGGGCGCCGAGGTGCGCATCCGCAAGGTGCACGAGCTCGCGCCGCCGGAGGCCATCGCCTCCAACGAGGCCTGGCAGAAGCACGCCGAGGAGACGCAGGACGTCCCCGAGGCCACCGCGGACGACGTGCTGTGGGCCGACGCCGTCGTGTTCGGCTCGCCGACCCGGTACGGCAACGTCACCGCCCAGCTCAAGCAGTTCATCGACACCCTCGGTCCGCAGTGGGCGCAGGGTCAGCTCGCCGACAAGGTCTACTCGGGGTTCACCTCGACCTCGACCCCCCACGGCGGCCAGGAGTCGACCCTGCTCGCGCTCTACAACACGTTCCACCACTTCGGTGGCATCACGGTGACGCCGGGCTACACCGACCCGATCCAGTTCACCACCGGGAACCCCTACGGCCCGTCGCACGTCGACGGCCAGGGCTCGATCCCGATCTCGGACGACACGCGCCAGGCCACGCAGTACGCGGGCCAGCGCATCGCCACGATCACCCGCCAGCTCGTCGCCGGCCGCGCCGAGGTCGCCGCCATCTAGGCCGTTCGCCGGCTCGAACTTGTCAGCGAAGTGGCGTGACGGACGCTCAACGTCCGTGACGCCACTTCGCTGGTCCTCCCCCGCTGCTCCGTTCAGGCGCGCGTCAGGTACGCGCGCAGGACGTCGCAGGCCGCGGTGACGGCCTCGACGGGCACCGACTCCTCGCGGGTGTGGGCGAGGTTCGGGTCCCCCGGGCCGAAGTTCAGCGCCGGGATCCCGAGGGCCGCGAACCGGGCCACGTCGGTCCAGCCGTACTTGGCCACCGGCGTGGTCCCCGTCGCCGCGACGAAGTCCGCCGCCGCCGGCTCCCCGAGACCCGGCAGGGCGCCCGGGGCCGCGTCGGTCTCGGTGAGGTCGAAGCCGTCGAGCACCTCGGCCACGTGGGCGCGGGCGTCGTCGAGGGACCGGTCGGGCGCGAAGCGGAAGTTGACCGTCACCTCGCACGCGTCGGGCACCACGTTGCCCGCGACGCCGCCGGCGACCCGCACGGCCTGCAGGCCCTCGCGGTAGCGGCAGCCGTCGATGTCGACCTCGCGCGCCGCGTACGCCGCGAGCCGCGCCAGCACCGGCGCCGCCGCGTGGATCGCGTTCTCCCCCAGCCACGACCGCGCCGAGTGCGCGCGCCGCCCGTGCGTGCGCACCACCACCCGCAGCGTGCCCTGGCACCCCGCCTCGACCTGGCCGGAGGTGGGCTCGCCGAGCAGCGCGAGGTCGGCGTCGAGCCAGTCGCGGTGCTCGCGCTCGAGGCGCCCGAGACCGTTGCGCGCCGCCTCGACCTCCTCGCAGTCGTAGAGCACCAGCGTGACGTCGTGCGCGGGCTCGGCGAGCGCGGCGGCCAGGTGGGTCATCACCGCGACGCCGGACTTCATGTCGCTGGTCCCGCAGCCGAACAGCGTGCCGCCCTCGCGCCGCGACGGGACGTTGTCGGCGATCGGGACGGTGTCGAGGTGCCCGGCCAGCAGCACCCGGCGCGCCCGGCCCAGCCGGGTGCGGGCGAGCACCGCGTCCCCGGAACGCAGCAGCTCCAGGTGCGGCGCCTGGGTCGCCAGCGCCACCTGTACCGCGTCGGCCAGCGCCGCCTCCTCGCCGGAGACGCTCGGCACGTCGACCAGGGCGGCGGTCAGCGACACCGGGCCGGCGAGCAGGTCGAGGGTCACGGGTGGGGCGCTCACGACCCGGGAGGCTAACCGGGGCGTTCGGTCGGTGACGTGCGGCGTCGGTCCGGGCCGCTAGCCTGACGGGCGATGAGCACCCCCGCCCCGCGCCCCACCCGCGCCCTCGGCGTCGGCCTCGCCACCGTGGCCGTCGACGGCACCGTCCTCGACACCTGGTACCCGCTGCCCGAGCTCGTGGACGCGAGCGACGGGATGGCCGGGGAGGCGGGGACGGTCCAGGTCCCGGCGTCCGAGCTGGAGCCGTCGCTGGTCGACGTGCTGGGCAGCGACCCCGACCGCGGCGTCGAGGTCGTCGCCGTGCGCACGGTCGCCGACCTCACCGGCCCGCCCGAGTCGGCGTACGACGTCTACCTGCGCCTGCACCTGATCTCGCACCGGCTGGTGCGGCCGCACGGGGTCGACCTCACCGGCATCTTCGGCCACCTCGCCAACGTGGTGTGGACCAACCACGGGCCCTGCCCGGTACCCGAGTTCGAGCGCACCCGCGCCCGGCTGCGCGCCCGCGGCCCGGTCACCGTCTACGCGGTGGACAAGTTCCCGCGCATGGTCGACTACGTCATCCCGTCGGGCGTGCGCATCGGCGACGCCGACCGCGTCCGCCTCGGCGCGCACCTGGCGTCGGGCACCACGGTGATGCACGAGGGCTTCGTCAACTTCAACGCCGGCACGCTCGGCACGTCGATGGTCGAGGGCCGGATATCCGGCGGGGTCGTCGTCGGCGACGGCTCCGACGTCGGCGGCGGCGCGTCGATCATGGGGACGCTCTCGGGCGGCGGCAAGGAGACCATCGCGGTCGGCGAGCGCTGCCTCATCGGCGCCAACGCCGGCCTGGGCATCTCCCTCGGCGACGACTGCGTCGTCGAGGCCGGCCTCTACGTCACCGCCGGCACGCGGGTGACGCTGGACGACGGGTCGGTCGTCAAGGCCGTCGAGCTCTCCGGACGTCCGGGCCTGCTCTTCCGCCGCGACTCGACCACCGGGGCCGTGCACGCCCTGCCGCGCAGCGAGGGCGCCCGCGTCGAGCTGAACGACGCCCTCCACAAGAACGACTAGCCTCGGGCCGTGGACGTCGAGGTCACCCGTCTGCCCGGGATCGGCACCAAGCAGGAGATCACCACCGCCTCGGGACGCCGCCTCGGCGTGCTGACCCACCGCGACGGACACCGCGAGCTGCTCGTCTCGGCGCAGGCGGACCCCGACACCTCGTGCGCGTCGGTACGGCTCACCGACGCGGAGGGCCAGGCGCTGGGCACGCTGCTCGGGGCGCCGAACCTCGTCGCGCAGCTGCAGGACCAGGTGCGCGAGGTCGAGGGCATCATGACCGCGCAGTTCCCGATCGCCACGGGGTCGCCGTACGACGGGCGCACGCTGGGCGACACCGCGATGCGCACGCGCACCGGCGCGTCGATCGTGGCGGTCGTGCGCGACCACGTCGTGGCGCCGACGCCGGGGCCCGGGTTCGTGTTCCGGGCGGGCGACCTCGTCGTCGTCGTCGGCACCAGCGAGGGTCTCGGGCAGGCGGCCGCGATCCTCGAGGACGACTGACCGCCCGTGCACTCGGTCGCCCTCTCGCTCATCGAGCTGGGCGCGCTGTTCTTCGGCCTCGGCATCCTCGGGCGCCTGGCGGGCCGCCTCGGCATCTCACCGGTGCCCCTCTACCTGCTCGGCGGGCTGGCGTTCGGCTCCGGCGGGCTGCTGCCCCTCGAGGGCATCGAGCCGTTCACCAGCGTGGCCAGCGAGGTCGGCGTCGTCCTGCTGCTCCTGCTGCTCGGGCTCGAGTACTCGGCGTCCGACCTGGTCGGCGGCCTGCGGCGCTCGTGGGCGGCCGGGATCGTCGACATGGTGCTCAACGCCGCGCCGGGCGCGATCGCCGCGCTGGTGCTCGGGTGGGGCCCGCTGGGCGCGCTGGCGATGGCCGGGGTGACCTGGGTGTCGTCGTCGGGGATCGTCGCGAAGGTCCTCGACGACCTGGGCCGCCTCGGCAACCGGGAGACCCCCGCGGTGCTGTCGGTCCTCGTCATGGAGGACCTCGCGATGGCCCTCTACCTCCCGATCACCACCGCGGCCCTCGCGGCGCTGGGATGGGTCGCGGGCCTGCGGACGGTCGCGATCGCCGTGCTGCTCCTGGTCGTGGTGCTCGTCGTGGCGCTGCGCTACGGGCGGCTCGTGTCGGCGCTGGTCGAGTCGCCGACCTCGGAGGTGTTCCTGCTGCGGGTGCTCGGCCTCGCGCTGCTGGTCGCGGGGATCGCGTCCCAGCTGCAGGTCTCGGCGGGCGTCGGAGCGTTCCTGCTCGGCATCGCGATCTCCGAGGACACCGCCGAGAACGCCGCCCGCGTGCTCGCACCGTTGCGGGACCTGTTCGCGGCGGTGTTCTTCGTCGTCTTCGGCCTCAACACCGACCCCGCACAGGTGCCCGCCGTGCTGCCCGCGGCGCTCGTGCTCGCCGTGGTGTCGACGGCGACGAAGCTCGGCGCGGGGTGGTTCGCCGCGCGCCAGATCGGCGTCGGCCCGCTGGGGCGCTGGCGCGCGGGGGCGGCGCTGGTGGCGCGCGGCGAGTTCTCCATCGTCATCGCGGGTCTCGCGCTGACCACCGGCGCCGTCGACCCCGGGCTCGCGCCGCTGGCCACCACGTACGTGCTGCTCATGGCGATCCTGGGCCCGGTCGCGGCGCGCGTCGTCGAGCCCGTGCACGCCGGCCTCACCCGGCGCCTGCGGCCGGCCGCGTCCTGAGCCCGACCGCGGCGGTGACCGCGAAGCCGACGGCGGTGAGCAGCCAGGCGAGCCCGTCGACCAGGTGGTTCGGCACGACCACCGCGACGATCAGGTGCAGCGGCTGGGAGACGATCAGGGCGACCGCCGCCCAGACGGGGATCGTGCGCCACAGCGCGATGCCGAGCAGGACCACGGCGACGATGTGGCCCAGCACCCAGACCATCGTGGCGGTCGCGCTCACCGGGTGCGCGGCGGCGGCGGTGAACAGGGCGGCGGTGACCGGCCCGGGCAGCCCCGCGTCGAGGCCGGCCAGCGCGATCTGGTCGGGCCCGACGAGGAACGGCAGCGTCGCGAACGCGACCCAGGCGAGCACGGCGGCGACGGTGCCGAGCACCGGGCGCGCACGGGCGGCGACCGCGCCGACCACCAGCACCCCGAGCGGCAGGGTGACCAGGGCGACCAGGCTGAGCCACAGCACCGCGGTCATGGCGGTCGGGTGCGAGGCGACCTTCGCGACGATGGTCACCGGGTCGTCGGTGGTGTCGTAGGGCAGCAGCCAGCGCAGCACGGCGATCGCGAGCGGGCCGATCGGGGTGACGACGAGGGCGGCACGGCGCCAGGTCAGGGTGTCGTCGACGGGGGTGGTGAGGGTCGTGGTCATGGCGGTGACGGTCCGCCGCGAGGATCCCCGCCGACCAGGGCCGCGCACCCGTGCGGACCGGGCAGCGACCCGGTCGGGACCGGGACACCGACCCGGGACAGGGGTGGGCGCCCTCGGCCACACTGAGGCCGTGACCAGCGACGACGAGCTCCGGGGACGGCGGCGCGCCGGGCCCGTCGCCGCCGCGGGCCTGTTCGCGCTGGTGCTGCTCGAGGCGACGACGGCGGTCGCCGCGGCCGCGCTCGCCGGCATCACGCCCGCCCAGGCGGTCGACGGCTTCGTCGTCACCAACCTCGCGATCGGGCTCTCCTGCGCCACCGCGGGCGTCCTCGTCGCGGGCCACCGACCCCGCCGCGCGCTGGGCTGGCTGCTCCTGGCCGCCGGGGTCGCCCAGAGCGCGACGGCGGCGGCCGCGCCGCTGATCGTCCTCGGGACGCAGCGTGCCTGGCCGGAGCCGGTGCTGCGCACGCTCGACACGGTGTTCGTGTTCGCCTGGCCGTGGTCGATCGGGCTGTTCCTGCCGCTCGCACTGCTCGTCTTCCCCGACGGGCTGCTCCCCGGTAAGGCGTGGCGGGCCGTGGCCTGGGCGGTGGCGCTGGTGTCCGCCCCGCTGTTCGTCGTCAACGTGGCCACCGAGCCCGGCCAGGCCGTGGGGCCGCGGCCGCTGCGGCCGTGGTGGGTCCAGGACGGCTACGCCGACCTCGCGGTGCTCTGGACGGTCTCCGAGGCCGTGCACCTGCTCGGGCTCGTCGCCGCGGTGGTGGGCCTGGTCCTGCGCTACCGCCGCGGGGACGAGCAGCGGCGCCGCCAGCTCCTCTGGCTGGTCCTCGCCGTGGTGCTGGTGATCGTGGTGCTCGTGCCGTGGGGCCTGTTCGACGCCGGGCCGGTGCTCCTGCTGCTCGCGATCGCCCTGCTCCCCGCGGCGATGACCATCGCCGTCCTGCGCCACCAGCTGCTCGACATCCGCCTCGTGCTGTCGCGCACGGTGCTCTCCGCGCTGCTCACCGCCGGCGTCGTCGGCGTCTACCTCGCCCTGGTCGCCGCCGCCGACCTGCTCCTGCGCCGCGGGGCCGGGCTCGGGACGAGCGTGCTGGCGACGCTCGTCATCGCGATCGGGTTCAACCCGGTGCGCGTGCGCCTCCAGCGGCTCGTCGACCGCGCCCTCTACGGCGACCGCAGCGATCCCGTGCGGGCCCTGTCGCGCATCGGCGAGCAGCTGCGCACCGGCACCGGTTCCGACGACGTCCTCGCCGCGGTGGGCGAGGCGCTGCGGCTGCCCTTCGTCGCGGTCCGCCGGCACGGGGAGGTCACCGCGGCGTACGGCCGCGAGCCCGAGACCACCGAGACCGTCGCGCTGCGCTACCGCACCGAGCACGTCGGCGAGCTCGTCGTCGGCGTCCGCCGGGGCCAGCACGCCCTGCACGAGGCGGACCGCGCGGCGCTGGAGCTGCTGGCCGTGCCCCTCGCCGTCGCCGTGCACGCCACCGAGCTCTCGACCCAGGTGCAGCGCTCGCGCGCAGAGCTCGTCGGTGCCCGGGAGGAGGAGCGCCGGCGGCTGCGCCGCGACCTCCACGACGGGCTCGGCCCGGCGCTGACCGGGATCGCCTTCTCCGCCGACGCCGCCGGCAACGTCCTGACCTCCGACCCGGAGCGGGCGGCGGCGCTGCTGCGCACGCTGCGGGCCGCGAGCACCGAGGCGATCGAGGACGTCCGCCGCCTCGTCTACGCGCTGCGCCCGCCCGCCCTCGACGAGCTGGGGCTCCTCGGCGCGCTCCGGCGCCACGTCGAGGGGCTGGGCGGGGACGCGGTCACGGTGACGGTCCACGACGAGGGCGAGCTGCCGCCCCTGTCCGCCGCGGTGGAGGTGGCGGCGTACCGGATCGCGGTCGAGGCGGTGACCAACGCCGTGCGCCACGCCGCCGCGACGCACGTCGAGGTGCGGATCGCGGGCGACAGGGCGCTCGAGCTGGCCGTGACCGACGACGGCGGCCCCTCCGTCTCCTGGGGCTCCGGGGTCGGCCTGACCTCGATGCGCGAGCGGGTGGCCGAGCTCGGCGGCACGCTCGCCGTCGGCCCCGCGCCGGGCGGCGGCCGGGTCTCCGCGAGGTTGCCGCTGTGAGGAGGGTGTCGTGAACCGCGGACCGCTGCGCGTCGTCCTCGCCGACGACCACCCCGTCGTCCGGGACGGGCTCTCGGCCCTGCTCTCGTCGGTGCCGGGGATCGAGGTCGTCGCGGCGGTCGGGTCCGGGCGCGAGGCCGTCCGGGCCGCCGTGACCGAGGCGCCGGACGTGGTCGTGCTCGACGTGCAGATGCCCGACACCGACGGGGTCACGGCGGCGACGGAGGTCCTGCGCGCGGCGCCGTCGGTCGCCGTGCTGATGCTGACGATGTTCGACGACGACGACACCGTGTTCGCCGCCATGCGCGCGGGCGCCCACGGCTACCTGCTCAAGGGCGCCACCCAGCAGGAGATCGTGCGGGGCATCCACGCCGTGGCCGCCGGGGAGGCGATCTTCGGGCCTGGCGTCGCCCGCCGCGTCCTCGGCCTCGTCGGCGGGCCCGAGCGCTCCGCCGAGCCGTTCCCGGAGCTCACCCGGCGCGAGCGCCAGGTCCTCGAGCTGCTCGCGGCGGGGAGGACCACCACGGCGGTCGGCGCGGAGCTCGGGCTGGCACCGAAGACGGTCACCAACCACGCGTCGGCGGTGTTCGCGAAGCTCGGCGTCGGCGGGCGCGCCGAGGCCGTCGCGCGGGCCCGGAGGGCGGGTCTCGGCGGGCCGGGCGGGGGTCGGACGGGAGGTCACCCGGGAGGTCAGGCGTAGGTGACCCGCCGGGGCCCGAGCCGGACGACCGCGACCCCCTGGAGCACGACGGCGACGACGATGACGCCCAGGGCCGCGCGGAACCCCGCGAGGTCGACGAGCACGCCCATGACGAGCGGGGAGACGGCCGCGACGAGGTAGGCGACGCCGAGGGTCAGCGCCGACACCGACGCCGACGTGGCGCCGTCGGGGGTGCGCCAGGCGACGACGGCCAGGCCGAGCGGGAACCCCGCGCCCACGGCCACCGACGCGAGCACCACCCACGGCCACGGACCCAGGACGGGCAGCACGGGCGCCACGAGGATCCCGGCGACACCGATCCCGGCGCACACGACGCAGAACGCGGCCCACGGACCCCAGGCGCGCCGTCGCTCCGCGGCGAGGGGCACGAGCAGCGCGGCGGGGATCTGCACCACGTTCCACACCGAGAGGATCACCGCGGCCCGCTCCGGCGAGGAGCCCTGCGCCTCGTAGAGCGGTGCGAGCCAGGTCAGCCACCCGTAGAACTGCACCGACGACATCGCCTGGAACAGCACGGCGAGCCGGGCGAACCGGCTGCGCCAGGGCAGGTCCACCGGCGTGGCGGCGGGGATGTCGTGCAGGCGCCGGGTGGCCGGCCACCACACGACGAGGGCGAGGACCGCCGGCAGGGTCCACGCCGCGAGCGCCCACCACCACCCACCGAGCACGTCCGCCAGCGGCAGCGCCGTCAGCGACGCGACGGTCGCCCCGCCCATCATCGACACCGTGTAGAGCCCGGTGGCCGCGCCCGCGCGCTCGGGCAGGTGGTCGCGGACGACGCCGGTGATCGCCACGCCGACGACGCCGATGCCCAGACCGATCGCGAGGCTGCCCGCCACGAGGGTGACCGCGGCCGGGACCCCGTGCACGGCGCTGCCGAGGGCGATCGCCGCGATGCCCAGCGCCGCGGCCTGCTCGCGGCCGACCCGGCGGGCCAGGGCCGGCGCGGCGAACGAGCCCGCGCCCATCATGAGGACGGTCGCGGCCTGCACGAGCCCGGCAAAGCCCGCCGACAGGCCGAGGTCGGCGCGGATCGTCTCCAGCAGCGGCGGGTAGGCCGACAGCGCGGCGCGCAGGTTGACGCCCAGCGCCAGCACCGCGAGCAGCACCACGCCCGGGCGCACGCCCCGGTCGGTCACCCCGCGAGCCGCTCCGCGGCGGCCGCGATGCGCTCGTCCGACGCGGTCAGCGCGACGCGGACGTGGGACGCGCCCGCGGGCCCGTAGAACTCGCCGGGCGCGACGAGGATGCCGCGGGCGGCGAGGCGGTCGACCGTCGCACGGCACCGCTCGCCCGCGGTCGCCCAGAGGTAGAGCCCGGCCTCGGAGTGCTCGACGCGCAGCCCGGCAGCCTCGAGCGCGGGGCGCAGCACCGCCCGGCGGGCGTCGTAGCGCGCCCGGGTGGCGGCGACGTGCTCGTCGTCGCGGAGGGCGGCGGTCATCGCCTCCTGGACGGGCCGCGGGACGATCATCCCGGCGTGCTTGCGGGTCTGGAGCAGGTCGGCGACCAGCACGGGGTCGCCGAGCACGAGGCCCGCGCGGTAGCCCGCGAGGTTCGACGTCTTCGACAACGAGTGCACCGCCAGCAGGCCCGCGACGTCACCGCCGTGCACCGCCGGGTCGAGCACCGAGGTCGTGACGACGCCGGGGCCGGGCAGCGCGAGGTAGCACTCGTCGGAGGCGACGACGGCGCCCAGCGCGCGGGCCTCGGCCACCCGGTCCGCCAGCCGCCCCGCGTCGAGGACGCGACCCGTCGGGTTGGAGGGCGAGTTGAGCCAGACCAACCGCGCCCCCGGGGGCAGCGGCTCGTCGTCGTGCACGGTGGCCGTGCGCGTGCCCGCGAGCCGGGCGCCCACCTCGTAGGTCGGGTAGGCCAGGTGCGGGAACGCCACGACGTCGTCGGGGCCCAGACCCAGCAGCGTGGGCAGCCAGGCCACCAGCTCCTTCGAGCCGATGGTCGGCAGCACCGCGTCCGGGTCGAGCCCCTCGGTGCCCGAGAGCCCGGCGCCGTGCCGGCGGGCGAGCGCGCCCACCGCGGCCTCGCGCAGCGCCGGCGTGCCCCAGGTCTGCGGGTAGCCCGGGGAGTCCCACGCGGCGCGCAGGGCCTCGCCGACGGCGTCGGGCACCGGGTCGACGGGGGTGCCGACCGACAGGTCGACCACCCCGTCGTGGTGCGACCGGGCCACGGCCGCGGCGCCCGCCAGACTGTCCCAGGGGAAGTCCGGCAGGGCACGGCGCGCGCCGACCGTCACGGCGGGGGTTCCGCGGCGCTCCGTCTCCCGGTGGTCACTCCCCCTGCGGGGGCAGCGACGGCACGGGGCCGGCGTCGCGGTCGACCTTGCCGACCTTGGAGGCACCTCCCGGCGACCCCAGCTCGTCGAAGAAGTCGACGTTGGCCTGGGTGTACACCGACCACTGGTCGGGGACGTCGTCCTCGTAGTAGATGGCCTCGACCGGGCAGACCGGTTCGCACGCCCCGCAGTCGACGCACTCGTCGGGGTGGATGTACATCATCCGGCCCCCTTCGTAGATGCAGTCGACGGGGCACTCCTCGATGCAGCCCTTGTCGAGCACGTCGACACACGGTTCGGCGATCACGTACGTCACGTCTGCTCCTGCTCCTCACTACGTCGTCGGGCGCGGCCCCGTCCTCGCGCGGTGGTGTCACGCGGCCGGGCACGCCACCACCCGGGAGTATTCCGGTCGTGTGCGGCCCGCGCCCGTGCGGGGGCGATCCGATTGTGCCGGGATGGTGCCCGTCACACCGCTGGTCAGCGTGTGCGGCCCTGCTCCCGGGCGACCCACTGGCCGGCCGCGCGGGCCGCCCGCTTGAGGCCCGAGCGCTCGCTGCGGTAGCTGGCCAGGGCGCCGATCACCGGCACGTTCGCCAGCAGCCGCCAGAACGTGCGGCCCTGCGGGCGCCGGTCGAGCTCCTGCTGCAGGCTCCACAGGGTGCGACCCATCCGCCAGAGCGCGTGGGCCAGGGCGGACAGGCGGCCGCGCTCCTCGCGCTCGGCGCCCACGTTGCCCCGCAGCTCGCCGGCCTCGCGCTCCACGTCGGCGCCGTGCGGGTCGCCGTGGCGGGCGGGGTCGACGTCCCGGCCGAAGAGCACCGCGGCCAGCAGGCGCACCTGCTCGTCGCGGCCGTCCACGCCGTGGTCGCCGGCGATCGCGCAGATGACCAGGCCCTGCGCGCCGAGCCCGAGGATGTCGGAGACCGGCAGCCGGCGGGCCAGCGCGCCGCCGATGCCCGGGACCGACGCGACGGCCGAGGTGAAGCGCCCGACCCGCGACACCCACCAGTCGTCCCGCTCCTCGGGGCTCATCGCCTGCCAGCGCGGCGTGCCGGGCAGCCTCGACGTGGCCAGGCGGTCGAGCAGGCGTGACCGGGCCGACCCCAGGACCCGGCGGAGCCGCCCGAGACGGCTGGTCGGGGCGGGGAGGCGCTCGGTGCGGTCCCCGCCCTCCTGGAGCTCGAGGGCGCGGCGGCGGGCGAGCCGTCCGAGCCGGAAGGGGTCGGCGTCGCGCAGACCACGCAGGACCGGACCCGTGGCGGCCACGAAGGGCCGGAGGACGCGGACGACGTGCTCGTCGGGGATGGCGGGCATGGCGGGTCGTTTCCCGACGCCCGCGTCGCTCAACCTCCCGCGACGTCCGTGGTGTCCCTCGCCTCGCGCACCCGGTGGCGGGCCGAGCGCCACGACATCACCAGCGCGCCGGGCACGACCCCGGCTCCGAGCAGCAGGACCGCCCGCCAGTCCGGCGGCAGCACGCCCGCCCCGGCCGGGCTCCAGAGGCCCGCGACCAGCACGGTGAGCGTCCAGGCGCCGAGCGGCACGAGCGGTGCCCGCGACCCGGGCCGCACGGCGTCGGCGCCGAGGACGAGCACCGGGGTCGTCAGGGCCGCGACCAGCGCGGCGAGGGGCAGCGGGAGGCCCGAGGCCCCGACGCGCAGGGTCAGCCACGCCATCTCGGCCCACGCCAGCAGCACGGCGTCGAGCGCCAGCACCCCGACCGCGACGCCGGCGAGGACCGCGCGGCGCCGGGCTCGCGGGCGAGGGTCACCGTCGCTGCTCCCCACGCCGTCGGGGCGTCCTTCGCTCGCCGCGCCGGGCTCGCGGGGGTCGGTCACGAGGGCGGGAACAGGTCGTCCCGCGCGCCCGCCGGGCCGCGCAGGTGCACGAAGCACTCGGCGCCGAGCACCGGCTGCGCCAGGCCGTTCGACAGCGCGAACGCCGGGGGCTCGCGGCCGTCGTCGTACACGCCGATCTGGGTGGCGTGCGCGCGCAGGGCCGCCAGCTTCGCCACGCGTGCCCCGCCCAGCTCGACCCGCGTGGTGATCGTCGCGTCGGGCACCGTCGGCAGGTCGTCGACGGGCGGCACGGGCAGCGGCAGCCAGGCGCGGCGGCGCAGCGCGGCCAGGCCGGCGTCGACCTCGTCGTGGGCGGCGGCCGTGGCGAGCACGGTGATCGCGGTGGCGTCGGGGTCGACGGCCACGACAGCCGCCATCGTGATCTCGTGCGCGCGGACGTGGTCGGGGTGGCCGTAGCCGCCGCGCTCGTCGTAGGTCAGCACCACGCGCGGCGCGACCTCGCGCAGCACGGCGACCAGGGCGTCGACCTGGCCGGCGCGGTCCGGGCCCGCGAACGCCCCGGGCGCGATCGTCTCCGGGGCGGCGGCGCGGATGCCCTCGCCGGCGAGCACCATGCCGGAGTCGTGCCAGGTCCCGGCCCCGCCGAGCCAGCGGTGGTCGGTGACCCCGAGCGCCGCGCAGGCGCGGGCCAGCTCGCCCTCGCGGTACTCGCCGAGCGCGCCGCCGGTCAGGTGCTGGAGGTCCGGCGGGATCACCTCGCCCCGCTCACCACGCGTGCAGGTGACGAGCGTCGTCGGCACCCCCGCCGCGACCGCCCGGGCCATGACCCCGCCGCAAGTGATCGTCTCGTCGTCCGGGTGGGCGTGGACGAGCAGCAGCGGGCCGGGGCTCACGCGGGCTCACGGTAGGCCGTCCGGCGGTGCCGGGCGTCCCGGGGTGACCGCGTCCTCGGTGATCGAAGTACCGATACGGACACTGGGTGTCAGCGACGCCACTTCGCTGACACTGGAGGCACTACTCCGCGCGGACGAGGCGCGGGGGTTCGGCGAAGTGGCACGCCGTCGGGTGGTCGGTGGACGCCCGGACCTCGAGCTCCGGGGGCTCGGCGGCGCAGATCGCGGCGGCCTTCGGGCAGCGGGTGCGGAAGCGGCACCCCGACGGCGGGGCGGCGGGGCTCGGGACGTCACCCGTGAGCCGGAGGCGCTCGCGGCGCACGGTCGGGTCGGGGACGGGCACCGACGCAGGAGCGCCTGGGTGTACGGGTGGCTCGCCCGCGTGGAGATCTCCTCGTTGCTGCCGGTCTCGACGATCGAGCCCAGGTACATCACCGCGACGCGGTCGCAGAGGTGCCGCACGACGCCGAGGTCGTGGGCGATGAACAGGTACGCCAGCCCGAGCTCGCGCTGCAGGTCGGAGAACAGGTTGAGCACCTGCGCCTGGATCGACACGTCGAGCGCCGACACCGGCTCGTCGCAGACGATCACTTTGGGCCGCAGGGCGAGCGCGCGGGCGATGCCGATGCGCTGGCGCTGGCCGCCGGAGAACTGGTGCGGGTAGCGGCGGATGTGCTCGGGGTTGAGCCCGACCACCTCGAGCAGCTCCTGCACCCGCCGGCGGCGGTCGCCCTTCGGCGCCACCTCGGGATGGATGTCGAACGGCTCGCCGACGATGTCGCCGACGGTCCGGCGCGGGTTGAGCGAGGTGTAGGGGTCCTGCAGGACGATCTGCATGTCCCGGCGCCAGGCCTTCAGCGCCGCGCCCCGCTTCGCGAACAGGTCCTCGCCCTCGAACGTCGCGGTGCCGCCCGTCGGCGGGAGCAGACGCATGAGCACCTGGGCGAGCGTCGACTTGCCGCACCCCGACTCGCCGACCACGCCCAGCGTCTCGCCGGGGTAGAGGTCGAGTTGTCCGTGGTGGTGATCGCGTCCGCGACCTCGTTCGACGGCTGCCCCGTGTCCACGTCGTACTTCACGAGCCCGGCGAACAGCGCGTCGCTCGGGTGGTGTTCCCGGGGATCAGCGGGTTCTCCGGCTCGCCCCACTCGACGCCGATGGTCCGGGCGGACTGCTCGTCGCCGCCCCCGCCACCGCACGCGGTGACGAGCAGCGCCACGGCCAGGGCGGCGGCCACGGCGGTGACCCAGCGGCGCATCGGCAACGTTCGTCCTCGGTGCAGGACCCCCGGGCCGCTCGCGCGGTGCGACCGAACGACCACTGCGCGTGGTCCGAACGCCGGGGACCTTAGCGACCGCACAGAAACGTCAGTTGATGCCGTCGTCGCCGCGCTGGGTGGCCGGGGGCGGCACCCAGCGGTCGACCCCGGCGAAGGGGCTCTCGGTGAGCGGCCCGACCACCACGTCGGTGCGATCCGTCGGGCCGACCAGCACCGACGCCGCCTGGAACAGCGGCACGGTGGGCAGCGCCGACCACAGGGCGGGCTCGGCGAGGGCGAGCGCGGTGTCGGCGGAGACCGCGCCCGCCGAGGCGGCGTCGAGCAGCGACTGCAGGACCGGGTCGCAGAACCCCGTCGCGGTGAGGGCCTCGGAGGCCTGCGGCTCGGTGAGCTCCTCGAGGTACTCGGCGTCGTCCTCGGCGGCGTCCTGCGGGTCCTGGGCGTCCGCGGGGTCGCCGGGCGCCGGGGCAGCGGTGGAGGAGGGCGCCGCCCCGGTCGCCGTGGCGGCCGGGGCCTCGCTGGTCGGCGCGGACGTGCTCGTCGGCGCCGCGGGGGTGCTCGGCGCCGTGGAGGTCGCCCCGGGCGCGGACGGCGCCGCGGTGAGGGCCGCGAGGTCCACCGCCGGGTCGACCGCGGTGCGCCCCGAGGTGGCGGGCGCGCGACCGCCCGGGCAGCCGATCACCGACGCGAGGTCGGTGACGGCGTCGGCCCCGATCGGCAGCGCCACCACCGTGACGTCGGCGACGGCGAGGTCCGACGGCGAGTTCGGGGTCGGCGGGACGGTCGTGGTCGTGCTCGAGGTGCTCGCCGGGGCGCTCGCCGCGGCGGGCGTCGTCGTGGCCGCGGGCCCCGTCGCGCTCGGGGTGGGCACGGGCCCGGCGGTCGTCCGCGGGGGCCCGGTGGTGGTCGTCGACGCGGGTCCGCGCCCGGGTGGGAAGCCGCTGGTGCCGCTGTCCGCGACGACCACCGAGGCGATGCCGGCCGCGCGCAACTGGGTGCCGAGGGTGGCGACGAGCCGCCCATACGGCGCGACCTGCGCCGGCGCGGCCAGCCGCAGGACGAGCGGGCGCCCGTCGCGCGCCCACGTGCCGTCCTCGCCGCGCGCGTACCCGGCCTCGGTGAGCAGGCGCGCGGCCTCACCGAGGTCACGGCCGGCGGCCGGGGAGTCCGCCGGCAGCGTGGGGCGGTAGCCCGGCGCGGAGGGGGCACGGGAGAACGCGTCGGCGGGCAGGTCGGCCGCCGGGCCGCCGCCGGTGCCGACCGAGCGGAGGGCCTCGCGGTCGATCGACGCGGCCACGGCCTGCCGGACCCGCAGATCGGCCAGCGGCCCGTCGTCGCTGCGCAGCGCGAGCTGCACGAGCGCCGGCTCGGGCAGGGTGCGCACGGTCAGCTCGGGACCGGCCGTGGCCAGGGCGGCGAGGTCGTCGGCGTCGGCCCGGAACTGGGTGGCCTGCACGTCGCCGCTGCGCACGCGGTCGATCAGCGACGGGGCGTCGGCGGCCTGGAACACCAGTTCGTCGGGCACGGACGGCGTGCCCCAGAAGCGGTCGTTGCGGGCGAGCGTCACCTGCCCGCGGATGCGGTCGACCACGCGCACGACGAACGGCCCCGCCGACACCGGGATGCTGTCGGTCAGCGCGCCGCCCCAGGACCCGGGGGCGTCCTTGAGCAGGTGCGCGGGCAGCAGGTGGTCGAAGAGCGTCGGCCAGGCCGGGAAGGGCCGGTCGAACACCACGTCGACGGCCTTGCCGCCGGCCCGCGAGCGCACGTCGCTGACCGCCCGGTAGCCCGCGGCGCCCACGACACCGGGCTGGCTGCGCATCTGCTGCCAGAGGTAGACGAAGTCCTCGGCCGCGACCGGGGCGTTGTCCGACCAGCTCGCCGCCGGGGCGATCTCGTAGGACACGGTGAACGGCTCGGTCGAGGTGACGCGGGCCGAGGTCACCACCGTCGTGTCGAGGCGCGGCTCGCCGTCCGGTCCGGGCCGGAACGCCGAGGGCAGGACCAGCGAGGCCATCGCGCGGGAGACGGGCGTGTCGTCGGCGACGCGGTGCGGGTTGAAGCCGACGCCGAGGTCGTCGACGCCGAGGCGCAGCTCGGTGGGGTCCGGCTCGAGCTGCGGGGTCGGCGCGGGCGCCGGGACGGGCACCTGACCGACGACGGGTGGGGGTGCGCCGGAGCAGGCCGCCACCAGGAGCGCCAGTGCGAGCACGAGGGCGGGGAGGACTCCGACGGCACGCCGGGGAGCGCTCACGCCTCGTCCGGGCCCTTCTTCCTCGGGAGACCGCCTGGAGCAGCCATCGTGGCACGGTGTCCGCGACCCCCGGCCGACGGGGCTGGTCCCGGGCGAGGAGCAGA
Source organism: Actinomycetospora sp. (assembly GCA_029266415.1). GTDB lineage: Bacteria > Actinomycetota > Actinomycetes > Mycobacteriales > Pseudonocardiaceae > Actinomycetospora. Next base: position 1,574 of record JAQSWW010000010.1, on the reverse strand, counting down.
GGTTAGCCTCACCTCATGGGCAAGGGCGGGAAGAAGGGCGGGACCGAGGAGCCGAGGTCCCCGAAGGTCCCGGTGCACCTCGCCGCCTGGGCCCACGCCGCCCCGCTCACCGGCGCGAAGAAGATCAAGAAGCAGTGCTGCCGGTCCTCGCCCCGCTGCAAGGGCTGCCCGGTGGTGCTGATGCGCGCCGCGCGGCTGGCCGACGCCGGCGTCAGCGGCAAGGACCTCAAGAAGGCGCTGAAGAAGGCCCGGGCCGCCTGAGCAGGGCCGCCACGGCCGGCAGGAACGCCCGGTCGGCGTCGAGCCAGTCCACGCCGTCGAGCTCGTCGGGGCCCACCCACCGCAGCGCGTCGTGCTCCCGCGCCGTCGGCTCGCCGCCCGCGCGGCACGCCCGGATGCGCAGCACCCGCTCCCCCGGCAGCGCCACCTCGGGGCCGACGCGGTCGCCGACGACCACGTCGAGGTCCAGCTCCTCGCGCAGCTCGCGGGCCAACGCGGTCTGCTCGTCCTCGCCGGCCTCCACCGCTCCGCCGGGCAGCTCCCAGCGTCCGGCCGCGGCGGCCGGCCGGGTCCGCCGCGCCGCCAGCACCCGGCCGTCGCGCACGACGGCCGCCCCCACCACGATGCGCACGCACGGCATTCTCCGGCAGGTGTCCGGGAACCGTGCGCGTGCCAGGATGCGAGACATGGCCGAACTCCTGGACGAGGACGCGATCAGCGAGGCCCTCGAGCGTCTGCCCGGCTGGCAGCGCGAGGACGGGGCGACGATCGTGCGGTTCGCGAAGCTGCCGAGCTTCCGCGAGGCGGTCGCCACCGTCGACGAGGTGGCCGAGCTCGCCGAGGAGGCCGACCACCACCCGGACATGGACATCCGCTTCAACAGCCTGAAGTTCAAGCTGTCGACGCACTCCGAGGGCGGGCTCACCGCCAAGGACACCGACCTCGCCGGGAAGATCTCCGAGGTCCTCGACCGACGCGGCGCTAGCTGAGCACGCCGCGCCCCGCGGTCCTCTGGTCCGCGCCGTTCGTCGCGGTCCTCGCCGCCACCGTCCTCGCCTTCGGCGGCTACGCGCTGCTCCTGCCCGTCGTGCCGCTGCACGCCACCGCCGGCGGCGCGTCCCCCGGGGCGGCGGGGGCGACCACCGGCGTGTTCATGGCGGCCACGGTCGCCGCGCAGCTCGCCGTCCCCGCCGTGCTGCGCCGGGTGGGGTCGCGCGCCGGGATGGTCGCCGGCGTGCTGGCGCTGGGTGCGCCGGCGGTGGCGCTCGTCGCCACGGCGTCGCTGCCGGTGCTCTTCGCGGTGGCGGTCGTGCGCGGGCTGGGCTTCGGCCTGGTCACCGTGACCGGCGCGGCGCTCATCGCCGACCTCGCCCCGCCCGCCCGCCGCGGGCGCGCCACCGGCGTCTACGGGCTCGCCGTCGGCCTGCCGCAGCTCGCGCTGCTCAGCGGCGGGGTGTGGGCCTACGAGGCGCTCGGCGGGACCTCGGTGCTGCTCGCCGGAGCCCTGCTCCCCCTGGCCGCCGCGCCGCTGTGCGCGCGCCTGCCCGGACGCCGCACCGTCGCCGCGAGCGCTC
>JAQSWW010000167.1 GCA_029266415.1 Actinomycetospora sp. | reverse complement strand
CGCCGAGACCAGCGCTGCCCACGCGCGCCGGCGCGCCTCGGCCAGCGCGCCCCACAGCGGCGCGCTCCCGCCCAGGGCGCCGGGCACCACCGGCACCTCGCGCGGTGCGAGCTCGGCCACGGTGGCGATGACGTGGGGGAGCAGCCCGGGCACCAGGCCCACCGGGCCGCCGAGGACGAGCAGGGCGGGGTCGACGGTGGCGCAGACCGCGACGGCCGCCTCGCCCAGCGTCCGCCCGGCGTCGGCGATCGCGGTGTCGTCCGCGGCGCCGTCGGCACCGTCGCCGTCGGCCGGGGCCCGCAGCCCGTGCGCCGCCATCGCCTCGCCGAAGCGGAAGCGCCCGTCGCCCGGCCCCACCGGCAGGTAGCCGACCTCGCCGGCGAGGCCTCGGGCCCCGCGGACCAGGAGCCCGTCGAGCACCAGGCCCAGCCCGACGCTGCGCCGCTCGCCGACGCAGAGGTAGGCGAAGGTCGACGTCCCGAGGGCGGCGCCCTGGTCGCGCTCGGCCAGCGCCGCGAAGTTGACGTCGTTGTCCAGCACGACCATCGCCGGATCGATCCCGCGGACGTCGTCGGCGCCGAGGACGCCCGCCGGGAACGCCGACTCGTGCAGCTCGACCACCCGCCCGGTCGCGGGGTCGACCGGGTTCGCGATCGACACGGCCACCGCCCGCAACGGCCGTCCCTGCGCGCACCAGCGCTCGCGCACGACACCGAGGACCTCGTCGAGCCGCGCCACGACGTCGTGGTCGCGCGGCGGGTCGTGGTCGGTGCTCTCGAGGGTGTGCCCGACCAGGTCGGCCACCGCGCTGCGCATCGTCGTGCGGTTGATCTCCACGGCCGCGACCACCCCGGTGCCCGGCGCGAGGTCGTACAGCGTGGCGACGGCCCCGGGCACCCCCGAGCGCGGCCCGACCGACACCAGCACCTCGTCGGCCTCGAGCCGCCGCACCGCCTCGCTGATCGCGGGCGGCGAGATCGCGGTGCGGCGGGACAGCTCCGCCCGCGTCAACGGCCCGTCCTCGTTCGCGACGCACTCGAGGATCGCCCGCTCGGTCGTCGCGCGGCGCAGCCCGCTGTGTGGTGACGCGGCACGCGGCCCCGCCACCGCGTGCTCCCCCTCCGGCATGGCCACCTCTCCCTCGTCGCGTGCAGGGTAGGGGCCGCGGCCGATCGGACACGTCCGTCACCCACGGTTGCGCCGTTCGGCCCTGCCGTCACACGGTCGTGTCGTCCTCCCGAAAGACCAGTCCGAGCTGATCGGCCGCCTCCGCGAGCACGCCCTGCACCGCGAGCGTGTCGTCCAGCGGCATCACGGTGCTCTCGGTGGCGCCGCGACGCAGACAGTCGGTGACCTCGACGAGCTCGTGGTAGAGCCCTGAGCCGGTGGCCGGCAGCTCGATCCGCTCGCCCTCGTCGTCGGTGTCGTGGTGCACCACGATCGTGGTGGGGTGGTGGAAGCGCGGCAGCACGTCGATCCACCCCGTCGTCCCGAACACCCGCGCCTGTCCGGGCGAGGGGCTGTGGAACGAGGTGTGCATCGTCGCGAACCGGCCCTCCGGGAAGCCGAGCAGCATCGCGCCGTCGGCGTCGACGCCGGTGGCCTCGCGGGTGGCCACCGCGTGGACGCGGTCGGGCGTGCCCAGCACCATCTGCGCGAACGACACGGGGTAGACGCCCAGGTCGAGCAGCGCGCCGCCGCCGAGCTCGAGGGAGAACAGCCGGTCGTCGGGGTCGACGTCGCGCACCGTGCCGAGGTCGGCCTGCACCGAGCGGGGCTCGCCGATCGCACCGTCGGCGATCAGCTCGCGCAGGCGCACCACCGCGGGCTGGAAGCGCGTCCACATCGCCTCCATGGCGAACACCTGGTGGGTGCGGGCCGTGTCCACGACCCGCCAGGCCCCGGCCAGGGTCGCGGTGAACGTCTTCTCCACCAGCACGGCCTTGTCGGCCTCGAGGCAGGCCACCGCGAGCGCGGCGTGCTGGGGGTGGGGCGTGGCGATGTACACGACGTCGACGTCCGGGTCGTCGACCAGGGCGCGGTAGCTGCCGTGCGCCCGCGTGGCCGGTCCGCCGTGTTCGTCGGCGAAGGCCCGGGCGCGCTCGGGTGAGCGCGAGCCGACGGCGGCCAGCGTCGTGCCCTCGACCAGGGCGAGGTCGGCGGCGACCTTGGCGGCGATGCGTCCCGGTCCCGCGACGGCCCAGCGGATGGGCGGGAGACGCAGCGCAGCGGAGCTCGACCCGGTGTCAGGCATGGCGCTCACTGTGTCAGGCACCCGGTGGGTCGAGGAGGTCGACGTCGCGCGCGGTCCCGGACACCACGAGCACCCCGTCCTCGGCGCGCAGCTCGGTCGCGGTGATGGCGAACGGCAGCTGGCCGGGGTCGACGCTCGTGGAGAACCCGGACAGCTGCGAGCGCAGCGCCGCGGCGGCCACGCGGGCGGTCGCGTCGTCGGCACCCTCGGTGCGGATGTCGCGGCCCTGCAGCGTGATCTGCCCGCCCGAGAGCCGGAAGGAGGCGACCACCGCGACCCGCACGGACTGCCCGCCGCCCGTCGTCGTCGAGATCAGGCGCACCGACGAGGCGGGGTCGACGCCGGCGAGGGCCCGGCTGCTGCCCGAGGCGCCGGAGTCGTCGGCGTCGGCCTCGCTGCGCAGGCGTTCGAGGTCGGCGGCGGTCAGCGGCTCGATCGTCAGCTCCCCGACGTCGAGCAGCCGCGCGAGGTCGGTCGGGTTGACCCGCGCGGACGCGGTGACCTGCTCCGCGGGGATGCGCCGCACCTGCCCGTCGACCAGGTTCTCCAGCGGCACCGACACGCCCTCGAGGTCGGCGGTCAGGGTGATGTCGCGCAGCTCGCCGTAGGCGATGCCCGGCGCCGACAGCCCCACGTCGTCATAGCGCCCGGCGAGGGCCTGGGTGAGGAACGGGAAGCCGCGGACGTCGACGTCCGGGGGGTCCGGGAAGCCCAGCGCCTCTCCCACAGCGACCCCGACGCGGTCCTCGGCCACCCAGCGCGCCGCGAAGTCGACGCCGACCAGGACGGCGACGATGACGACCAGGGCGATGAGGAGTCCGCGCACGGACCCACCGTGTCATCGACGACGGTGGGCCCTCCGCTGCGGGTCGTGCCCGGCGGGCGGGTGGCGGAGGATACGGGATTCGAACCCGTGAGGGTGTGAGCCCAACACGATTTCCAATCGTGCGCCTTAGGCCGCTCGGCCAATCCTCCGCGGGAGAGCGTACAGCCCCGGCGCGGGCCGACCCGGGGGCCGGTGGGCCCCCGGCGGCTTCGATACACTGTGCCCGGACCCCGCGCGGCGTCCATCCCGTGAACTCCCCCAGGGCCGGAAGGCAGCAAGGGTCAGCGGGCTCTGGCGGGTGCGCGGGGTCCCCTTTCATCTCCCTCCGGGTCTGTCGGAGCTCCCGCGTAGCCTCGCCTTCGTGGCTCTGGCGCTCTACCGCAGGTACCGGCCCGCGACGTTCGCCGAGGTCGTCGGGCAGGAGCACGTCACCGATCCGCTGCGCACCGCGCTGGCGGCCGGCCGGGTCAACCACGCCTACCTGTTCTCCGGGCCGCGCGGCTGCGGCAAGACCTCCAGCGCCCGCATCCTCGCCCGCTCGCTGAACTGCGTGCAGGGCCCGACGCCCGACCCGTGCGGGGTGTGCGAGTCCTGCGTGGCCCTCGCCCCCAACGGCCCCGGCTCGCTCGACGTCACCGAGATGGACGCGGCCAGCCACAACGGCGTCGACGACGCCCGCGAGCTCCGCGACCGCGCCCACTTCGCGCCGGTGAGCTCGCGGTACCGCGTCTTCATCATCGACGAGGCGCACATGGTCACCACCGCGGCGTTCAACGCGCTGCTCAAGGTGGTCGAGGAGCCGCCCGAGCACCTGATCTTCGTGTTCGCCACCACCGAGCCGGACAAGGTGCTCACCACCATCCGCTCGCGCACCCACCACTACCCGTTCCGCCTGCTGCCCCCCAGCACGCTGCGGGGGCTGCTCGAGCGCATCTGCACCGAGGAGGGCGTCACCGTCGAGCCCGCGGTCTACCCGCTGGTCGTGCGCGCCGGCGGGGGATCGGCGCGCGACTCGCTCTCGGTGCTCGACCAGCTGCTGGCCGGCGCGGGCCCCGAGGGCGTCACCTACGCCCACGCCGTGGGGCTGCTCGGGGTCACCGACGTCGCCATCCTCGACGACGTCGTCGACGCGCTCGGCGCCCAGGACGGGCCCGCGGTGTTCGGGGCCGTCGACCGCCTCGTCGAGGCCGGGCACGACCCGCGCCGCTTCGCCGCCGACCTGCTCCAGCGCCTGCGCGACCTCATCCTCGTCCACGCCGTGCCCGACGCCGGCGAGCGCGGCATGGTCGACGTCCCCGCCGACGAGCTGGAGCGCATGGTCGACCAGGCGCAGCGCCTCGGTCCGGCGGCGCTCGCGCGGCACGCCGAGCTGGTGCACACCGCGCTCACCGAGATGCGCGGGGCCACCGCGCCCCGCCTGCTGCTCGAGCTGGTCTGCGCGCGGATGCTCCTGCCCGCGGCCTCCTCGGCGGACGCGGCGATGATCCAGCGCCTCGAGGGCGTCGAGCGGCGCCTCGCCGTGGGCGCGCCGGGGCCGGCCGGTCCCGGTGACGACGGCGGCCGCTTCAGCCGGCCGTCGCAGCGGTCCGGCGACGCCGACGAGGCCCCGCCGCGCGCGAGCGAGCTCGACGCCACCGTCATCCCGCCCACCGACCGCCCGACGGCCACGGTCGCCAGCCGTGACGATCGGCCGCGCGACGCCCCGGCGCGGCCCGGACGTCCGGCGGCTCCGGTGCGTCGGGATGCCCCCGCAGCCCGGGAGCAGCAGGCCCCCACGCCGGCGCCCGAGCCGACGCCGGCCCGGGAGCCCGCCGCCGCTCCGGCCCCTACCGGCGCGGTCGACGCCGCGGCGCTGCGGCGGGTGTGGCCCGAGGTCATGAACCAGGTGCGCGAGCGCAACAAGCCCACTCACGCGCTGCTGCAGAACGCGACGGTCACGGCGGTCGAGGGCACCACGGTCACGCTCGGCATGCCGACGCCGCCGCTGGCGCGCCAGCTCTCGCAGCCCAACCGCGCCGATCACATCGCCGCGGCGCTCGGCGTCGTGCTGTCGGGGCAGTGGACGGTGCAGGCGGTGCACGGCACGGGTGGCGACGGCGGCGGCCCGGCCCGCGGGGGCGGCCGCGCGGAGAACCCACGCCAGCGCCCCGACCCGCCGCGTCGGCCCGAGCGCCCGGAGCGTCCCGCGTCCGAGGCCCCGGCGCGCCCGGGCGGCGGTGCGTCCGAGGCCCCGCCGGCCCGGCGGCCCGCGCCGCCGTCGGACATCCCGCCTCCACCGGAGCCCCCGGACGAGGACGAGCACGCCGACAGGGTGACCGAGGAGGACATGTACGCCGAGGCCGCGGCCGACCCCGGGGGCACGAGCGGCGGCGCGCGGGTCGACCCCGAGGAGGCGGCGATGGAGCTGCTGACCTCCCAGCTCGGCGCGCGCCGGGTCGACGGCCGCTAGACGGGCTCGGACGCGGGCGCCAGCGCCCGGCCCAGGAACGCCACCGCGCGCGGGTAGGCGTCGAGGCGGTTGACGCGCTTCGCGAGCCCGTGCCCCTCGTCGTCGTACACCACCATCTCGACCTCGACCCCGTTCGCCCGCACCGCGGCCGCGACCTGCTCGGCCTCCGACAGCGGCACCCGCGGGTCGTTGGCGCCGTGGATGACGAACAGCGGAGCCCGGACGTCGCCGATCCGGTTCAGCGGCGACGCGCGCTCGAGGAACTCCCGGTCGCGCTCGAGCGAGCCGTACTCCCGCTCGCGGTGCGCGCGGCGGTACGGCGAGGTGTTCTCCAGGAACGTCACCAGCGACGAGATGCCGACGATGTCGACGCCGCCGGCCCACAGCTCGGGCTGGAACGCCAGCCCGGCGAGCACCATGTAGCCGCCGTAGGAGCCGCCCCACAGCGCCGAGCGCGCCGGGTCGAGCCCGAGGCGCGGGAGGTAGGCGTGCAGGGCCGCGAGGTCGGCGACCGAGTCCAGCCGGCGCTCGACGTCGTCGAGGGAGTACCAGCGCTTCCCGTAGCCCACCGACCCGCGCACGTTCGGCACGAGCACGGTGTGCCCCTCGCCGACCAGGGACTGGACGATCGCCGAGAACGAGCGCACCGACTGCCCCTCCGGCCCGCCGTGGACGATGACGACGCTCGACCCGGACGGCTCGTCCGGCGCGTAGACGAAGCACGGCACGGTCTCGCCGTCGGGCGTCGGGACGCCGTGGCTGGTCGGGGCGACGAGCTCCAGGCCGTCGAGCTGCTCGCGGGACGACGCGACCGTCGCGGCACGCCCGCGCCCGGCGTCGACGAGCACGACGTCGGCCGGGGTCGCCGGGTCGGTCCACGTCAGCGCGAGGCCCGTGCCGTCGGGCGACCAGCGGGGGACCGCGAGGAAGTCGGCGACGCCGCCGACGTAGTCCGCGGGCAGCGCGACCTCGCGCCGGAACGTGCCGTCCGCGTCGTGGATCGCGAGCCGGCTGGCCCCGTTGTCGTCGGTCACCACGAGCAGCGTCTCGCCGTCCGGGGACAGGCGTGCGGTGACGTCGTGGTCGTCGTCGGTGACCAGCCAGGTCAGCGCGCCGGTGACGACGTCGAGCCGGGCCACGCCGAGGTGGTCGCGCCCGGAGTCGCTGGTGATGATCGCGGCCTCGCCCCGCGGAAGCCACTGCGGTCCGAGGTAGCGGGCGTGCTCGTCGGCGTCGGTGAGCTCGATCGTGGTGTCGCCGACCAGCAGCAGCACCTGCGAGCTCAGCGCCGGGTGACCTGGGCGGGTCATGAGGGCCCGTGTCCCCCCGTCGGCGTGCTCCTCTGATCTGGGGCTCACCGCGGCGCCGCCGACCATGCCGCCGCCGTCGTAGAGGACGTGCTCGGTGCCGTCGTCGACGCGGCGGACGACGAGGTCGAAGTCGACGCCGTTGCGCCGGTTCGTCGTGTAGACGACCTCGCCGGTCGGGAGGACCTCGACCAGGCCGTGGATGTACGCGGGGTCGTGCACCAGCGGCGTCAGGCCGTCCTCGCCCACCGGCTCGGTGACGGCCTCGGGATCGAGCAGCGAGAGCTGCGCGCGCTCGTTCCCGCCCGCGTCGTGGGAGACCACGACCGTCCGCGAGCCCGGCACGTAGCGCCCGTGGCAGGCGCCGGGCAGCGCGGTCAGGGGTGTGCGGGTTCCATCGGGGCGCAGCTCGACCAGCTGGACCGTCCCCGACGCGTCGTGCCCGGCGAGGATGCGGCCCTCGCCGTCCACGTCGAAGGCGCGCCAGGTGGTGGCGTCGAGCAGCCGGAGCAGCAACGTGCTGTGGGTCGAGTCCATCGGGGTCCAGCGTGCCCGGTCGCCGCGTGCGGGGCGCGGTTAGGCTGGCGACATGCAACCCGGTCAGAACCCCGAAGGCATGGACATGGGCGCCCTCCTGCAGCAGGCGCAGGCCATGCAGGAGCAGCTGATGTCCGCCCAGGCCGAGCTGGCCGAGGCCGAGGTCACGGGGCAGGCCGGCAACGGGCTGGTCACGATCACGCAAACCGCCACCGGCGAGGTGCGCTCGGTCAGGATCGATCCGAAGGTGGTCGACCCCGACGACGTCGAGACGCTGCAGGACCTGATCGTCGGCGCCATCGCCGACGCGGCGCAGGCGGCCGCGGAGCTGCAGGCCGAGAAGATGGGACCGCTGGCGGGCGGGCTCGGGGACATGGGCGGCGGGCTGGGCCTGCCCGGCCAGTAGGTCCGCGGTGTTCGAGGGCCCGGTCCAGGACCTCATCGACGAGCTGGGTCGTCTGCCCGGCATCGGGCCCAAGAGCGCCCAGCGCATCGCGTTCCACCTCCTCGCCACCGAGGAGGCCGACGTGACCCGCCTGCAGGAGGCCCTGCAGAAGGTCAAGGTCGGCGTCGTGTTCTGCGAGGTCTGCGGCAACGTCTCCGAGCGGCCCCGCTGCCGGATCTGCGCGGACGCCCGGCGCGACGCCTCGCTGGTGTGCGTGGTCGAGGAGCCCAAGGACGTCATGGCCGTGGAGCGCACCCGCGAGTTCCGCGGCCGCTACCACGTGCTGGGCGGGGCGCTCGATCCGCTCTCGGGCATCGGGCCCGACCAGCTGCGGGTGCGCGAGCTGCTCACACGCATCGGCGGCGCCGGCGACGAGCCGGAGATCGCCGAGGTCATCCTCGCCATGGACCCCAACACCGAGGGCGAGGCCACGGCCACCTACCTCGTGCGCCTGCTGCGCGACTTCCCCGGGCTGACGGTGACCAAGCTGGCCTCCGGCCTCCCCATGGGCGGCGACCTGGAGTTCGCCGACGAGCTCACGCTCGGCCGCGCCCTCGCCGGTCGCCGCGCCTTCTAGGACCTAGGCGACGTCGCGCGCGCGCACCGGCGTGCGGTAGGCGACGACCTCGGCCTGGGCGAGGTGGAGCTCGGCGCGGCGCAGGCGGCTCGTGCGCCGCCGCGTGGCCTCGCGGTGCACCGAGATGCCCACGAGCACACCGACCACGAACAGTGCCCAGAACACGACCACCGTGACGATCACCACCATGGCGTTCATCGGAAGCCCCCGGTGATCCCGCTGCCGCGCGTGTTCCTCGTGCTCGCCGTCGTCGTCATGGTCGTTCCCCCCCCCGTCGGTCGTACGGTCCTCGGCGCCGGTCGGGCCGTTCTCTGAGAGTGCCGCGCGCCACTGCAGTGCACAGTGCAATTGCAGGAAACGATTGCGTGACGACATGGCCGTCCGCGGTCTACCGTGTACGCACCGACAGCCGGCCGGGGGGAGCCGGCGTCCGCGCCCGACCCCGGAGGCGACCGCGATGACCTGGTCACCTGGCCCCGTGGTGACCCGCCGCCGCCTCGGCGGCGAGCTCCGGCGGCTGCGCGAGGGCGCGGGCCTCAAGCTCGAGGACGTCGCACGCCGGCTGGAGTGCTCGCCGTCCAAGATCAGCCGGCTGGAGAACGGCAAGGGCGTCCCGCGCTGGCGCGACGTGCGGGACATGCTCGACGTCTACACGGTGGGCGAGGGCGAGTTCCGGGAGCGTCTCCTCGACTGGGCCATGACCGGGCGCACGCCGATGTGGTGGCAGAGCTACGCCGACGTCCTCCCGGCGGGCTTCGACACCTACGTCGAGCTCGAGTGGGACGCGGCGCGCATCGTGGCCTACGAGCCGTACGTGGTGCACGGACTCCTGCAGACCGCGGACTACGCGCGCGCCGTGCTCCGGAGTCGCTGGGACGGGGTGTACTCGGCGACCCAGGTGGAGCGCCTCGTCGAGGTCCGCCTCAAGCGGCAGGAGGCGCTCGCGGAGGAGCACGGCCTCGACTTCCACTGCATCCTCGACGAGTCGACGCTCTACCGCGGGGTCGGTTCGCCCGAGGTCCTGCTGGCCCAGGTGCAGCACCTGCTCGATGTCGCCGAGGCCGATCACATCGACCTGCGGATCCTGCCCTTCTCCGCGGGTCTGGTCGCGGCGAGCCGGAGCCCGTTCGCCAAGCTGG
>JAQSWW010000296.1 GCA_029266415.1 Actinomycetospora sp. | reverse complement strand
GGCGCGCGATCGGACAACATGCGTTCCAGTACCAGCGACGCGCGCCACGTTGTGTCGACTCGCGCGGCGAAACGTGGCGACTCGCGCGGCAAGGACCGTCGACTCGCGCGCCACCGCGTGGCGACTCGCGTGCCGAATTGCGACGACTCGCGCGGCGAAACGTAGCGACTCGCGCGGCAAGGACCGTCGACTCGCGCGCCGAAACGTAGCGACTCGCGCGCCGAAACGTAGCGACTCGCGCGGCGGATAGTGGCGACAGTGCGGTCGGGTCAGGGGCGGCCGGGGAAGACGGGGACGGCGGGGACGGTGCCTGCGGCGCCGCGCCAGCGGGCGGTGCGCGCGGTCGTGGCGACCAGTGCGTCGAACCCGGTCCGGCGGAGGCGGGGGTCCGCGCTGCGTTCGAGGAGGGACCGCCACGCGGCGGCGGCGTCGGCCTCCGCAGTCACCAGCAGGCCGGCCGCCGAGACGGCGTCCAGCACCGGCTGCGGGGTCGCGTAGGCCGGTTGCGCGGGCACCGGGCGCTGCCCGGCCTGCACGAGCACGATCTCCACCGCGGCGCGCAGCTCGCGATGAGCAGCGGCGTCGGTCCGTGCGGCCGCCGCCTGGTCCGCCTCGAGGAACGCGACGGCCAGCGCGTAGCTCCACAGCGCGGCGTGTTCCGCGGCCAGCGCGTCCTGCAGCGCGGCCACCGCCTGGCTGTCAGGTGCCCTCGGGCTCACGCCAGCACCGACGCATAGGTCGCGCAGCAGGCCGCCACGGAGGCGACCAAGCCGACGCGGTGGGCCGGCAGGTCCACGACGAGCTGTGCCGCGGCTCTGTGAGACGCGCCCACCGCGTCGCGCAGCGCGACGAGGGTCGCCGCCGGGGCCCGTGCCGCGGACGGAGTCGGCGTGACCGCGGCCGGGACGGCGCCGCCGGCCCGCACCACCTCGGCGTCCAACGCGTCGGCGTGCTCGAGACGCGCGTCGCGCAGCGGCCCGATTTGCGGGGCGAGCGCCGGATCCGCGGCGACCGCGGCCGCGGCCAGCGCGGCATCCGCCCGCGCCGCGTCGGCGAGAGCGACGAGCGGGTCGGGTGGCGGAGCGGGCCCGAGGAGCCCGGTCCCGCATGCGCCGCTCGACACGAGCAGGGCGGGGACCAACACGGTCAGGCGCAGCACCTGACGACGGGACGGACCCGCTCGGCTGCTCCCGGTGGACAGCCGTACGGACCCGTTCGGGACGACGCCGTGCACGGCATCGCGCACCGCCGCGGTCGCGTCGTCCACGGCGGCTCATCCTGCCAGGTTGGGCGCGGGGGGCGGCGCGATACCCTGGCCCACCTGCGACCCGACGAGGTGGTGCACCGAGCCGGTCCGCTTCGTCCCCGCCCGTAGGAGATCAGGAGTCGCCGACGATGCCCCCGCCCCGCTCCCAGGCCCGGACCGTGCCGCCGGGACCTGCCGCCGGCGTCCTGCGCGGCGTCCTGGAGCCGGTCGTGGCGGCCGCCGGGTTCGAGCTCGATGCACTGGACGTCCGCGCCACCGGCCGCCGACAGACCGTCCGGCTGGTCGTCGACTCCGACACCGGCGCCGGACTCGACGACATCGCGAAGGTCAGCAGGGCCGCGTCGGAGGCGCTCGACCGGCAGGAGCACCTCGTGGGCGGTTCGTACACCCTCGAGGTCACCTCGCCCGGGGTGGACCGGCCGCTGACCACCCCGCGGCACTGGCGCCGGGCGCATCTGCGGCTGGTCGCCGTCCGCCCGCACGAGGGTGCTCCGTTCACCGGTCGGGTCGGCCCCGCGGGCGACGAGTCCGTGACCCTGCTGGTCGACGGCACCCTGCGCGACGTCCGGTACGCCGACGTCGCCTATGCCGCGGTCGAGGTCGAGTTCGCCCCACCGCCACAGGCAGAGATCGCCGTGCTCGACCCGGACGCCGGCTCTGACGACGACGGGAACGCGGGGGAGGGGTCGGGATGAACGTCGACATCGCCGCGCTGCGGGCCATCGAGCGCGACAAGGACATCCCGTTCGACACGGTGCTCGAGGCCATCGAGACCGCGCTGCTCACCGCCTACAAGCACACCGAGGGGCATCAGGCGCACGCGCGCATCGACATCGACCGCAAGACCGGCATCGTCAGGGTGTTGGCCCAGGAGATCGGCCCCGATGGTGAGCACGGGCCCGAGTGGGACGACACACCCGAGGGGTTCGGGCGGATTGCGGCCACCACGGCGCGCCAGGTGATCGTGCAGCGCCTCCGCGACGCCGAGCACGAGCGGACGTACGGCGAGTTCGCCGCGAAGGAGGGCGAGATCGTCGCCGGGGTCGTCCAGCGTGACGCCCGCGCGAACGCCCGCGGGGTCGTCGTCGTGGCGCTGGGTGGAGGCCCCGAAGGGGTCCTCCCGCAGGCCGAGCAGGTGCCGGGGGAGCGCTATGTGCACGGCGAGCGGCTGCGCTGCTACGTCGTCGGCGTCACGCGCGGCATGCGTGGCACGCAGATCACCCTGTCCCGTACCCACCCGAACCTAGTGCGCAGGCTGTTCGCGCTCGAGGTGCCCGAGCTCGTCGACGGCTCCGTGGAGATCGTTGCCGTCGCCCGGGAGGCGGGGCACCGCACGAAGATCGCCGTGCGGTCGATGCTGTCCGGGGTCAACGCCAAGGGCGCGTGCATCGGGCCGATGGGTGCCCGCGTGCGCGGCGTGATGAGCGAGCTGGCCGGGGAGAAGATCGACATCGTCGACTGGTCGGACGACCCCGCGACCTTCGTCGGCAACGCG
>JAQSWW010000295.1 GCA_029266415.1 Actinomycetospora sp. | reverse complement strand
CCCGCTTCCCGTTCTCCGCCGTCGTCGGCCACGACGACCTGCGCCTGGCGCTGCTGCTCAACGCCGTCCACCCCGGCGTCGGCGGGGTGCTGGTGCGCGGGGAGAAGGGCACGGCGAAGTCGACGGCGGTCCGCGCGTTGGCGGCACTGCTGCCGGCCGTCCCGGTCGTCCCGGGCTGCCGGTTCTCCTGCGATCCGGAAGCACCCGACGCCGCCTGCCCGGACGGACCGCACCCTGCCGGGACCGGGCGCCCGAGCGATCTACGCCGTCTGGAAAGCCACGTTCCTGCAACCACGTTGCATGAACGTGGCTTTACTGCAACGGCGGCGGGGGTGGCTCGCGTCCCCGGCGGCGGCGTTCGCCCCGCCCGGCTTGTCGAGTTGCCGGTCGGGGCCACCGAGGACCGGCTCGTCGGCTCGCTCGACCTGGAGCGGGCGCTCGCGGAGGGCGTGCGCGCCTACCAGCCCGGGCTGCTCGCCGACGCCCACCGCGGTGTGCTCTACGTGGACGAGGTCAACCTCCTGCACGACCACCTCGTCGACCTGCTGCTCGACGCCGCGGCGATGGGCCGTGCGCACGTCGAGCGCGACGGGGTGTCGGTCTCGCACGCCTCGTCGTTCCTGCTGGTCGGGACGATGAACCCGGAGGAGGGCGAGCTGCGGCCGCAGCTGCTCGACCGCTTCGGGCTCACGGTGGAGATCCGGGCGTCCCGGGACGTCGAGACCCGCGTCGAGGTCGTGCGGCGCCGGATGGCGTTCGAGGCCGACCCGGACACGTTCGCGGCGATGTTCGCCGACGCCGAGGTCGACACCGCGGACCGCATCGCCGCCGCGCGAGCCCGGCTGGCGTCGGTCGCGCTGCCCGAGGCCGAGCTACGCCGGATCGCCATGGTCTGCGCGGCATTCGACGTCGACGGCATGCGCGCGGACCTCGTGATCGCCCGCGCCGCGACGGCCCACGCAGCGTGGCGGGACGCCGACGTCGTCGCGGCGGAGGACGTCCGAGCCGCCGCTCGGCTCGCACTGCCGCACCGGCGACGCCGCGACCCGTTCGACGAACCCGGGCTGGACGAGCAGGCCCTCGACGAGGCCCTGGGCGAGAGCGAGCCGGAACCCGATCCCGACGGTGGTCCGGACGGCCCGGAAGGGGGCGTGCCCCCGCCGGAGACCGCGAACCGTTCGCCCGACGCCACACCGCGCCCCGCCGGCGACGGGACCGCGCGGGCCGCCCCACCGCCGTCCGCCCCCTTCCGGGCCCGCCGCCTCGAGGTTCCCGGCGTCGGGGAAGGCGCGCCGGGTCGCCGTTCGCGGGCTCGCACCGACACCGGCCGCGTCGTCCGACCCGCCCACGGCGCGCCCCGTCGCGCCGCCGAGCTGCACCTGCCGGCCACGGTCGCGACCGCCGCGCCCCACCAGCGCAGACGCGGTCGCACGGGCGCCGGGCTGCTCCTGGAGCGCGGCGACCTGCGCCGCGCCGAGCGTGAGGGCCGCGAGGGCAACCTCGTGCTGTTCGCCGTCGACGCCTCGGGCTCGATGGCCGCCCGGAAGCGGATGTCCGCGGTCTCCGGCGCGGTGCTGTCGCTGCTGCGCGACGCCTACCAGCGGCGGGACAAGGTCGGGCTCGTCGTGTTCCGGGCTGCCGGGGCCGAGGTCGTCCTGCCGCCCACGTCGAGCGTCCCCGCCGCACAGGTCCGGCTCGCCGCGCTGCGCACCGGAGGACGCACCCCCCTGGCCGGCGGTCTGCTCCGGGCCCGCCGACTCCTGGCCGCCGAACGGCTGCGCGACCCCCGCCGTCGTCCCCTGCTGGTCGTGCTCACCGACGGCCGGGCAACTGTCCCCGCCCGTCCTGGCGGGGACCCACTGCGTGATGCCGTCCGCGCCGCCGGCCTGCTCGCCGCCGACGGCGTCGTCACCGTGGTGGTCGACTGCGAGGCCGGGCCCGTCCGCCTCGGTCTCGCGAGTCGGCTTGCCGTCGCGGCAGGGGCATCGCTCGTCACCCTCGCGGACCTGTCCGCCGAGCGCGTCGCCGGCGTCGTGCACGCCGCCCGCGCTGCCTGACCTCGAGTTCGCAAAGGAGCCGCCGATGCCACAGGGCCGTGTCGAGACCGTCCCCGCCGATGGCCTCACCACGCGCCAGCGCCGCAACCGCCCGCTGCTCGTAGTGCATACCGGCGAGATGAAGGGCAAGTCGACTGCGGCGTTCGGCCTGGCATTGCGCGGGTGGGCGCAGGGCTGGTCGGTCGGGGTGTTCCAGTTCGTGAAGTCCGCGAAGTGGCGCGTGGGGGAGGAGACGGCGTTCCGCGCGCTGGGCCAGGTGCACCGCCAGACCGGCGAGGGTGGGCCGGTGGAGTGGCACAAGATGGGGGAGGGGTGGTCGTGGGCCCGCAAACAGGGCAGGGAGGACGACCACGCCGCGAAGGCCCGCGAGGGCTGGGCGGAGATCCGCCGGCGGATCGAGGCGCAGGTGCACGACGTCTACGTGCTCGACGAGTTCACCTACCCGATGAAGTGGGGCTGGGTGGACGTCGCGGACGTCGTCGACGTGCTCGCCCGCCGGGAGGGCCGCCAGCACGTGATCATCACCGGCCGCGACGCGGCGCCGGAGCTGGTCGAGGCCGCGGACCTGGTCATGGCGACGACGAAGATCAAGCACCCGATGGACGCGGGACAGAAGGGTCAGCGGGGAATCGAGTGGTGACCGCCGAGGTACTCGTCGGGTCGGGCAAGACGGTCAGCGCGTTCGTGACATACGACCGCCGCCAGGCCGCCGC
>JAQSWW010000166.1 GCA_029266415.1 Actinomycetospora sp. | reverse complement strand
CCCGATGGTCTCCGACCAGTGGGGCACCGCGAACCCGATGAGCGAGTTCGTCGCCAAGAAGTCGTTCAACGACCCCGACCGCGGCGTCTTCGTCGCGCCCCCGGTTTGATGGCGGCCAGGATCTCATGAGGATCGCGACGGTCGCCACCGGCGACGGCCCCCGCGTCGGGGTCGTCGAGGGTGAGCCCGGTGACGAGCGGGTGCGCCTGCTCGACCGCCCGGTGACCCTGCTCGAGCTGCTGCGCTCGGGCGACCTGACCGCGGCCGGGCGCGACGCGCGGCGCGCCCGGCCGCTCCCCCTCGCCGACGTGCGCCTGCTCGCGCCGCTGGAACCGCCGACCGTGCGGGACTTCGTGGCGTTCGAGGAGCACGTCGAGGGCATGCGGAACCTCGCCGGCCTCCCCGAGGCCTGGTACGACGCGCCGACGTTCTACTTCTCCAACCCCTACGCGACGCTCGGCCCCGCCGACGACGTGCCCGTGCCCCCGGGCTGCGCCGTGCTCGACTTCGAGCTCGAGGTGGCCGCGGTGATCGGGCGGACGGGCCGCGACGTCGCCCCGGGCGACGGGTGGGGCCACGTCGCCGGGCTGACGATCCTCAACGACTGGTCGGCCCGCGACCTGCAGGCCCGCGAAATGCAGGTCGGCCTGGGCCCGGCGAAGGGCAAGGACACCGCCACGACGCTCGGACCGTGGCTCGTGACCGCCGACGCGTTCGCCCCGGACGGCGAGGGCTTCCTCGACCTGGCGCTCACCGCCTCGATCAACGGGCGCGTGGTCGGCGAGGATCTGCTGTCCAACATGGGCTGGCCCTTCGGCGACCTCGTGGCGTACGCGTCCCGGGGCACCGAGGTGCGCCCCGGCGACGTGCTCGGCTCCGGGACCTGCGGCCACGGCGGCTGCCTGGGCGAGCTGTGGGGCCGCGGGACCTCGCGCGAGGACCTGCCGCCGCTGGCCCCGGGCGACGTCGTGACCCTGGAGGTCGAGGGCATCGGCACGCTCGCCAGCCGCATCGTCCCCGGCGTCGAGCCCGTCGCCGTCCCGGGCGCCCGCCCGCGCCACCGCACCCGTCCCCGCCACCGGGAGCACGCATGACCGACCCGACCGCCGGGCCCACCGTCGACGTCCACGCGCACGTCCTCGTGCCCGCCGCCGAAGGCCTCGTCGCCGAGGAGCCCGCGCTCGCCGCGGCCCGCGCCGACGAGGCCCGCGCGGCCGGCGCGGCGTCGGCGCGCGTCAACCGCGAGCAGATCGCGGGCCTGTTCCCCGCGCTGACGTCGGTGGACGCCCGGCTCGCGGCGATGGACGCGGCCGGGATCGACGTCCAGCTGGTCAGCCCGATGCCGATCCACCACACGTGGGCGGAGCGCGACCTCGCGGCCCGGTACGCCGCGGCGGTCAACGACGGGGTGGGCGCGCACTGCGCCGCGGCTCCCGGGCGGCTCGTCGGCCTCGGCACGGCGCCCCTGCAGCACCCCGACCTCGCCGTGGACGTCCTGCGCGCCGCGGTGGGCGCGGGCCTGCGCGGGGTCGAGGTATCGACGCACGTCACGGGGCCCGACGGGGTGCGCCGCGAGCTCGACGACCCGGCGCTGGCCGGGTTCTGGGCGGCGGCCTCGGAGCTGGAGGCGGTCGTGTTCGTCCACCCGTGGGGCTGCACGCTCGGCGAGCGCCTCGACGTCGGCTACCTGTCGAACGCCGTCGGCAACCCGGTCGAGACCACCGTGGCGCTCTCCCGGCTCGTCGCGTCGGGGGTGCTCGACGCCGCCCCGGGCGCGCGGGTGCTGGCCGCGCACGGCGGCGGCTTCTTCCCGTCCGGCACGGCCCGCCAGGACCACGCCTGGCACGCCCGCCCCGGTGACCGCGCGGCCGCCGCCCCACCGAGCACCGCGCTGCGGCGGCTGTGGTTCGACGCGCTGGTCTACACGCCCGAGTCGCTGCGCCACCTCGTGGCCGTCGCCGGCGCCGACCGGGTGGCGCTCGGCACCGACTTCCCGTTCGACATGGGCGTCACCGACCCGCTCGACCGCCTCGACGCCGCAGGTCTCGACCCGGCGGAGGCCGCCGCGGTCCGCTCGGGCTCCGCGGCGTCGCTGCTGGCCCCGGCCCGGCACCCCGCCGGCTGAGGCCCGACCCGGAAACGACCCAAGGGCGCCTTCGCTCGGATGTGTCGAGCGAAGGCGCCCTTCGATCAGTTCGAGATCGCCGGCGCGCTAGTCCGAGCGCGCCCCGGTCAGCGTGGCGCCGAGGACGTCGTGGTTGAGCTGGGCGATCGTGGCCAGCGGGATGCCCTTCGGGCACACCTCGTGGCACGCCCCGACGTTGGTGCACCCGCCGAAGTCCAGCTCGTCCTGCCGCGTGAGCATGTTGACCGCGCGGCTCTGCCGCTCGGGCTGCCCCTGCGGGAGCAGGCCCAGGTGGGTCACCTTGGCCGCGGTGAACAACATCGAGCTGCCGTTGGGGCAGGCCGCGACGCAGGCGCCGCACCCGATGCAGGTGGCCGCGTCGAACGCGTCGTCGGCGGAGACCTTGTCCACCGGGATCGCGTGCGCCTCGGGCGCCGAACCGGTGTTGACGGAGATGTAGCCGCCCGACTTGATGATCTCGTCGAGCGCGCTGCGGTCGACGACGAGGTCCTTGACCACCGGGAAGGCCCGGGCCCGCCAGGGCTCGATGTCGATCGTGTCGCCGTCGTCGAAGTGCCGCATGTGCAGCTGGCACGTCGTCGTGTACTGCTGCGGCCCGTGCGCGTTGCCGTTGATGACCATGCCGCAGGAGCCACAGATGCCCTCACGGCAGTCGTGGTCGAACGACACGGGGTCCTTGCCGTCGATGACGAGCTTCTCGTTGAGCACGTCGAGCATCTCGAGGAAGGACATGTCGGGCTCGACGTCGTCGAGCACGTACTTCTGCATCTTGCCCTTGGCCTCCGGGGAGGCCTGCCGCCAGATGCGGAGGGTGAGCTTCACGTCTGACTCCGCTACTTGTAGCTGCGCTGGGTCGGATGCACGTAGGAGAACTCGAGGTCCTCCTTGTGCAGCACCGGCCGCTGGTTGTCACCGGTGTACTCCCACGCCGCGACGTACGAGAAGTTGTCGTCGTCGCGCTGCGCTTCGCCGTCCTCGGTCTGGTGCTCGACACGGAAGTGCCCGCCGCAGGACTCCTCGCGGTGCAGCGCGTCGAGGCACATGAGCTCCGCGAGCTCCATGAAGTCGGCGACCCGGTTGGCCTTCTCCAGCGACTGGTTGAACCCGTCGCCGGTGCCGACGATCTTGACGTCGCGCCAGAACTCCTCGCGCAGCGAGGGGATCCGGTCGAGGGCCTTCTCCAGGCCCTCCTTGCTGCGGGCCATCCCGCACTGGTCCCAGACGAGCTGACCCAGCTCGCGGTGGAACGAGTCGACGGTGCGGTGGCCGTTGGCCGAGAGCAGCTTGTCGATCCGCGCGCGGGTCGAGTCCACCGCCTCCTGGACGGCCGGGTGGTCCTGCGGGACCTCGTCGAACGGGCCGGCGGCGAGGTAGTCGGCCACCGTCGTCGGCAGCACGAAGTACCCGTCGGACAGGCCCTGCATCAGCGCCGAGGCGCCGAGGCGGTTGGCGCCGTGGTCGGAGAAGTTGGCTTCCCCGCCCACGAACAGGCCCGGGATCGTCGAGCGCAGGTCGTAGTCGACCCACAGCCCGCCCATCGTGTAGTGGATGGCCGGGTAGATGCGCATCGGGACCTCGTACGGGTCGTCCCCGGTGATGCGCTCGTACATCTCGAAGAGGTTGCCGTACTTGGCCTCGACGGCCGGGCGCCCGAGACGCTCGATGGCGTCGGAGAAGTCCAGGTAGACACCCAGCCCGCCGGGCCCGACGCCGTGCTCCGCGTCGCACATGTTCTTCGCGGCGCGGGACGCGATGTCGCGGGGCACCAGGTTCCCGAACGACGGGTACTGGCGCTCCAGGTAGTAGTCGCGCTCGTCCTCGGGGATCGAGTTCGGGTCGCGGTCGTCGCCGCGCTCCTTGGGCACCCACACGCGGCCGTCGTTGCGCAGCGACTCCGACATCAGGGTCAGCTTCGACTGGTACTCGCCGCTGACCGGGATGCAGGTCGGGTGGATCTGGGTGTAGCAAGGGTTCGCGAACAGCGCGCCCCGCTTGTGCGCCCGCCAGGCGGCGGTGACGTTGGAGCCCTTGGCGTTCGTCGACAGGTAGTAGACGTTGCCGTAGCCGCCGGAGCACAGGATCACGACGTCCGCGAGGTGGGTGTCGATCGCCCCGGTGAACAGGTTGCGGGTGACGATCCCGCGCGCCTTCCCGTCCACGACGATCAGGTCGAGCATCTCGGTGCGCGGGTGGACCTCGACGGTGCCGGCGTGCACCTGGCGCTCGAGCGCCTGGTAGGCGCCCAGCAGCAGCTGCTGGCCCGTCTGCCCGCGGGCGTAGAAGGTGCGGGAGACCTGCGTGCCGCCGAACGAGCGCGTGTCGAGCAGCCCCGAGTACTCGCGGGCGAAGGGCACGCCCTGCGCGACGCACTGGTCGATGATGTTGAGGCTGACCTCGGCGAGGCGGTGCACGTTGGACTCGCGCGAGCGGAAGTCGCCGCCCTTGACCGTGTCGTAGAACAGGCGGTGCACCGAGTCGCCGTCGTAGCGGTAGTTCTTGGCGGCGTTGATGCCGCCCTGCGCGGCGATGGAGTGCGCGCGCCGCGGGCTGTCCTGGTAGCAGAACGACTTGACGTGGTAGCCCGCCTCGCCCAGGGTCGCCGCCGCCGCGGCGCCGGCCAGGCCGGTGCCGACCACGAGGACGCTCATCTTCCGGCGGTTGGCCGGGTTGACGAGCTTCGCGGAGAACTTGCGGTCGCTCCAGCGGTCGGCGACCGGGCTGTCCGGGGCGCGCGTGTCGGCGATGGGGTCGCCGAGGACGTAGCGTCCCTCGCCCTGGACGGCCGTGGGTTCCTGCTGCAGTTCGGACATCGTCACCTCACCAGACCGGTCATCACGGCCAGCGGCACGACGGCGAAACCGATCGTGATCACCGCCGCCACGACGAAGGCGAATGTCTTGAGCGCGTTCTGCTTCATGGCGCTGTTGGCGCCGAAGGTCTGGATGGCCGACCAGAGGCCGTGCCGGATGTGGAAGCCCAGCGCGACGACCGCCAGGATGTAGAAGAGCGAGACGTACCAGCGATCGAAGCTCGCGACGAGCTTCGTGTAGGCGCTGGACTCACCCGGCAGCGGGTTCACCGTGCCCGTCGTCAGGTCGAGGATGTGCCACACGAGGAACAGGGCGATGATCACCCCGCCCCAGCGCATCGTGCGCGCGGCGTAGCTGCCCTCCCAGCGCTGGCGGTGCTGGTAGCCCACCGGGCGGGCCCTCTTCGCCTTGTACCAGAGCGAGAAGGCCGCCCACATGTGCAGCACGAGGCTGGACAGCAGCACGACGCGGGCGATCCACAGGACACCCTCGTAACCGACGATGGCCTCGCCGATCTCGCGCAGGTGCTGCGCGTAGGCGTCGAAGGACTCGATCCCGAAGAAGACCTTCAGGTTGCCGAGCATGTGGGCGGTGACGTAGAGCAGGAAGATGGCCCCGGTCACGGCGATGACCGACTTCTTGCCGACCGAGGTGCCCCACGTCCTCGAGACGATGTTGCGCTGCGGGGTGATGACCACGTGAAAACGGTAAGTCGAGGACCCGCTGAGCGCTAATGCATGCAAGACGGGGATGGCATAGCTTCGAGCTATGGCCATGACCATCAAACAGCTCAGCTACTTCCTCGCTGTGGTGGACACCGGCCGGTTCACGCAGGCAGCGGCCGTGTGCCGGGTCGCACAGCCCACCTTGAGCAAGCAGATCCGCACGCTCGAGGAGGACCTCGGCGAGACGTTGCTCACGCGCGGTCACGACAACGTCACACCGACGGCGGCCGGTGAGGCGCTGCTGCCGCTGGCGCGCCGGATCGTCGCGGACTCCGAGACCGCCCGGCTGGAGATCGCCGAGCTGGCCGGGCTGCGCCGCGGGCGGCTGCGCCTCGGGGCCACGCCCAGCCTCTGCGTCAGCGTGGTCGCCGACGTGCTCGAGGTGTTCCACGGCCGCTACCCCGACATCGCCCTGCAGATCGCCGAGGGCGGCTCGCAGGACCTCGTCGCCGACCTCCAGCGCGGCCAGCTCGACCTCGCGCTCGTCATCGACCGCGGCGAGACGGTGCGCGACCTCGCACTGACGCCGGTGCTGCGCGAGGAGCTCGTCGTCGTCGCCGCCCGCGGGTGGCCCGACCTCGGCGACCACATCGGCGTCGTCGAGCTCGCCGCGCACCCGCTGGTGGTCAACCGCCCGGGCTACGAGCTGCGCGAGGTGACGCTGGCGGCGTGCGAGGCGGCCGGGGTGACGCCGCGGATCGCCGTCGAGGGCGGGGAGATGGACGCCGTGCTGCGCATGGTGGAGCGAGGGCTGGGTGTGGCGATCGTGCCGAGCCTCGTGCTGGCCGGGCACCCGACGCTGCGGGCGACCCGGCTCGACGGCGGGGCCTGGAGCCATCGGACGATCTCGCTGGCCCACCGCACCGACGTCGCCCCCACCCGGGCGGCCCAGGCCTTCCGCGAGGACCTGCTCAGCGTGCTCGCCCGCACCTCACGCACGGGGCACCTGCCTCCCGGCGTGCGCTACGTCCACCCGCCGACCTTGACCGCCTGAGCCAGCGCCGGGGCGTGGTCGCCCGGGCCCTCGACGACGACGCTCCCCAGGCCGAGCCACGCCGCCATCGCCGCCAGCTCGGCGGCCAGCTCGGCGGCGACCCGGGGCTCGTCCACCCCGTCCTCGGCGTACGCGCCGAGCACCCGTAGCACCCCGCCGACCCGGTCGGCCTTGAGGTCGACGCGCGCCACGAGCCGCCCGTCGAGCAGGAACGGGAAGACGTAGTAGCCGTGCGTGCGCTTCTCGGCGGGCGTGTAGATGCCGATGCGGTAGTGGAAGCCGAACAGCCGCAGGGTGCGCGCGCGGAACCAGATCAGCGGGTCGAACGGCGCCAGCAGCGCCCGCCCCGTGACGCGCCGGGGCAGCCGCGCGCCGGGCGCGAGGTAGGCAGGCGCGGACCAGCCCTCCACGGCCACGGGCTCCAGCTCACCGGCGTCGACGAGCTCGGCCACGGCGGCCTGCGACTCCGCGGGCGGCAGGCGGTGGTGGTCGCGCAGGTCGGGCTCGGTGGCGACGCCGAGCGCCGTCGCCGCCTTCCGCACGAGCTCCCGCATCGCCTCGTCGCGCGCCGGGTCGCGGGCCAGCACCTCGGGCGGCAGGACGCGCTCGGGCAGCTCGTAGGCGCGCCGGAAGCCGCGGCGCGTGCCGGTGGTGAGGGCGCCGGTGGCGAAGAGGTGCTCGCAGGCCACCTTGATGTCCGAGCGCGTCCACCAGCCGCCGTGGGCACGGGCCCGCCGGTCGCCGCCGTCACCGAGGACCCGCTCGACCTCCGAGGCCTCGAGCGGGCCGTGCGCCGCGATCGCCTCCTGCACGGCGTCGAGGATGTCGGGGCGGTGGTCGAGCGCGTTGCCCAGCCAGCGGTTCTCGCGCGCGGCGTTGTCACGCATGCGCCAGCGGAACAACGGCCAGTCGTCCACCGGCAGCAGGCTCGCCTCGTGCACCCAGTACTCGACCATCGCCCGGCGCCGGCGCTCCGCGGCCGTGCGCGGCCAGGCGAGCGCGTCGAGGGCGTCGCGGTCGTAGGCGCCGAGGCGGGAGAACAGGGGCGCGTAGTGCGCCCGGACCGCCACGTTGACCGAGTCGAGCTGGAGCAGCCCGAGGTGGCGCACGGTGGCGGTCAGCGTGGCGCGCGTGGGCTGCCCGCGGCGCGCGGGACGGGCGAGGCCCTGCGCCGCGACGGCGGCCCGTCGCGCCTGGGCGGCGGACATCGTCTCCACGATCCGCATCCTGCCCCAGCCCCCCGACAACGCCGGGAGACGGAGCTCGACCGTCGACGCGGAATCAACCGGGTCGCACCGGCGTTGACCAGGGAGAAGAGGATGAGGAGGACCCGTGGTCGGGGACCGTGTGGAGATCGTCGTCGACGCCGGTGGCGCGACGCGGACGTGGGAGGTCGAGGCCACGAAGGCCGGGCGGCGCGTGGACATCGCGCACGGCCGCGGCGTCGTGGAGGTCAGCGAGGTGACGCGCGGCGGGACGCCGGTGCGCACCGCGCGGTTCATGGCGTCGCGGGTGCTGGCGCTCGTGGAGCACCCCGCCGCCGCGGTACGGATGGCCGACGACGAGCCGCCGGCGCTGCCGCTCCCGCGGCCTGCCTAGACGAGGCCGGCCAGCCGCTGGGCGGCGTCGCGGTAGCGGCTGACGGCCACGAGATGGATGCCGTCGACCCCGGCGTCGCGCAGCGCCAGCGCGTGCTCGCAGGCGGCGTCGACGCCCGCGGTGTCGTCCTCGCCGAGCGCCTCCACGAGGCCGGCGGGCAGGTCCAGGTCCATGCCCTCGGCGACCCCGCGGGCCATCTTCGGCCCGGTGGGCACGAGCACGCCGGCGCGGACCGGCGCGGCGAGGTCGGCGTGGCGCTCGCGCCACTCCTGCACCGCCGGCAGCGAGAACGTCGGGGCCAGCCACACGACGTCGGCGTCGCGCTTCCAGCGCGGGAGGTCGCGGCCCGGGGCGGCGACGACGCCGACGCGCAGGGTCGCCTCGTGCTCCTCGGCCAGCGCGCGGGCCTCGCGGAGCATCGCACCGACGGTCAGCGGGCCGTCCTCGTCGCCGTCGTCCGGCCGGTCGCCGCGCAGCAGCAGCACCTCGTGCACGCCGAGGGCCAGCAGCCCCAGCAGGTCGCGGCGCAGGCCGAGGGTGTTGCGGTCGCGCGCGTTGAGGACGGCGACGGTCTCGGCGCCGCGCCGCCGGACCTCGGCGGCGACCACCAGCCCGGCGACCGCCGCGCGCGCCGTGGCGTTGTCGGGCACGAGGAAGCGGGCGGCCACCGGCGCGAGCGCGTCGAGCTGGCGGCCGATCGGCGCGAGGTCCGGGCGGTGCGGGACGTCGAGCTCGGCCGTGATGTCGAGCCCCGTCACGAGACCTCGGAGAGCGCGCCGGTGTCGACGTCGTAGACGAACCCGCGCACGGCGTCGGTGTGGGGCAGGAACGGGCTGGAGCGCACGGCGGCCAGCGAGTCGCGGACGTCCTGCTCGGTGTCGGCGAACGTGCCGGGCGCCCAGGTGGGCCGCTGCCCCGTGTCGGCCTCGAGCTCCGCGACGAAGTCGTCGTCGCTGAAGGTCGCCATGCCGCACTTGGTGTGGTGGAGGAGCACGACCTCGCGGGTCGACAGCTTGCGCTGGCTGACCGCGAGCGAGCGCAGGACGTCGTCGGTGACGACCCCGCCGGCGTTGCGGATGACGTGGGCCTCGCCCTCGCCCAGGCCCAGGACGCGGTAGACGTCGAGGCGGGCGTCCATGCAGGCCACGACCGCGACCCCGCGCGACGGCGGTCCGGGCAGGCCGGGCCGGTCGAAGCCCCGCGCGTAGGTCGCGTTCGCCGCCAGCATCTCGTCGGTCGCGGTCATGTCTCCTCCGTGGTGGTCCTGCCGGGCCGGTACCCCGTGCGAGCGTGCGGCGCGCGGTGACGGTGGTCTCTAGGATCCCGACATGGCGCTCGCCTCCGTCCGCCCCGCGGTCCCCGACGACGCGGACGCGATCGCCCGCGTGCAGCGCACCGTGTGGACCTCGGCCTACGCCGACCTGCTGCCGCCCGGCGCGGTGGAGGGTTTCGACGAGGACGCCGTGGCCCG
>JAQSWW010000294.1 GCA_029266415.1 Actinomycetospora sp. | reverse complement strand
GGCCTCGTTGGCCTGGACCACGACCCGGTCCTCCAGCGGCTTGATGCTGACCTTGGTAGCGGTCGTCACGTCGGTGACGCCCCCTTCGGTGTCGGACGGGCTGGTGAATGGTGCATGTGGTGGTGCTGATGCTGTGGCACGAGTCCGGGCACCCGCCGTCGCGGGGGTCGGGCGCCAACCCGTGTCGATTGGCACTCTACCCACGAGAGTGCCAGCCGCTCAACCGGGTCACCCGGACGCCTGACCTCGGCGTGCGCCACGCTGGACCCGTGCCCCTCACCCCCTCCGACGACGACGCCGTCGCGCGCCTGCGCTGGCTGCGGACGCCGGAGGGTGTCGCCGCTGCGGACCGGGCCGCCGCGCTGGTCGCCGAGGGCGTGGAGGTGCTGCCCGGCGTCGCCCGGCTGCGTGCGGAGGTCGGGGTGGCGCACGCGGGTCCGGCGTGGGAGCTGGCCCGGTTGCGCGCCCGCGCCCGACCGGTGTTCGGCGCCGACGCCGACGTCCTGTTCCTCACCGCGGACGCCCTCGAGCAGGCCGGCCGCCCGGAGCTGGCGGCGCGGCGGGCCGGCCGCCTGCTGGCCGGCGGCGCGCCGGCGGTGGCCGATCTGGGATGCGCGGCCGGCACGGACACGATCGCCCTGGCCCGGGCGGGCGTGGACGTGGTCGCCGTCGACCTGGACCCGGTGGCCCGCGAGCTGACCGCGGCGAACGTCGAGGCCCTGGGCCTTGCCGACCGCGTGCGGGTCGTCGCCGGCGACGTCGTCGACCTGGTGGCGGACGCGCGGGACGGGCGGGTGGCCGGCTGCCCGGCCGCCGTGATGGACCCGGCCCGGCGGGCGGGCGGACGTCGCCAACTGGACCCCGACCGCTGGTCGCCGCCGTGGTCGACGGTCACGGCCCTGCTCGACCGCGTGCCGTCGACGGTCGTCAAGGTCGCCCCGGGCCTGGATCACGACCGCGTTCCCGCCGGTGTCGAGGCCGAGTGGGTCTCGGTCGGCGGCTCCATCGTCGAGGCGCTGCTGTGGGGGCGCGGGCTGTCGACGACGTGGCGGCGGGCGACCGTCGTGCGCGACGGCGTCCACGAGCTCACCGCCCATACCGACCCCGGCCTCGCCCCGACCGGACCGGTGCGCGGCTGGCTGCACGAGCCCGATCCCGCCGTCATCCGCTCCGGGCTGGTGGCGTGCGTGGCCGGCGAGCTCGACGCGACCCTGATCGACCCGACCATCGCCTACCTGACGTCGGACGCCCCGGCCGCGTCCCCGTGGGTCAGCTCCTACCGGGTCACCGAGGTGCTCCCGTTCAACCTCAAGAAGCTGCGGGCGCTGCTGCGCGCCCGGGGGGTCGGGCGGGTGGTCGTGAAGAAGCGCGGCTCACCGATCGAGCCCGAGGCGCTGGCCAGGCAGCTGAGGGGACCCGGGAGCGGTTCCGCCGTCGTGGTGGTCACCCGGGTGGCCGGTGCGCCGACGGTGCTGGTCTGCGCCCCGCTCAGCGGCTGACGACGTCGATCGGCAGCGAGCTGTCCGCGCCGAGGTCCGGCTCCGACGGCGCGACGCCGGACGCCACCAGGCGGGAGCCGAGCGCGGCCACCATCGCCCCGTTGTCGGTGCACAGCCGGGGACTCGGCACGCGCAGCACGATGCCGGCGGCGGCGCAGCGCTCCTCGGCCAGCGCCCGCAGCCGCGAGTTCGCCGCCACACCCCCGCCGAGGACGAGGTGGTCGACGCCGTGGTCGCGGCAGGCGCGCACCGCCTTCGCGGTGAGCACGTCGGCCACCGCCTCCTGGAAGGACGCCGCCACGTCGGCCAGCGGCACCGGTTCCCCTGCCCGCTGCCGGGCCTCCACCCAGCGCGCGACCGCCGTCTTCAGGCCGGAGAACGAGAAGTCGTAGGGGGCGTCGCGGGGGCCGGTCAGCCCGCGCGGGAAGGCGATGGACGACGGGTCGCCGTCCCGGGCGGCCTTGTCGATCGGCGGGCCGCCGGGGAACGGCAGGCCGAGCACGCGGGCGACCTTGTCGAACGCCTCCCCCGCCGCGTCGTCCACCGTGCGGCCCAGCGACTCGACCTCCCGGGAGAGGTCGGGCACCAGCAGCAGCGAGCTGTGCCCGCCGGAGACCAGCAGCGCGATCGAGGGCTCGGCCAGCGGCCCGTGCTGCAGCTCGTCGACGGCGACGTGCGCCGCCAGGTGGTTGACCCCGTACAGCGGCTTGCCCAGCGCGAGGGCGTAGGCCTTGGCGGCGGCCACCCCGACGAGCAGGGCACCGGTCAGGCCCGGCCCGGAGGTGACCGCGACGGCGTCGACGTCGTCGACGGTCGCCCCCGCCTCGGCGAGCGCGCGGTGCACGGTCGGGACCATCGCCTCCAGGTGCGCCCGGGAGGCGATCTCGGGGACGACGCCGCCGAAGCGCTCGTGCTCGGCCATCGACGTCGCCAGCGCGTCGGCGAGCAGCGTGTGCCCGCGGACCAGCCCGACGCCGGTCTCGTCGCAGGAGGTTTCGAAGCCGATCACCAAGGCCTCCCCACCCACCCGATGCTCAGGCACGTCCCACCCCCGACGTCCGCCCGAGGGCACGGACGCGCTTGCGCTTCATGACGACGGCGTCGTCGCCGCTGGGCTGGTAGTAGCCGCGGCGCCGGCCGATCTCGGTGAACCCGCGCCGCTGGTACAGGCGCTGGGCCGCCTCGTTGTCGGCCCGCACTTCGAGCAGGACCACGGGGCTGCGCCGATCCGCCTCGGCGAGGAGGTCGTCGAGCAGCAGCGACCCGACGCCCTCGCCCTGCAGCGCCTTGGCCACGCCG
>JAQSWW010000165.1 GCA_029266415.1 Actinomycetospora sp. | reverse complement strand
GAGAAGCGCTCCGGGATGCGGGTGCACGCGCGCACCGGGCTGCCGTGCCCGGTCTGCGGCGACACCGTCCGGGAGGTGTCCTACGCCGAACGGTCCTTCCAGTACTGCCCCACCTGCCAGACCCAGGGGCGTGCGCTGGCGGACCGCCGCCTGTCGCGTCTGGTCAAATAGGTGTCGTGCCCAGCTGGTTGACCGATCCGCGCCTGGTCGCCGCCGTCGTGGTGGCGATCGCGCTGGTGGCCGCCGTGCTGGTCTACCGCCGGGTCAAGCGGCGCAACCAGTTCGCGTCGCCGCTGGAGCGCGCGACGTTCTCGACGCTGCACACCGTGTCGCTGGCCGCGCCGGCGCTGCGCGAAGGGCTCTCGGAGGGCTCCGCGCAGTTCGCCGTCCCGTACCTGCGGACGCTGCTCGACACCGAGGCGCTGTCGATGACCGGCGCGGACTGCGTGCCGCTGGCGTGGGACGGCGAGGCCGAGCACCACAGCCTGGACGTGCGCCAGTACGCGGAGAAGTGCATGCGCACGGGGCGCCAGCAGGTGGCCAGCCGCAAGGATATCGAGTGCGGGTCGCAGGAGTGCCCGGTGCGCGGCATCGTCGTCGTGCCGCTCGAGGTCGACGGCAACGTCGCCGGCACGCTCGCCGCGGTCAGCGCGGACACCCCGGGGCCGGTGCTGCTGCGCGCGTCGGCCGAGGTCGCCCGGTACGTGTCGAGCCAGCTCGAGCTCGCCGACCTCGACGAGTCCCGCGCGCGGCTCAACCGCGCCGAGGTCCGGGCGCTGCGCGCGCAGATCTCGCCGCACTTCATCTACAACGCGCTCAACACCGTCGCCTCGTTCATCCGCACCGACCCCGAGCGGGCGCGCGAGCTGCTCATGGAGTTCGCCGACTTCACGCGCTACTCGTTCCGCCAGGCCGGCGAGTACACGACCCTGGCCGATGAGCTCAAGAACATCGACCGGTACCTGACCCTCGAGCACGCGCGCTTCGGCAACCGCCTGACGGTCAAGGTGCAGGTCGCGCCCGAGGTGCTCTCGGTGGTCCTGCCGTTCCTGGCCCTGCAGCCGCTGGTGGAGAACGCGGTGCGCCACGGCCTGTCGGGCAAGCCCGGTGGCGGGACGGTGACGCTCACCGCCGAGGACTCGGGCGCGGAGTGCACGATCACCGTCGAGGACGACGGCGTCGGCATGGACCCCCAGGCGCTCAAGGAGGAGAACCGCGACGCCCACCTCTCGGGCGCGCACGTCGGCCTCGGCAACGTCGACGACCGCATGCGCTCGGCCTTCGGCCCCGACTACGGGCTCGTCGTCGAGACCGAGCGCGGGGCCGGGACGAAGATCATTCTGCGCGTGCCGAAGTTCCGCGCGGGCGTTCGGGTCTGACGCCACCCACCGGAGCGCGCCGGAGGTCGGTAGGGCGCCGACGGAGGAGGGCGGACTGCCGAACCTCCTCGGCGCGAATAGGGTCGATCTCATGGAGATGCGGTTCGGCTCGGCCCTGTCCTCGGTGCTGCCCGGTCCCCTCGCCGCGGCGACGGGCACGCGCACGGTCAGCGTGGTGCGGCTCCAGGGCGTGATCGCGGCGACGAGCGGGCCGGTGCCGCGGGCGGTCATCAACATCAACACCGTCGAGGACGCCCTCAAGCGCGCCTTCACCGCCGACCGCGTCGAGGGCGTGGCGCTGGTGATCAACTCGCCGGGTGGGTCGGCCACCCAGTCGGCCCTGGTCGCCGACCGCATCCGCGGGCTCGCCCAGGAGCACGAGGTGCCCGTGCTGGCCTTCTGCGAGGACGTCGCCGCCTCGGGCGGGTACTGGCTCGCCTGTGCGGCCGACGAGATCTACGCCCACCCGACGTCGCTGGTCGGCTCGATCGGCGTGGTCTCGGGCGGCTTCGGCCTGACCGGGCTCATCGAGCGCTACGGGATCGAGCGCCGCCTGCACACCGCGGGGGAGAACAAGGCCCGCCTCGACCCGTTCCAGCCCGAGAAGCCCGAGGACGTCGAGTGGCTGCTCGGCATGCAGTCCGAGCTGCACGAGCTGTTCATCGAGTGGGTGCGCTCGCGGCGCGGGGACACCCTGCGCGAGACCGCGGACCTGTTCACCGGCGAGGTGTGGACCGGTCGGCGCGCCCTGGAGCTGGGGCTGGTCGACGACCTCGGCACCACCCGCGAGGTGCTGACCCGCCGAGTCCCCGGTGCCGAGCCGACCACCGTCGAGCCCCGCCGGCCCCTGCTCGCCCGGCTCGGCCTGGGCGGCGTCCTCAGCGCGGCCGGCGCGCCGGCGACCGCGCTCGACCCGATCGGCACGGCGATGGAGTGGCTCGAGCACCGCTCGCTGTGGAGCCGTTTCGGGCTCTGAGATCCCGGAACGGCCTGTGGTTGTCGGGGTGCTCGCTAGACTCGAACACGTGTTCGATAATGGTTGGCTGGTGGTGCCGGCGGGGCTGGAGGAGCTCCCCGCGGGCGCCGCGCTGGCCGGGGTGGTGGCCGACGGCGCGGCCCGGTGTCCGCGGCTGGGGCAGGTGTGGCGGGCGGGGGGGCATCGACGAGGCGCGGGTGGCGATCCTGGTGCGCTGGACCGCGGCGTTGTCGGCCGAGCACGCCGGCGAGGTGCTCGAGCGGCTGGTCGACGAGATTCGGTCCCCACCATCGTCCGGTCGGACCTAGGCTCCCCGGGGTCAGGACGTGCACGGGCGCGGGAGGTGGTGGACCGTGCCGGTCCCCGGCGTCCCGTGGGGCGGTCGCGACACCTCGGCGCTGAGCCACGAGCTCATCCACCGCTGGGTCCACGACGGCGCCGACCCCGCCGCGATCGACTCCGCCCGTGTGCGCCACGCCGCTCGCGGCGAGGAGCTGCGCGCCGCGGCGCAGCGCCTCGAGCGGGCGCACGGCGAGCTGGGGTCGGCCTGGCGGGGGCGCGACGCAGACGCGGCCAGCGCGCACGTCCGCACCCTGGTCGCCCGGATGAGCCGGC
The DNA here is from genome assembly GCA_029266415.1 of Actinomycetospora sp. Taxonomy (GTDB): domain Bacteria; phylum Actinomycetota; class Actinomycetes; order Mycobacteriales; family Pseudonocardiaceae; genus Actinomycetospora. The sequence goes on along the minus strand of JAQSWW010000165.1, from coordinate 6,822 downwards.
TCGGGGACGCGGTCACCGGGCAGGCCGGTAGCCTGCAGGGTGTGCGCGACGCGCTGGCGCGCGTCCAGGCCCTCGTCGGTCCGCCCCGCCCTCCGGCGTTGCCCGTCCTCGGGGTGTCGCCCGCCATGCCGGGCCTGGCGGGTGCGCTGGCCGCCGGCGGTCCACCCGACGGGTTCGGCACGTTCCAGGCCGCGCAGGCCGACGAACGCGCGGCGCAGGGCGCCTACCGTGCCTACCTCGAGCACACCGGGCTGGCCGCACGCGGCGCCCCGTCGGCGGTCGACGGCCTCGCCGGACGAGCGACGCCGGGCGGAGCCGGTCCACTGCCGGCCACCGTGCGCGGCGGCGTGCCCGCGACGGCGACGCCGGGAACGCCGGGGTCGGGCGCTCCGGCGCGGGGCGGAGTCCTCGCGCGGGCCGCGGCACCCCCCGGATCCGCGACGCCGGCGTTCCGACCTGGTGGGCCGGCTCCGCCGGCGGGTGGCCCGGCCTCCGGGCGCCCGGCTCCCGGCGCGGGGCCCGGTGGTGGTGGCCCGGCGCCGGTCACCGGTGCGCGGCCGGGGCCGCTGGGGCGGTTCGTCTCGCGTCTGCTCGGCGGGGGCCCTGACGGCCCGCCCGCCGGCGGAGCCCGCGGTCCCGGCGGGGCCGGGTCGGCAGCGGGCGCCGGTGGGCCGGTCGGGACCGGCGGCACCGGTGGTGCGGGTGGCCGCGCAGGACCCGGCGCCCCGGGCGGGACCCGTGGCTCGCCGGGCACCGGGACGCCCAGGGCGTCGGCGAGCCCGGTGGCCCCGACGGCGGCCGACCGCCTGACCGGCGGCGCGGTCGCGGGACGGGCCGGCGGCGAGACCCGCCGCGACGAGCGCCGGGTTCAGCCGGGTGCGCGTCCCGGTGCCGGTGGCGCCGGTGGTGCGGTCGAGGGTCCGGCCGCCGGCCCGGCGCGCGTCGGCGAGGCGTGGCCGACCGCCGGCACCACCCCCGGCACCACGCCCGGCACCACGCCCGCCCTCGGTGCAGGAGCGGCCGTGGGCAGCGCCCCCGCGGGCCACCCGGGGCCCCACGGCGTGTCGTCCGGAGCCGACTCCGCGAGCCCGGCCGGACCGTCGGGTCCAGGCACCCCGTCCGCCACCCCGGGGCACCACGCCGGCCCCGGCGCCGACGTCCCGCTCCTGCCCCCGACGAGCGGTGCCGCGGGCGCCGTCGGCGCGGCGGGCACCGGCCGGTCCGGGGTGCGCCACCCCGAGTACCTCGTCGACGCCGACCCCTGGCGCGACCCCGCCGACGACCCCGACGAGCGCCGCCTGGTCACGCCTCCGGTGCTCGGGGAGCACGACGACCGGTGAGGATCGTGCTCGACCGCCACGAGCTGCTCTGGGTCCTCGAGCAGTGCGGCGCCGCGTGGCCCTACCCCCTGCGCCCGGTGCACTGGTCCGCCGAGACCGACGCCGAGGTGCGCCGCCACCGCACCGCCACGGAGCAGGCGCTGGGGCGCCGCGGGCTCCTCGAACCCGGTCCGGCGCGGCTGCTGCTCGACGTCGGGACCGCGGTGGCGGGCTGGGCGCTCGCCGTCGACCTCGTCCGCCGCGACGCCGCCGACCCCGTGGCCGCGGTGGCGCTCGGCGACGGGCGGGTGGGGGCCGTGCTGTCCTCGCCCGAGCACGCGGCCGCGCCCGTGCGGGTGGCGCCGTGCGCGCCCGACGGGCTGGCCGAGGCGGTGTTCGCCCTGGTGCCGCCGGTGCCGCCGGGCGCCGGGCCCGCCGTACCCGTCCCCGTCGGCGCGCTCCCCGCCGACCTGCCCGCGACCCAGCGCGCGACCCGCGCCCGCGACGCCGGCGAGGACCTGCTCGCCACGGTCACCGCCGTCTCCCAGGTCGGCGTGGCCGAGCGCCGCACCGGCGCCGAGGCCCGGCGGCCGGCCACCCCCCTCTGCTGGCTCGACGGCCCGCGGGGCCGCCACGTGCTGCGCCTGCCCCCGGGTCCGCCGCCCGGCGGCGCGCCCGCGCGTCCGCCGCTGCTCGTTCCCGCAACCGGCGGACAACTGCTGGCCGAGGTCCGTACCGTGCTGTCCGACGTGGTCGCACCGCGTCCGCCCGGAAGGAGCACCGCATGAGCGCACCCCAGCCACCCGGGGGGGACGCAGCGGAAGCCACGGGCGCAGGCGGCGAGGCTGCGATGCGGCCCGAGGAGACGCGGGCCTTCGCGGGGCGGGTCGACGATCTCGAGCAGGGCGTCGCCGAGGCGCAGGCGGCGCTCGACCGGCTGGCCGCCGAGACGCTGCCCGTGGGCTCGGGCGAGGACAACGCGGCCATCGCGGCCTGGTACCGCGAGCTCGTCACCTCCGACACGGTGCCGGCCGCGCGCTCGCTGGCGAGCGAGCTCGAGGCGCTGAAGAGCGCCGTGCGGCAGAGCGCGGCCCTGTGGGAGCAGACGGACGCGGGCGGCGCCCGGTCCCTGGGACAGGAGCCCGGACCCGGCTGAGAGCCGGTCAGGTCGTCCGTGGAGGCCCTCGTCGTCACGCGGGCGGAGCAGTGGCCCACCCCCGATCGGGTGGTCCGCGGCCGGAGCGCCCACTCCGATGTGCGGTCCCGGCGGGGCACGGAAGGGTGACGAGCCGATCGGGTCCTATCGTGGACGCGCGAACCCCGGCTGGGCAGGATGGCGTGGCAGTGAACACGAGTGAGAACGACGGCCTCGTAGTACTCGCCGTCGACGACGAAGAACCGGCGCTCATGGAGCTCGCCTACCTGCTGGAACAGGACCAGCGGGTGGGCACCGTGCTGCGCGCCTCCGACTCGATCTCGGCGCTGCGGATCCTCACGGGCGGCGACCGTGTGGACCTCGGCGGCTTCGGCGGCGGTGGTACGCCACCGGCGGGTCTGCCGTCGCCCGCCAAGCAGTCCGACGTGGACGTGCTGTTCCTGGACATCCGCATGCCGGGTCTCGACGGCCTCGAGCTGGCCAACGTCCTGTCGCGTTACGTCATCCCGCCGTCGGTGGTCTTCGTGACCGCGCACGACGACCGGGCCGTCGAGGCGTTCGACGTGGGCGCGGTGGACTACCTGCTCAAGCCCCTGCGCCCCGAGCGGCTCTACGCCTCGCTCTCGCGGATCCTGTCCTCGCGCGGCACCACGGTGCCCGTCGAGCCCGCGACCGACGAGGAGGGCGACGACGAGGTGATCCCCGTCGAGCTCGCCGGCACCACCAAGCTGGTGCAGCGCTCGACGGTGCGCTGGGTGGAGGCACAGGGCGACTACGCGCGCCTGCACACCACCGAGGGCAGCCACCTCGTGCGGATCCCGCTGTCGGTGCTCGAGGAGCGCTGGTCGGATGCCGGATTCGTCCGGATCCACCGGTCGTACCTCGTGGCGCTGCCGCTGATCACCGAGCTGCGCCTCGCGGGCTCGGGCTACGTCGTGCGGCTCGGGAGCGGACCCGACGTCGCCGAGCTGCCCGTCAGCCGCCGGCACACCCGTGAGCTGAAGGACCGTCTCGTCCGCTCGACGAAGCAGGCCTGGGGACGACGGTGAGCTCCCCCGGCGGCCCGGCGCGGGCCCCGGGCCCGGGGCCGGACTCCGCCGGGACGGGCCGGGCCGCCGGCGCGGGCGCCGGGACGGACGCGCCCTCGACCAGCACCTCGACCACCGCCACCCACGTCGACACCCTGCGTCCCGTCCCCGCCACACCCGAGGACGAGCCGCCGGCCGCCGCAGGGACGCGGGACGACGACCGGGACGACGAGGACGACGACGGGCCCGACCCCGCCGACGGCGAGGACTTCTCCTGGTCCGCCGGGGACACGGACACCGGCACCGACACGGGCACCGTCCGCCGCTCGCGGCCCTCGCGCTCGGTGCGCGCCGGCACCGGGGTGCCGACGCCCCCGAGCCCCATGAACGCGACCACGGGGCCCACGCCCTCGAGCGGTCCGGACGCCGTCGCGGTCCCCGACCCACCGCGCCGCCCGGTGCCGCCGACCTTTCCCTCGCCCGGCCAGCCGCCGCCCGGGGTCGCGCGCCGCCACGGCCGCCACGCGCGCCCCGAGTCCCCGGGCACCTCGACGCACACGCCGCCGTCGGGCTACACCCCGCGCCACGCCGCCCCCGACGCCGAGACCGAGCAGCTCGCGGTCACGCCCTACACCGGTCCCGGCGGTGTCGGCCCGCCCCCGCTGACCCCGTCCGGTGCCGTCCCCACCGCCCACACCGCCGGCCCGGACAGCCCTGCGCTCTGGACCGGACCCGGCGTGGTCATCCCGCCCTCCGTCGGTGCCGCCGGCGCCGTCGACCCCGCCGACGGCGCGTCGGGCGACCGGGTGCGCGTCGTCCTCGCCGAGCGCCGGGTGCCGACGCGTGCCGTGCGCACGGTCGCCGAGATCGAGCAGCAGACCGAGACCGGCGAGCTGCTGCTGCGCAACCTCCTGCGCTCGCAGCTCGCGCTCGGCGTGCGGCTGGGCCTGGTCGCGGTGTTCGCGCTCGGCGCCCTGCCCGTGATCTTCCTGGTGCTCCCGCGGGCGGGCACCCTCGAGATCGCCGGGGTGACGCTGCCCTGGTTGGTGCTGGGGTTCGCGCCCTACCCGTTCATGCTGGCGCTGGCCTGGCTGTACGTGCGGACCGCCGAGCGCAACGAGCTCGACTTCGCCGACAACGTCGAGGACTGAGCCGACCGTGGACATCGCCGGGTGGGTGGCGGTCGCCGCCATCGTCGTCGTCGGCGTGGTCACGATCGTCATCGGCTCGCTCGGCGTGCGGGTCGCGCGCACCACCGACGACTTCCTCGCCGCCTCCCGCACCGTCGGCACCCGTGCCAACGCCGCGGCCATCTCGGGGCAGTACCTCTCCGCGGCGTCGTTCCTCGGCGTCGCCGGGATCGTGCTCAAGGACGGCGTCGACGGGCTCTGGTACCCGGTGGGCTTCACCGCGGGCTACCTGGCGCTACTGATCTTCGTGGCCGCGCCGCTGCGGCGCTCCGGGGCCTACACGGGGCCCGACTTCGCCGAGGTCCGCCTCGACTCGACGCTCCTGCGCACGGTCACCACCTGGTTCGTCGTGATCATCGGCTGGCTCTACCTGCTGCCGCAGCTGCAGGCCGCCGGGCTCGCGCTCACGGTGCTGACCACCGCGCCGCCGTGGATCGGGGTCGTGGCCGTCGGCCTGGTCGTCACCGCCAGCGTGACCTTCGGCGGCATGCGCTCGATGACCTTCGTCCAGGCGTTCCAGTACTGGCTCAAGCTCACCGCGCTCGCCGTGCCGGTCCTGGTGCTGGTCGCGGTGTTCCTGTTCGGGCCGTCGCGGTCGGGTGAACCGCCGCCGCCCGTCTTCACCGGCGCCACGACCGTCGACGTGAGCACGCCGGTGACCCTGCAGGTGTCGGCGCCCGTGGAGATCGGGGTGCGCGGCGAGGTCGACGGCGCGACCGTGAACGGGCCGGTCTCCTGGGCGCCGGGCCTGCACCGCGTCGACGCCGGGACGACGCTGAGCTTCCCGGCCGGCAGCGTGGTGCCCGTGGTGACCGACGCCGACCCCGACGCCGCGTCCTGGTCGACCCCGCTGACCGGGGGCAGCGAGGACGGGCACTCGCTGCTCGCGACGTACTCGCTGCTCCTCGCGCTCCTGCTCGGCACGATGGGCCTGCCGCACGTGCTCGTGCGCTTCTACACCAACCCCGACGGCCGGGCCGCGCGCCGCACGACGGTGGTCGTGCTGGCGATGCTCGGTGGCTTCTACCTGCTGCCGGTGCTGCTCGGCGCCCTGTCGCGGCTCTACGTGCCGCAGCTGCTGGTCACCGGGGAGACCGACGCCGCGGTGCTGCTGCTGCCGACCGCGGCACTGCCGGGCTGGTCCGGGATCGCCCTCGCCGCGCTCGTCGCCGCCGGGGCCTTCGCCGCGTTCCTGTCGACGTCCTCGGGGCTCCTGCTGTCGGTGGCCGGGGTGCTCTCCACCGACCTGCTGCCCCGCAAGCTGGGCGACTTCCGCATCGCCGCGCACGTCGGCGGTGTCGTCCCGATCGTCGCAGCCCTCGGCGCGAGCCGGCTGGACTTCTCGCTCACCGTGTCGCTGGCCTTCGCCGTCGCCGCGTCCACCTTCTGCCCGCTGCTCGTGCTCGGCATCTGGTGGAAGGGGCTCACCGACCGCGGGGCGATCGTGGGCATGCTGGTCGGCGGCGGGGTCGCGGTGGCCGCCGTCGGCTCGACGCTCGCGGGGCTCGCGCCCGCCGGGTGGGCCGGGGTGCTCCTGGCCCGCCCCGCCCTGGTCACCGTCCCGCTGACCTTCCTGGTCATGGTGTTCGTCAGCCGGTCCACCTCGCACCGCGTGCCCGCCAACGTCGGCCGCACGCTGCTGCGGCTCCACGCGCCGGAACGCCTCGGCCTCGGCGACGCGCGGCGCGGCGCGCGCCCGTCGGCCTGACCGTTTCCGTACCGTCCGGCACGTTGCGTACTACCGTGGTCGCACACCGTGAACCGGACGACTCGGGACGAACGCCGCTGAATCGGTCGGCCGAGTCTCGGCGGCTCGTCGAGTGAGCCTCCGGTGAGTAGTCACACGAAAGGAGTAGTCGGTGTGATGTACGGCAGTTTAAGGTCGGCGCGATCGTGACGACGACGGACGACCCCGCGGAGACCTCGTGAGTGCCACCGAAGACAGTCCAGGTGGGTCGAGTGCGCTCGACGCCACCCCGTCCGCCTACCAAGAGGTCCAGCGTTCTCCGGAGTTCGTCTCGCTGCGACGGCGCTGGCGCGGCTTCATCTTCACGATGAGCGCGATCTTCCTCGGCTGGTTCCTGGTCTACGTGCTGCTGTCCGACTTCGCCTACGGCGTGGTCAACACC
>JAQSWW010000164.1 GCA_029266415.1 Actinomycetospora sp. | reverse complement strand
GCCGGCGACAAGCCGTCGTCGGTGGCCCCGAACTACGGAGCGCCCCCCGGGTGGACGCCCGCCACCGTCCCGCACGGCACCACCTGGAACCCGGGTGGCGCCGGGCGCTCCGGCGGTCCGTCGGCGTCCGGTGGACAGCACGGTGGGCCGTACGGCGGCCACCACGGTGCTCCGCAGGGCGGCCCGGCGTCGGGGCCGTACGGCACGTCACGCTCGCCTGGCGAGTCCGTGCCGAACCCGTACGGTGACCCGGACGGCCGCACCCGCGAGGGTCGGCACACCGGCTCGCCGGGCTGGGGTCGTGACGGCCAGTCCGGGCAGGACGGCCACGACGGCCCCGACGGCGGTCCCGAGGGACGCGACACCCCGCGCGGTCAGGGCTGAGCCAGGGTCGGCGCGCGCCGACCGGGTCGAGGAAGACCGCGAGGGAGACGTGACGACCAGCCAGAACCGGAACGGCGACCGGGACCCGTCCGGGGTGCGCCCCGACGACGACGGTGCCGGCGGCCCGGTGGGCACGGCAATCGCCCCGGCGTGGCCGGGGTTCGACGCCCCGCGCGCCGAGGCCGCCGTGCGCGAGCTGCTGCTCGCCGTCGGCGAGGACCCCGATCGCGAGGGCCTGCGCGAGACCCCGGCACGGGTGGCGCGCGCCTACGAGGAGCTGTTCGCCGGGCTGCGCAGCGATCCGGCCGCCGTGCTCGACCGCACCTTCGCCGAGGACCACGACGAGCTCGTGCTCGTGCGCGACATCCCGATGTTCTCCACGTGCGAGCACCACCTGCTGCCCTTCCACGGGCAGGCCCACGTGGCCTACATCCCCGCCCACGACGGCCGGGTCACCGGGCTGAGCAAGCTCGCCCGTCTCGTCGACCTCTACGCGCGGCGCCCACAGGTCCAGGAGCGGCTCACCCGTCAGGTCGCCGACGCGCTCGCCGACCGGCTCGGGGCCCGAGGTGTCCTCGTGGTGATCGACGCCGAGCACCAGTGCATGTCCGCACGCGGGGTGCGCAAGCCCGGCGCCCGCACCACGACGTCGGCGGTGCGGGGGATCATGAAGACCTCGGCGAGCACCCGCGCCGAGGCCCTCGGCCTGATCCGGGGCGGCTGAGTGAGCACACCGCGCCCCGTCCCGCACGCGCTGCCCGACCCCGGGCGGTGCGTGGTGATGGGCGTCCTCAACGTCACGCCCGACTCGTTCTCCGACGGCGGGCGCTGGCTCGACCGCGACCACGCCGTGGCCCACGGCGTCGACCTCCACCGCCGCGGCGCCGACCTGGTCGACGTGGGCGGCGAGTCGACGCGGCCCGGGGCGCAGCGCATCGACGCCGAGACCGAGACGGCCCGCGTGGTGCCCGTGGTGCGCGAGCTCGTGGCCTCCGGGGTGCGGGTCAGCGTCGACACCACGCGCGCCGCCGTGGCCGCCGCCGCGGTCGCGGCCGGCGCCACCATGGTCAACGACGTGTCCGGGGGGCTGGCCGACCCGCGCATGGCGCCGACCGTCGCCGAGACCGGCGTCCCCTGGGTGATCATGCACTGGCGGGGCCCGAGCGACCGGATGACCGAGCTCGCGTCCTACGAGGACGTGGTCGGCGAGGTCCGGGCCGAGATGGTCGAGCAGGTCGACCGTGCGGTGCTCGCGGGCGTCGACCCGGCGCGGCTCGTCCTCGACCCCGGGCTCGGCTTCGCCAAGACCGCGGCGCACAACTGGCAGCTGCTGCGCAAGCTCCCGGTCTTCACCGGGCTCGGTTTCCCGGTCCTCATCGGGGCCTCGCGCAAGCGCTTCCTCGGCGCCCTGCTCGCCGACGACGACGGCACCCCGCGCCCGCCCGACGGCCGCGAGATCGCCACCGCCGCGGTCAGTGCGCTCGCCGCCGCGCAGGGGGCGTGGGGCGTCCGGGTGCACGAGGTCGGGCCGTCGCTGGACGCGGTCGCGGTCGCGGCGGCGTGGTCGTGGGGCACGTCGCCGGCGGAGATCGAGCCGTGAGCAGCAGGGACACGGAGCTTTCAGGGGAGCACGCCGATAGGGGAGCTGGACCCGTGACGACCGTCGATCGCATCGCCCTGCGCGGGCTGCGGGTTCGCGGGCACCACGGCGTCTTCGACCACGAGCGCCGCGACGGCCAGGACTTCGTGCTCGACCTGGTGCTCGACGTCGACCTCGCCCCGGCCGGCGCGTCCGACGACCTCGCCGACACCGTCGACTACGGCGCGCTCGCCGAGGGCGCGGCGGCCGTGGTCGCCGGGCCGCCACGACAGCTGATCGAGGCCGTCGCCGCCGAGGTCGCCGACCGGGTGCTCGCCGACGCACGCGTCGCGGCCGTCGAGGTGACGTTGCACAAGCCGCAGGCCCCGATCGGCGTCCCGTTCGACGACGTCGCGGTGGTGGTGCGGCGGGAGCAGCGGGGGCGGCCGTGAGCCGGGCCGTGCTCTCGCTGGGGTCGAACATCGGCGACCGGGCGGCGAACCTCCGCGGCGCCCTCGCCACCCTGCGCGCCGCCGGCGCCCGGGTCGTGGCCGTGTCGCCGGTGTACGCGACGGCACCGTGGGGCGGGGTCGAGCAGGACGAGTTCCTCAACGCCGTCGTGGTGGTCGAGGACCCGGCGTCGCGGCCCCACGACTGGCTCGCCCGTGCCCGCGCCGCCGAGAGCCGCGCCGGGCGCACCCGCGACGTGCGCTGGGGTCCCCGCACGCTCGACGTCGACGTGATCGACGTCGACGGCACCACCAGCGACGACCCGGTGCTGACGCTGCCCCACCCGCGCGCCCACGAGCGGGCGTTCGTGCTGGCGCCGTGGCTCGACGTCGACCCCGACGCCCACATCACCGGGCGCGGACGGGCGGCGGACCTGCTCGCGGCCTTGCCCGACGCCGAGCGCGCCGGCGTGCGGCGGGACGCGACCGAGCTGGCGGGGTCGCGGTGAGGACCAGCACGAGCCCGTCGGTACTGCTCGTCGCGGCCGTCGCGGCGGGGCTCACGGTCAACGTGCTCCTGCAGGCCGCGTACGGCGAGCTCCCGCCGCTGCCGCTGCTCGCCGGGCTCACCCCGCTCGTGCTCGGCCTCGCCGAGCTCGTGCTCGCCGCCGTCCTGCGCGCCCGCATCCGGCGCCGACCCGGGGCGCGGCCGGTCGACGCGCTCGCCACGGCCCGGGCGGTGGCCCTGGCGAAGGCGTCGTCGCTGGCCGGCGCGCTGGTGGGCGGCGCGTGGCTCGGGGTGCTGGCCTACGTCCTGCCGCTGCGCGACCGGGTCGACGCCGCGGGCGCCGACACCGCCAGCGCGGTGGTGGGCGTCGTCGGCGCGGCCGTTCTCGTCGGGGCGGGGCTGTGGCTCGAGCACTGCCTGCGCACCCCCGACGACACGGGCGGCCCCGACGGTCCCGGCGACCGCAGCGACCGCCCGGGACCCTCCGGCCCGGGGCGGCGGCCCTGAGCGGTGGTGACCCGGCGGGGGGACCCGGGGCGGAGCCGCGCCCTCGCTATCCTCGCCCGATGAGCACCCCGGACGGGGAGCGGCGCGCGAGCGTCGGCCCCGACCGCCGACGCGGCGCGCTGGTGATCACCGCGCTCGTGCTCGCGGTGCTCGCCGCGTCCGCCGTGGTGCTCGCCGAGGACGCCCGGTGGCTGCGCCTGGCAGTGGTGGCCGCGCTCTGGGCCGCGCTGCTCGCCGCGATCCTCGTGGCCCGCCAGGCCCGCGCCGCGGCCGGCGCGGGGGAGGCGATCGCGGAGGCGGACGACCTCGCCGACGAGCTCGCGGCCGCGCGGGAGGAGGCCGAGGAGCGGATCGTGGCCCTGCAGCGCGACCACGAGCGGCGCCTGGCCCGCGAGGTCGGGGCCCGCGAGGAGGCCGAGCTGGTCGCGGAGAAGGCCCGCGAGGAGGCTGCGTCGCTGCGCGAGGAGCTGGTCCGCGAGCGGTCCGACGCCGACGCCGTGACGCTGCAGTCGGTGGGGGTGCCCGTCGTGCACACCGCGCCCGCGCCGCGCGGGGTGCGTCTGCGGGTCGTCGGCGACTCCGGCCCGCTGCCCCGCGGCGGGGCGCCGGTGCCCCCGCCCGCCCCGCGACGCCCGGCCGTGGGCGCCCCCGCACCCCGCTCCGGCAGCCCCGCCGGTGCGGCGCCGCTGCGCCGCGCGCCCGGCCCCGGCCGCCCGCTGCGCCCGGCCGACCCGCCGGCCCCGCCGGAGGCCCCGACCGCCGACCCCGCCGTCCTCGCCGGCGGCTCGTTCGTCGACCAGTACGTCCGCGACGCCGGCTACGCGCCCGGCGAGCAGGGCGAGCCCGACGACCAGCCCGACGAGCGCCGCGCCCGCCGCGGCCCGCCGGGCGGCGCCGCCAACCGCCAGCCCGGCGACTCCTCCACCAGCGGCGGGCGCACCGTCGCCGAGCTCCTCGCCGCACACGCCGCCACCAGCGGCCCCGGCGGGCGCCGCCGGCGCGAGCCCTGAGCCGGCCGGGCCGACCCCGACCCCGCGCCGTCGGCGGCCGAGGTCGTTACCCTTCGGCAGAGTGATCGCCCCTCCGGTCCGCCTGGCGCCGCACCAGCGCCGGACGTTCGTGTGGCCCCTGGTGGGTCTGACGGTGCTCGGGCTCTGCGGCCTCGCGACGGTCGGCCTCGCCAGCACCGAGATCGGCGTCGCCGGGGTCCTCGTGGGCGTCGTCCTCGCGCTGCTCCCGGTGGCGCCCGTGGTCGCCGCGTTCCTCTGGATCGACCGCTTCGAGCCCGAGCCGCCCCGCCTGCTGCTCGCGGCGTTCCTGTGGGGCGCGGGGTTGTCGGCGCTGGTCGCGGTGGTCATCAACTCCAGCGCGATCATCGCCGCCGAGCTGCTGCTGGGCCGCGGTCAGGGCGACGTCGTCGGCGCGGTGATCTCGGCGCCGCTGGTCGAGGAGTTCGTCAAGGGCGCGTTCGTCGTCGGCCTGCTGCTCGTGCGGCGCCGCGAGTTCGACGGCGTGGTCGACGGCGTGGTCTACGCCGGGATCACGGCGGCCGGGTTCGCCTTCACCGAGAACATCATCTACTTCGGCCGGGCCTTCACCGAGGCGGAGGGCGCGCCGGCGACCGCGGTCGTCGCGACGTTCGTGCTGCGCGGCGTGCTCTCGCCGTTCGCGCACCCGCTGTTCACCGCCATGATCGGCATCGGGGTCGGCGTCGCCGCGGGCGCCCGCTCGCGGCTCGTCGGCACGGTGGCGGTGCTCGGCGGCTACGTACTCGCGGTGATCCTGCACGCGCTGTGGAACTCCTCGACGCAGCTCGGCGCGGGGTTCTTCGGGGTGTACCTGCTGATCATGCTGCCGCTGTTCGCCGGCATGATCGGCCTGGTCGTCTGGCAGCGCCGCCGGGAGCGCGACGTGCTCGCCGCCCAGATGCCCGGCTTCGCCGCCGCGGGCTGGATCGCGCCGAGCGAGGTGGCGCTGCTCTCGAGCCTCACCGGGCGGCGCCGGTGGCGTGCCGCGGTGCACCGGCGCGCGGGGTCGGTCGCGGCCCGGGCGGTGGAGGACTACCAGCACGCGGTCACCGAGCTCGCCTTCCTGCGGGCGCGCGCCGAGCGCGGCGCGCTGCCGCCCCGCGCGGACTGGCACGCCGAGCTCCTCGACGCCGTCGTGCGCACGCGTCTCGCCGCCGTCAACGCCCCCGGGGTGCAGGGCCCCACCGGCCCGCCGCCCGGCGCGGGCGGCGCGCCGCCGTCCTGGTTCGGTGGGCACCCGCCCCGCTGAGGCCCGGGGTGCGCGCAGCTCCGCCGGACCCGCGCCCGCCGCGTGAACCCGCTCACCGCCGGCTCCGCGGCGCGCGGCGGCGGTTACCGTGGACCCCAGTGATCGTCCGGTACCCGCGGGAGCGGGACGGGAACGAGCCGGAACGAGGTGGCACGTGGGCACCGACGCCGACGGGGGCGTCGGGCGGTGGGAGCAGGGCCCGAGCGGCCCGGCCGCCGCCCCGACCCCGACCCCTCGTGAAGGCTCCCGGCTCGCGGTCGGCGTGGTCTCCGCCGGCCGGGTCGGCGCGGTGCTGGGCGCCGCGCTCGCCGCGGCCGGTCACACGGTCGTCGCCGCGTCCGCGGTCTCCCGCGCCTCGCGCGCCCGCGCCGAGGCCCTCCTGCCCGGCGCCGAGATCCTCCCGCCCGACGAGGTCGTGCGCCGCGCCGACCTCGCGCTGCTCGCCGTGCCCGACGACGTGCTCCCCGGTCTGGTCCGCGGGCTCGCCGCGTCGGACTGCCTGCGCCCCGGGCAGATCGTCGTCCACACCTGCGGCGCCGCCGGCGTCGGCGTGCTGGCCCCGGCCGTCGAGCACGACGTCCTGCCCATCGCCCTGCACCCCGCGATGACGATCACCGGGCGCCCCGAGGACGTCGCGCGCCTGGCCGGCGCCTGCGTCGGCGTCACCGCGCCCGAGGGCCCGCTGGAGGACGCCGAGGCCGCGTGGCTGGTCGGCGAGGCGCTGGTCGTCGAGATGGGCGCCGAGCCGGTCCGCATCCCCGAGGCCGCGCGCCCGCTCTACCACGCGGCCCTCGCCCACGGCGCGAACCACCTGGTCACGCTCGTGAGCGAGGCCGCCGACCTGCTCCGCGGCGCCGGCATCGAGCCCGCCGAGCGGGTGCTCGCGCCCCTGCTGTCCGCGGCGCTGGACAACGCCCTGCGCCACGGCGACGGCGCGCTCACCGGCCCCGTCGTCCGCGGCGACGCCGGCACGGTCGCGACGCACCTGCGTCACCTCTCCGACCGCGCCCCGGACGCGGCCCCGCTCTACCGGGCCCTGGCCCGTCGCACCGCCGAGCGCGCCCGTGCGGGCGGTCTGCTCGACCCGGCCGCCGCGGACCACGTCGTGTCCGCCCTCGCCGAGAGGCCCCGCCAGTGACCCGTCCGTCCAGCCTGCGCACCCACGACCTCGTCGGCCGCGCCCGCCCGCAGTACAGCGCGGACAAGCTGACCGTGCACCGCGACCCCACCGCCCTGCGACGTGTCACCCGCGCGCTGCGCGGCGGCGGCCGGCGCATCAACCTCGTGCCCACCATGGGCGCCCTGCACGAGGGTCACCGCGAGCTCATGCGCCGGGCCCGCGGCGTCCCCGGGGCGACCACCGTCGTCTCGATCTTCGTCAACCCGCGCCAGTTCGCGCCCGGCGAGGACTTCGACCGCTACCCGCGCGCCTTCGAGGGCGACCTCGAGATCTGCCGCGAGGAGGGCGTCGAGCTGGTCTTCGCGCCCGACGTGGAGGACGTGTACCCGCCGGGGTTCGCCACCACGACCCACCCCGGCCCGCTGGGCGAGGACCTCGAGGGCGCCGTGCGCCCGGGCCACTTCGCGGGCGTGCTCACGGTCGTCGCCAAGCTCTTCGCGATCACCGTGCCCGACGTCGCGTACTTCGGCGAGAAGGACTACCAGCAGCTGGCGCTGATCCGCCGCATGGTGCGCGACCTCGACATCGACGTGCACCTCGTCGGCGTCCCGACGGTGCGCGAGCGCGACGGCCTGGCGCTGTCGAGCCGCAACGCCTACCTCTCGCCCGACGAGCGCGAGGCCGCGGTGGCGATCTCCGCGGCGCTCTCGGCGGGCCAGTACGCCGGCGAGCAGGGCCCGGCGGCGGTGCTCGACGCCGCCCGCGCGGTGCTGGCCGCCGAGCCGCGCCTGGAGGTCGACTACCTCGAGCTGCGCGACGACGAGCTCGGCCCCACCCCCGAGATCGGCCCCGCCCGCCTGCTGGCCGCCGCCCGGGCCGGGAAGACCCGCCTGATCGACAACGTCGCCGTGTCCCTCGTGAGGAGAGTCGACTGACATGCAGCGCACCATGCTCAAGTCCAAGATCCACCGCGCGACGGTCACGGACGCGAACCTGCACTACGTGGGCTCGGTGACCGTCGACGAGGACCTCATGCGAGCCGCGGACCTGCTGCCCGGCGAGCAGGTCGCGATCGTCGACGTCACCAACGGCGCCCGCCTCGAGACCTACGTGATCACCGGTCCGGCCGGGTCCGGGGTCATCGGGATCAACGGCGCCGCCGCGCACCTCGTCTCGCCCGGTGACCTCGTCATCCTCATCTCCTACGGGGTGATGGACGACGCCGAGGCGCGCACGTACCAGCCGCGCGTGGTGTTCGTCGACGGGTCCAACCGCGTGCTCGACCGCGGCACCGACCCGGCCCGCGTCCCCGACGCCACGCCGGCGACCTCGCTGCTGCGCCCGGGCACCCACGCCCGCCCCGCGGCGCCCCGCGAGCCCCGCCGCGCGGCCGCCGGGCCCGCCATGACCACGGTCGGCGGGTGGGGGGCCGAGCCGCCGCGCCGTGAGGGCCGTGACACCCGGTCCGCGGCCGAGACCACCGACGCCCGGCGCCTCGACGCGCTGCTCTCCGCGGACCACTGAGCCCGCGGGGCCGGCCGGTAGGGGGGACCACCGTGCTGCTCTGCGTCGACGTCGGGAACACCCAGACCGCGCTGGCCCTCTACCCCGACGAGGGGGACGGGCCCGCGGTGTGGGACGCGCGGATGCACACCGAGCCGAGGGCCACCGGCGACGAGCTGGCCCTGCTCGTGCGGGGCCTGCTCGGCACCCGGGTCGGCGACGTGACCGCCGTGGCGGCGCTGTCGACCGTCCCCGCTCTCCTGCGCGAGATGCGCACCATGGTCGCGCGCCACTTCGCGGGGCTCGACCACCTGCTCGTCGAGCCCGGGGTGCGCACCGGCGTGCCGCTGCTCGTCGACAACCCCAAGGAGGTCGGCGCCGACCGCGTCGTGCAGGCCCTCGCCGCCTACGAGCGCCACGGCGGGCCGTGCGTGGTCGTCACGTTCGGGACCTCGACGACGGTGGACGGGGTGTCGGCGCGCGGCGAGCTGCTCGGCGGCGCGATCGCCGCGGGTGTCGCCGTGTCCGGCGAGGCGCTCGCCGTGCGCGCGGCGGCGCTGCGCCCGGTGGAGCTGGTGGTGCCCCGCTCGGTGCTCGGGCGCAACACCGTCGAGAGCATGCAGGCCGGGCTCGTGCTCGGCGCCGCCGCGCAGGTCGACGGCCTCGTGACCCGCGCGTCCCGGGAGATCGCCGAGCGCGACCCCGAGGGCCGGGCGCCCGTCGCCGTCGTCGCCTCGGGGGGCCTGGCCCCGTTGGTGGTCGACGAGTGCGGAACCGTCACCCACCACGTCCCGGACCTGACGCTGCTCGGCCTGCGTTCGGTGCACCGGCGCCGCGCCGAGCGTCGCGACGAGCGCGCCGCCCGGCGGGGCGCGCGGACCTGACCGTCAGACGGGTGCGCCCCACTCGTCGCGGCGCGGGTCGGTGATCGGCAGCAGGCGGCGCAGGCGGGCGGCGAGCTCGGGGTCCTCGGCCCCGGTCTCGGTGCGGGCGAGGGCCCAGACCGCCTCGGAGTCGCCGTGGCGCAGCACCGCGCGGCGCACCGCGACCGCGAGGTGGTCGCGCTCCTCGCCGACACCGGGCGCGTCGGAGGAGGGCAGCAGGGCGCCGCGGCGCAGCACCTCGGGGGCGGGGAGGCGCCCGGCGCGCAGGGCGGCACGGACGTCCAGGAAGTCGGCGTCGACGCGGGCGCGCAGCCGGTAGGGCTGGGTGGTGATGTGGGACGGGCCCAGCGCGGCGCGCAGGCGGTGCACCTCGGAGCGCACGGTCACGGGGTTGCCGGCGTCGCCGTAGAGCGCCTGGGCGAGCCGGTCGGCGGTGAGGCCCTCGGGGTGCAGGGCCAGCAGCGTCAGCATCTCGGCGTGGCGCAGGCTCAGCCGCACCGGGCGGCCGTCGAGGCGCGCCACGGGTCGCTCGGCACCCAGGAAGGGCAGGGCGAGCGTGGGTGACGACGTCCGCCGCGCCGG
>JAQSWW010000293.1 GCA_029266415.1 Actinomycetospora sp. | reverse complement strand
ACGCTGATCGGCGGCATCGCGCCGGCACGCACCCTGCCGATCCTGCTCGACGTCGGCACCGACAACGCCGAGCTGCTCGAGGACCCGTTCTACCTGGGGTGGCGTCACCACCGCATCGACGACGACGAGTACACGGGGTTCATCGACCGGTTCGTCGAGGCGGTGCAGGCGGAACTGCCCGAGGTGCTGCTGCAGTGGGAGGACTTCGCCACCCCGCACGCGCTGCCGATCCTGCAGCGCTACCGCGACCGGCTGCTGACGTTCAACGACGACATCCAGGGCACTGCCGCGGTCGCGCTCGGCGCGCTGCGCGGGGCCACGGCGGTGGCGGGCACGCGGCTGCGCGACCAGCACGTGGTCATGCTCGGCGCGGGCTCCGCCGGGGTCGGGGTGATGGAGATGGTCGCTCAGCAGATGGTCGACGAGGGCCTGTCGGAGGCCGACGCCCTCGCACGCTGCTGGCTCGTGGACGTCCGCGGCCTGCTCACCGCCGACCGCGAGGACCTCTCCGACGCCCAGCGCCGCTTCGCCACCGACCCCGCCGCCGTGGCGGGGTGGGGCGTCGGTGACGGGGGGCTTCCGCAGCTCGGCGACGTCGTCGGGCACGTCACGGTCGGCGTCCTTCTCGGCCTGTCGACCGCGGCCGGCGCCTTCACCGAGGAGATCGTCCGGACGATGGCGGCGAAGGTCGAGCGGCCCATCGTCTTCCCGCTGTCCAACCCCACCGCGAACGCCGAGGCCCGCCCCGCCGACATCGACACCTGGACCGACGGGCGGGCCCTCGTCGCCACCGGCTCGCCGTTCGCGCCGCTGCGTCGGGACGGCCGCGAGGTGCCCGTCGCGCAGTGCAACAACGTCTACGTCTTCCCGGCGATGGGGCTCGCCGTCACCGCCGCCCACGCCACGCGCGTGACCGACGCGATGATGCGCGCCGCCGCCGGCGCGCTCGGGGCCGCGTCGCCGGCCCTGCACGACGCCGACGCTCCCCTGCTCCCGCCGTGGGCGCAGGTCCGCGAGCTCGCCGAGGACATGGCGGTGGCGGTGGGCCTCCAGGCGGTCGCCGACGGGGTCGCGCCGCGGCGCACCGAGGCCGAGCTGCGCGAGGCCGTCCGGGCGACGCGCTGGGAGCCCGGCTACGACGACGTGTAGGCCGTCGTGGTGATATGGACGCCGACGCCGGGCGCGCGACGGACGGAGCCGGCGGATGGGGAGGACCTGACGTGGCCACCGGCCTCGAGCAGTCCGTGGACGGACCGGCCCGGGACGTCCCGACCCTCCCCGACGAGCCCGACCGGGCGCCCCGGCGCCGCTGGTGGGACCGGCGGACCGCTCTCGTCGCGGCCGGCGGCGGCCTCCTCGGCGCGCTGCTCTTCCTCGTCGCGTACCGCGGCATGCCCGACGACTCCTACATCACGCTCGACTACGCCCGGAACGTGGTCGAGTACGGCCACTGGGGCCTGACGCCGTTCCGCGACGCCAACTCGGCCACCTCGCCGCTGAACGTGTGGCTGCTCGTCGGCGGCATCCTCGTCAGCGGCCGCCCCGCGGTCGCCGTCGGCCTCGTGCTCATCGCGACCACCGCGCTCACCGCGGTGTGGGCGGCGCAGCTCGGACGGTCGGTCGGGGTCCGGCCGGCGCTCGTCGCCGGGCTGACCGTCGGGCTGCTCGTCACCTCGCCGATCTTCGCGGCGGTCGTGGGCATGGAGTCGTTCCTCGTGGCGGCCACGCTCGTCGGCGTCGCGCGCTACGCCGCGGACCGTCGTGCCGTGGCGGCCGGCATCCTCACGGGCCTCGCGGTGCTGACGCGCCCCGACCTGGCCCTGCCCGCCGTGGTCCTCGTGGTCGTGCTCTTCGTCGCGCGGTCGCCGCGCCAGTGGCGCCGGGCGCTGCTGGCGGTGGGCATCGGCGTGCTGGTCACGCTCCCGTGGCACGTCTGGTCGTGGTTCGTGCTGGGCAGCTTCGTGCCCGACAGCCTCATCATCAAGACCAGCGGCGCCTTCCCCGGCGGCGAGGTCTTCGGCAACGGCCCGCTGTTCATGGCGGTGCGGTGGCCGATCGCGATGCTGGTCGTCGGCGTGGTGGCCGGGGTCGGCGTGGTGTCGGTGGTGGCGTCCGCCGTGCGGTGGGTGCGGGGTGCCGACCGGCTGCTCGACCGCGTGGTGGTCGCCGCCGGGCTCGCCGCCGCCGCGCACTACGCGGCCTACGCCGCGATGGGCGTCTCGTCCTACATCTGGTACTACTGCCCGACGCTCGCGCTCCTGACCCTGTGCGCCGCGATCGGCGCCGCCGACCTGCGGGCGCGCGTCACCGGGGCCGTCGTCACGGGGCTCGCGCTGGTCGCGGGGATCGCCGTCGGGCACCAGGCCGGCCTGGGCCTCCCGTGGCCGCACCCGACCATCTTCGGCAACTGGGCCAGCGCGGCCGACTACATCAACGCCGGGACCGAGCTCGGGCGGGCGCTGCCGCCGGGGCAGAGCGTCCTCGCGCCCGGCGAGATCGGCACCCTGGCGTTCGGCTGCCGCTGCGACATCGTCGACCAGTTCAGCGACCGCGCCCGGCTCATGTCGATCGTCGACTCGCGGCTCGCCGCGGCCGGACCGGTCGAGGGCTTCCTGCTGCGGCTGAACTTCCTGCACGCCGAGCGTGAGCCGGTCGAGGCGCCGGACCGCCAGCTCACCTACGAGACCGGATCCGGCCCGGGCTGGCCCACCTACGTCATCGGGCGGGGCGCCGGCCACCTGATCCTCGAGTAGCGGGCGCTCAGCTCAGCCCTCGAGGATGTAGCCGCGCCCGCGCACGGTGCGGATGCGCTCGG
>JAQSWW010000163.1 GCA_029266415.1 Actinomycetospora sp. | reverse complement strand
TCGATGCAGATCATCTCGGACATCTTCAGCTACACCTCTTCGATGATGCCGAAGTTCAACTCGATCTCCATCTCCGGCTACCACATCCAGGAGGCGGGGGCCTCGGCCGACCTGGAGCTGGCGTACACGCTGGCCGACGGGGTGGAGTACCTGCGGGCGGGCCGGCAGGCCGGGCTGGACGTCGACACGTTCGCGCCGCGGTTGTCCTTCTTCTGGGGCATCGGCATGAACTACTTCATGGAGATCGCCAAGCTCCGCGCCGCGCGGCTGCTGTGGGCGAAGCTCGTCCACGGCTTCGGCGCGCGGAACCCGAAGTCGCTGAGCCTGCGCACGCACAGCCAGACCAGCGGCTGGTCGCTGACCGCCCAGGACGTCTACAACAACGTCGTCCGCACCTGCGTCGAGGCGATGGCCGCGACCCAGGGGCACACGCAGTCGCTGCACACCAACGCCCTCGACGAGGCGCTGGCCCTGCCCACCGACTTCTCCGCCCGCATCGCACGCAACACCCAGCTGCTCCTGCAGCAGGAGTCGGGCACGACGCGCACCGTCGACCCGTGGGGCGGCTCGGCCTACGTCGAGCGCCTCACGCAGGAGCTCGCGGGGCGCGCCTGGGCGCACATCCGGGAGGTCGAGTCGACCGGCGGCATGGCGCAGGCGATCGACGAGGGCCTGCCCAAGATGCGCATCGAGGAGGCCGCGGCGCGCACCCAGGCGCGCATCGACTCCGGGCGCCAGCCGCTGATCGGCGTCAACAAGTACCCGCTGACCTCGGGCGAGGACGTCGACGTCCTCAAGGTCGACAACGCCGACGTGCTCCGCCAGCAGGTCGAGCGGCTGAAGCAGCTCCGCGACGACCGCGACGGCGACGCCGTCCGCAGCGCCCTGGAGCAGCTGACCAACGCCGCCCGCGCCGCGTCCGAGGGCACCCGCGACCGTGGCCTCGACGGCAACCTGCTCAAGCTCGCGATCGACGCCGCCCGGGCCAAGGCCAGCGTCGGCGAGATCTCCGACGCGCTCGAGGAGGTCTACGGCCGGCACCGCTCCGACGTCCGGACGATCTCCGGCGTCTACCGTGACGAGGTGGGCGAGAACTCCGCCGTCGAGCAGGCCCGGCAGGCCGCGGAGGCCTTCGAAGAGGCCGAGGGCCGCCGCCCGCGCATCCTCGTCGCCAAGATGGGCCAGGACGGCCACGACCGCGGGCAGAAGGTCATCGCCACCGCGTTCGCCGACCTCGGCTTCGACGTCGACGTGGGCCCGTTGTTCCAGACGCCCGCCGAGGTGGCCCGCCAGGCGGTGGAGTCCGACGTGCACGTCGTCGGCGTCTCTTCCCTGGCCGCCGGGCACCTCTCGCTCGTGCCGGCCCTCCGCGACGAGCTGAAGGACGCCGGCGCCGAGGAGATCCTCATCGTCGCGGGTGGGGTCATCCCGCCCGGCGACCACGAGGAGCTGCTCTCCAAGGGCGCGGCCGCGATCTTCGGTCCGGGCACCGTGATCGCCGAGGCGGCCACTCAACTGCTGGAGACGTTGTCCGAGCGGCGGGGGCACTCCTCCTGACTTGACCAGGTCTGACCAGGTAGCCTGACGCCGTGGCCGACCAGGTGAACGTCTACGAGGCGAAGACGCAGCTCTCGAAACTCCTCGAGCGCGTCGAGGCGGGCGAGGAGATCGTCATCGCCCGCAACGGGCGGCCGGTCGCGCGGTTGGTGCCGTCGCAGCGGAGCGGTCAGGGGGAGCCGCGACGGCTGGGGGGGTACGAGCACCTCATCGAGATGTCCGACGACATCAACGACGGCGACGACGACATCGAGGCCCTGTTCTACGGCGAGCCGATCGAACCGCCCGGCAACGCCTGATGCGGTTGCTGCTGGACACCCACGCGGTGCTCTGGTCCCTCGGTCGCCCCGGCCGGGTGGGCAGCACGGCTCGCACCGCGCTCACCGCCAGGGCGAGCGAGGTCGTGGTCTCCGTCGTCTCGCTCTGGGAGATCGCGATCAAGGTCTCGGTCGGCAAGCTGCGGGTCGATCTCGACGTCGAGGACACCGTCACCGGCCTCGGCATCGGCGTGCTCGACGTCCGTGCCGAGCACGCGCGGGAGGTCCGGGAGCTGCCGCTCCACCACCGCGACCCGTTCGACCGGATGCTGGTGGCCCAGGCACGCCACGAGGGGTTGACGCTGGTCACGGCCGACCGGCGCCTCGAGGCGTACTCGGTGGCGGTGCTGCGTGCGGACGCGTGAGACGGGAGACCCGGTGATCGACCTGGACAAGTACGTCGACGGCGTCCGCTCCGGCTCCCGGCTCTGGATCGGGCGGGCGATCACGCTCGTCGAGTCGACGCGCCCCGACCACCGCGAGGCCGCGCAGGAGCTGCTCGTCGAGCTGCTGCCCCACGCCGGCGGTGCCCGGCGCATCGGCATCTCCGGAGTGCCGGGGGTCGGCAAGTCGACGTTCATCGGGGCGCTGGGGTCCACGTTGACGGCCCGGGGATCGAAGGTCGCGGTCCTGGCGGTCGACCCGAGCTCCACCCGCTCCGGCGGCTCGATCCTCGGCGACAAGACCCGGATGAACGAGCTGGCCACCGACGACGACGCCTTCATCCGGCCGTCGCCGACCGCGGGGACGCTCGGCGGGGTCGCGAAGGCGACGCGCGAGACGATGGTCGTGATGGAGGCGGCCGGCTACGACGTCGTCATCGTCGAGACGGTCGGCGTCGGGCAGTCCGAGACGACGGTCGCGCAGATGGTCGACTCGTTCCTCTTCCTCACCCTCGCCCGCACCGGCGACTCGCTGCAGGGCATCAAGCGCGGCATCCTCGAGATCGCCGACGTCATCGCGGTGAACAAGGCCGACGGCCCGCACGCCCGCGAGGCGAAGCGCGCGGCGCGTGAGCTGCAGCAGGCGCTGGCGATGCTGCGCGGTGAGCGGGAGACCTGGAAGGTCCCGGTGCTGACCTGCAGCGCCGCCGAGCGCACCGGGCTCGACGACGTCTGGGCGGCGCTCGTGCGCCACCAGGAGCACCTCGAGGCCGGCGGCGGCCTGGCCGACAAGCGCGCCCGCCAGCAGGTCGACTGGACCTGGCAGATGGTCCGCGACCGCCTCCTCGGGCGGCTCCAGGACCACCCCGAGGTCAAGGGCATGCGCGCCGAGCTCGAGCGGGAGGTCCAGGCGGGGGAGCTGACGCCGGCGCTGGCCGCCGACCGCATCCTCGACGCCTTCCTCGGTCCTTCTTGAGTCACTGCCTATATAAGTGCACGATCTGCTCGTGGAGATCGACCGGGAGATCCGCGCCGCGCGCCGTGGCGTGGGCACGCGGGTCCTCGGGGAGGGGGAGGCGAGCGTCGTCACCGTCTCCCGCGCCTACGCCACCGACGTCGAGGACCTGTGGGCGGCGTGCACCGAGCCCGAGCGCATCGCCCGGTGGTTCCTGCCGGTGAGCGGCGAGCTGCGCCTCGGCGGGCGCTACCAGCTGGAGGGCAACGCCGGCGGCACGATCACCGCGTGCGACCCGCCGCGCTCGTTCGACGCCACCTGGGAGTACGGCGGCGCGACCAGCTGGATCGAGGTGCGCGTCGAGACCGACGACGCCGGTGCGCGGTGCACGCTCTCCCACATCGCGCGCGTCGACGACCACTGGCGCACCTACGGCCCGGGCGCCGCGGGCATCGGCTGGGACCTCGGCCTCCTGGGGCTCGCCGCGCACGTCGAGGGCGGCGGGACGGCCCCCGGGCAGGCCGAGGCGTGGTCGACGTCGGACGAGGGCCGGGGGTTCATCACCCGTGCCGGGCGGGCCTGGGCGGTCGCCGACACGCTCGCCGGATGCGGCCCCGAGGACGCCGACGCGCGGGCGGACCGCACGATCGCGTTCTACACCGGCGTGGCGCCCTGAGCGGCGTGCACGGGGCGACCGCGGGGTGGAAAATCCGCCCATGGCGGACGAGTCCGATCAGTCCAGCACGAACCCGATCTCCGGCGTCGTCGCCGGCCTGCGCGGCGTGGCGGAGAACGTCGTGCGGGCCGCCGGCGCGGTGAACCCGCTGGGCGAGATGCCCACCCTGCCCGAGGTCGCGACCCACCCGGGCGCGATGTCGGCGGCGCAACTCGGGGCGGTGCGGTCCGCGCTGCAGGCGCAGCGCGACGCGGTGCACGCCATGCAGAGCCAGCTCACCGCGTTCGACGAGCAACTGCAGGTGCTTCATCGCCTGCTCGTCCCGCTCGCCGAGTGGAGCGCCACGTGGGCGCGCCTCGAGGAGCGGGTGGTGCCCCGGGCGCACGAGGCGGAGGGCTCCCCCGACGGCGACGGTTCCTAGTTGCTGATCGCCGGCGCCGCGCCGACGTAGCGGTCGTCGACGAGCTGGTCGACCAGGAACGCCGCGATGTCGGTGCGCGCCATCGGGCTGCCGACGCGGTCGCGGCCCAGGAAGCCGACGCGCAGGGTGCCGTTGGTGGGGACGTCGATCGGCGCGCTGATGCGCGCGATCGTCCAGTCCAGCCCCGAGGTGGCGACGACCTCGCTCATGCCCTGCACCTCGCGCAGCGCGCCGGGGATGAGGAGGCCGATGGCCACGGGCACGAGGCGGTCGACGAGCCCGGGGCGGTCGCGGGGGTCCGGGACGCTGACGGTGGCGAGGGCGACGAGGCGCCGGACGCCGGATTCGTGCATCGCCGCCACGATCGTGCGCGTCGCCTCGGTGAGCGGGCCGCTGCGCAGGAACGGGTCGATCGCCGGGCCGAGCGCGCTGATCACCGCGTCCGCGCCGTCGATCGCGTCGCGGACCGCGGCGGTGTCGTCGAGCTCGGCGACGACCAGCTCGAGGCGGTCGTCGGTGATGGTCATCTTCTCGGGCGAGCGCACCAGCGCGGTGACGTCGTGGCCGACGGCGAGGAGACGACGCACGACGTGCAGACCGATCTTGCCGGTGCCCCCGAAGACGGTGACCTGCACGGGCGGACCTCGCGATCATCGGGGCTGGTCCGGCCGGGGTACCCGGAGATCGTCGGGGCAGCCGTGGCCGCGCTCACACGCCGTCGGCGCGCAGCCCACCCCCGCCCTCGGGGACGACGACGGTCGCCGCGGTGGACGCGGGGGCGCCCCGGGTGGTCACCGTGTCCACGACCCGGAAGTCCGCGCGCCACCCGCGCGGCGTCACGGTGTTGCGCACGTAGCCGCGCCGCCGGTCGACGAGGTGGATGTGCGGGTTGTCGGCGAGCAGGTCCGCGTCGCCGTCGCCGTGGGGCGCGCCGTCGCCGCCGGAGCTGATCGAGGTGGTGACCAGCTCGGTCGCCACCGGGCGTGAGGCGGGGTCGCGCGAGTCGGCGGGGACGTCGCAGGCGTGGTGGGCGTGCACGTCGCCGGTGAGGATCACCGGGTTGGGCGTGCGGGCGGCGACGAGGTGGTCGCGCAGGGCGTCGCGCTCGGCGGCGTAGTCGTCCCACGCGTCCTCGTCGATCGCGGTCCCCGATCCGGGCGCGAGGTCGCGGGGCGAGAAGAAGACCTGCTGGGCGAGCGTGGTCCAGCGCCCCCGCGGGGTCGCCAGCCCCTGCCACAGCCAGGCGCGCTGCTCAGCGCCGAGCAGGGTGCGCGACGGATCGCCGGCGCGCGCCCGGTCCTGGTCGCTGCGGTGGCGGCGGGTGTCGAGCAGGTGCAGGTCGAGCAGGTCGCCGAAGGTCAGCCGCCGGTGCATCGCCATCTCCGGCCCCCGCGGACGCTGGGCCCGCCGCAACGGCATGTGCTCCCAGAACGCCCGGTAGGCGTCGGCGCGCCGGGCGCGGAACACGACCGGGTCGCGATCGGCCTCGCGGTCGCGCTGGGAGACGTCGCCGGCCCAGTTGTTCTCGACGTCGTGGTCGTCAAGGGTCACCGCCCAGGCGAACGCGGCGTGGGCGGCCTGCAGGTCGGGGTCGGTGCGGTACAGGCCGTGGCGCACGCGGTAGTCGGCCAGGCTCGCGGCCTCGGTGGTGGGTAGGTGCTCGCGACCGAGGACCCCCTCGCCGGGTGCCTCGTAGATGTAGTCGCCGAGGAAGACCACGAGGTCGAGGTCGTCGCGCGCCATCGCGGCGTAGGCGTTGTAGTACCCGTCGGGCCGGTTCTGGCAGCTCGCGACGGCGAACGCGAGGCGCTCGTGGGGGGCGCCGGGCGCCGGGGCGGTGCGGGTCCGCCCCACCGGGCTCGTCTCGGTGCCGACGCGGAACCGGTAGAAGTGCTCGGCCGCGGGGCGCAGGCCCGCGACCTCGACGTGCACGGCGTGGGCGTCCTCCGGACGGGCCACGACGGTGCCGCGCGCGATCGGGTGCCGGAACCCCGGGTCCGCCGCGACCTCCCACTCCACGACCACCGGGCGCCCCGGCATCCCGCCGCCGCCGTCGGGGGCCACGGGGTCGGGGGCGAGCCGCGTCCAGAGCACGACCCCGTCCGGCGTCGGGTCGCCGGACGCGACCCCCAGGGCGAAGAGGCCCGGGTCCGGGAGCGGAGCCGCGGCGTCGGCGGCCTGCACCCACGGCGCGCCCAGGACCACCGCCGCGCCGGTGAGGGCGGCGGCCCCGCCGAGCAGCGCGCGGCGCGACACCACCGCACCCGCGCGGTGCCCGGGGACATCGTCCACGTCGTCGCTCCGTCCCGTGACGGGGCGCCGGCGCACGTCGTCCCCATCTCAGTCAACGGATGGCGCGGGCCCGCGGATGCCGACCGTCCGTCACCGGACGTGTCCGCACCGTGGCCGCCGCACACAGCCGCCCCACAGTGCTACCCAGCCGGGGGCGATCACGTGCTGCCGCGCCGGTGACTCCCGCCGCCCCGGACGTCCGCCTATCCTCCGGGCCATGAGCCACCCGGGGCCGGACGAGACCTCGCCCGAGCC
This sequence comes from Actinomycetospora sp., assembly GCA_029266415.1. Classification (GTDB taxonomy): domain Bacteria; phylum Actinomycetota; class Actinomycetes; order Mycobacteriales; family Pseudonocardiaceae; genus Actinomycetospora. Next base: position 2,976 of record JAQSWW010000163.1, on the reverse strand, counting down.
CCCGCCGATGCGCGCGTCGGACGCCGACCGCGAGCACGTCGCGGAGGTCGTGCGCACGGCGGTGGCCGACGGGCGCCTGACGCTGGTCGAGGGCGACGAGCGCCTGCGCGAGGTCTACGCCGCGCGGTTCCGCCGCGACCTCGAGCCGATCACCGCCGACCTGGGGCCGACCGGGGAGACCACGCCTGCCGTGCCGGCTGCGGCCCCCGCGCGCCGCCCGCCGGGGCACGTCGAGCGGCCGTCCACGAGCTGGTCGGTGGCCGTGCTCTCGGGCGCGCAGAAGCGGGGCGAGTGGACGCCGGGCCACAGCCACAGCGTGCTCGCGTTCTGGGGCGGCGCCGACCTGTCGTTCCGCGACGCCCGCATCGACGACGCCGGCCTGGAGATCGCCGCCGTCGCGATCATGGGCGGGATCCAGATCGACCTGCGCGGCATCCCGGCGCGCGCCGAGGTCACCGTCCGGGCGGTGGCGATCATGGCCGGCATCGAGGTGGTGGTCGACCCGGACACCCGCGTGGAGGAGGGGGGCGTCGGGCTCCTGGGCGCGTTCGAGGACGGGTCCGGCCGGCCCCGCGGCACGTCCGGGCCCCGCGTGCGGGTCGTCGGGGTCGCCCTGCTCGGCGGGGTGTCGGTGTCGCGGAAGCCGATCGAGCTGGAGAGCTGAGCTCCTTCTCCGGCAGCCGGTCGAGCTTCTCCTCGATCGTCACCGCTCGAAGCGCTTGGCCACGTCGTCGGCGACGTCCGACACGGCGCGGGCCGCGGCGCCCGCGGCGCCCTCGGCCTGCTCCTTGGCCGCGCCGGCGACCTCGGCGGCCTTCTCGCCCACCTGCTCGGCGGCGAGCCCGATCCTGTCGGTGATCGAGCCCGACTCGAAGGTCGCGTCCGGACCCGGGGTCACGATCGTCTCCTCGCCCGAGTCGAAGCGGATGCGGTACGGCGGCCCGTCCTGGCCGAGCACGGCGACGACGGTGCCGGTCCGGTCGGGGACGTCGGTGTGGTTCGAGTGCATGCGGATGCGGTCGCCCACGGACGCGCTCACGGTGTGCCTCCTCGTTCTCCTCGACGCGGGCCAGGTACCCCGGAACGAGCGAAGGGCCCCTTCGGCCGAGGAGTTCGACCGAAGGGGCCCTTCGCTCAGGACAGCCGGGGCGGACGCCTCAGCCGGTGGCCACCGCGGTGGCCGGGCTGTCGACGGCGAACGTGAGCTCGCCGTCGGCGACGTCGACCGTCACCGTCTGCCCGCCGTGCAGCTCGCCACCGAGCAGCATCGACGAGAGCCGGTTGCCGACCTGGCGCTGGATGGTCCGGCGCAGCGGTCGGGCCCCGAACTCGGGCTGGAAGCCCAGCTCGGCCAGGTGGTCGACGGCGGCCTCGGTGACCGCGATGCCGATGTCCTGCGCGGCGAGGCGCTCGCGCGTCTCGTCGAGCAGCAGGTCGGTGATCCGGCGCAGCTGCGCGGCGTCGAGGCGCTTGAACACGATGACCTCGTCGATCCGGTTCAGGAACTCCGGCCGGAACGACTCCCGCAGCCGCGGCATGAGCCGCTCCTGCAGGGACTGCGACGGGTCGACGGTGGTCGGCGCGAAGCCGAGGGCCTGCGTGTTCGTCGTGATCAGCTCCGAGCCCACGTTGCTGGTCATGATCAGCACCGTGTTGCGGAAGTCGACCGTGCGGCCCTGCGAGTCGGTCAGCCGCCCGTCGTCCAGCACCTGCAGCAGCGTGTTGAAGACGTCGGGGTGGGCCTTCTCCATCTCGTCGAGCAGCACCACCGAGTACGGCCGGCGGCGGATCTCCTCGGTGAGCTGGCCGGCCTCGCCGTACCCGACGTAGCCGGGGGGCGAGCCGATCAGCCGCGAGACGGTGTGCCGCTCGCCGTACTCGCTCATGTCCACGCGGACCATGCGGTCCTCGTCGCCGAACATCGCGGCGGCCAGGGCCTTGGCCAGCTCCGTCTTGCCGACGCCGGTCGGGCCGAGGAACAGGAAGCTGCCGATCGGACGGTCGGGGTCACCCAGACCGGCCCGCGAGCGGCGCACGGCCTCGGCGATCGCCGAGACGGCGTCGTCCTGGCCGATGACGCGCTCGTGCAGCTGCCCCTCGAGCCCCAGCAGGCGGTCCCGCTCGGTCTCGGTGAGCTGGCTGACCGGGATGCCGGTCGAGCGCGAGACGATCTCGGCGATGTCCTCGACACCGACCTCGAGCACGCCCGGCTGGTCGGACCGGCGCTCGGTGCGGGCCTGCTCGAGCTGCGTCTGCGCCTCGGCGATCTCGTCGCGCAGGGCGCCGGCCCGCTCGTAGTCCTCGTCGGCGACGGCCTGGTCCTTGTCGCGCTGCAGCGACTCGAGCCTGCGCTCCAGCTCGCGCGAGTCGGTGTGCGGGCCCTTGGACCGGAGCCGCTTGCGCGCGCCGGCCTGGTCGACGAGGTCGATGGCCTTGTCGGGCAGGAACCGGTCGGTGACGTAGCGCTCGGAGAGCTCGGCGGCCGCCGTCAGCGCCTCGTCGGTGAACCGCACCTGGTGGTGCGCCTCGTACCGGTCGCGCAGCCCGTGCAGGATCGCGATCGTGTCGGCGACCGACGGCTCGGGCACCATCACCGGCTGGAACCGCCGCTCGAGCGCCGCGTCCTTCTCGATGGACTGGCGGTACTCGTCGAGCGTGGTCGCGCCGACGATGTGGAGCTCGCCGCGGGCCAGGGCCGGCTTGAGGATGTTGCCGGCGTCCATGCCGCCCTCGGACGACCCGCCCGCGCCGACCATGGTGTGCAGCTCGTCGATGAAGACGATCAGCTCGTCGGAGTGCTCGCGGACCTCGGCGACCAGCTTGGTCATCCGCTCCTCGAAGTCACCGCGGTAGCGCGTGCCGGCCACCATGCCGGTGAGGTCGAGCTGGACGATCCGCTTGCCCTCGAGCTGCTCGGGGACGTCGCCGGCGACGATGCGCTGGGCGATGCCCTCGACCACCGCGGTCTTGCCGACG
>JAQSWW010000162.1 GCA_029266415.1 Actinomycetospora sp. | reverse complement strand
AACCGGCCGGGGCACGTCATCCCATCAGCGATCTACGCCTGCCCACGACCGGCGGGCGCACGATCTGAGCCTAGAGCTGACCTACGCCCTGTCGACGCGCGTGCTGACCCGCCGGCCGCTACCAGCGCCGAGCCTTTCACCTCCCGGCCCGGCGTCCCCCATTAGTCGACGGGCTCGGCGATCGTCGCGATGTTCCGCAGCGTCGCGCGCATGTTCCGCCGGTTGGTGCGCCCGCGGGCCCGGCCGAGGACGGCCCAGTAGATCCGGTTCGGGGTGGTCGGCGCGAGCCGGAAGGACTCGGTGACGTCGGTGCCGTCGCCGGCCGGGACGAAGCGGTAGCGCCAGTGGATGATCGGGCGGCCGCCGACCAGCACCTCGAAGCCGAACTCCCGGCCGGGCTCGCAGGCGGTGACCCGGCAGGTCGACCAGTAGGTCGGCCCGCGGCCGTTGCGCTTGACGTGCCCGCGGAACAGCGCGCCCACCGCGGGGCCGGTGGCCCCGTCGAGCCATTCGGCCTCGAAGGTCTCCTCGCTGTAGCGGTAGGTCTGGGTCACGTCGGCGACCAGCGCCCACACCGTCTCCGGCGCGGCCCGGACGTGCTCGGTCACCGCGTCCTGCATCAGGACGGCACCTGGTCGCGCAGCACCCGCTTGAGCAGCTTCCCCGACTGGTTGCGCGGCAGCTCGTCGACGACGTGGATCTGCTTGGGCGTCTTGAAGCCGGCCAGGTGGGCCCGGGCGTGGGCGATCAGCTCGTCGGTCGACACGTCCTGCTTGAGCACCACGAACGCCGCCACCGCCTCGATCCACCGCTCGTCGGGGACGCCGATCACCGCCGCCTCGGCGACGGCCTCGTGGGTGTAGAGCGCGTCCTCGACCTCGCGAGACGCGACGAGCACCCCGCCGGTGTTGATCACGTCCTTGATCCGGTCGACGACCGTGATGTACCCCTGCTCGTCGATGCGCACGAGGTCGCCCGAGTGGAACCAGCCGTCGCGGAACGCCTCGGCGGTCTCGTCGGGCTTGTCCCAGTAGCCCTCGCACAGCTGCGGCGAGCGGTACACGACCTCGCCGGTGCCGCCCGGCTCGACGTCGTGCCCGTCGTCGTCGATCACCCGCAGCTCGACGAACAGCACCGGGCGCCCGCAGGACTCGGGGCGCTCGTCGTGCTCCTCGGGCTGCAGCACCGTGGCGAGCGGGCCGATCTCGGACTGGCCGAAGCAGTTGTAGACGCGCAGGCCGGGCAGGTGCTCGCGCAGCCGCGCCAGCACCGGACCGGGCATGACCGACGCGCCGTAGAACGCCTTGCGCAGGCTCGACAGGTCGCGCGTGGCGAAGTCGGCGTGGTTGGCCAGCGGCACCCACACCGTCGGCGCGAGGAACACCGCGCCGATGCGGTCGGCCTCGATGCGCCGCAGCACCTCGGGGACGTCCGGGGCCTCCATGAGGTGGTTGACCGCGCCGACCATGAGGTAGGGCATGAGGAAGCAGTGCATGCCCGCCGAGTGGTACAGCGGCATCGGGTGCAGCGGGTCGTCCTCGCCGGTCATGCCCATCGCGTGCACGCACGAGACGTACTCGTGCACCAGTGCGCGGTGGGTCATCATCGCGCCCTTGGGCCGCGAGGTCGTGCCCGAGGTGTAGAGCAGCTGCACGAGGTCGCCGTCGGCGACGGTGCTGGTGAGCTCGGGCAGCTCGCCCGTGCCGGCCCGCTCGAGCAGCGAGCCCGGCGCGTCGCGCAGGGGCACGACCTGCTTGGGCTGCTCGGGCAGCGCGTCGACGGGCCCGGCGAGGGCCGGGTCGATCAGCAGCAGCCGGCTCCCGGACTGCTCGAGGAGGTAGCCCAGCTCGTCGCCGGTGAGCGCGTAGTTGATGGGCACGTGGACCGCGCCGAGCCGCCCGCACCCGAGGAAGGCGAGCAGGTAGGCGTCGGAGTTGCGCCCGTAGGTGGCGACGCGGTCGCCGGCGCCGACGCCCAGGTCGCCGAGGTACCCGGCGGCGCGCGTGACGGCGTCGTCGAGCTCGCGGTAGGTCCACGTGCGGTCGGCGAAGTGCAGGGCGACGCGGTCCGGGGTGCGGCGGGCGCTGCGCGCCAGCACCCCGTCGACCGTGCTCGAGCGGGGATCCACCTGGTGTCCTTCCTCGGGCGGTGGGCGGGTTCTCAGGCGTGCGCGTCGCCGACGGCGACCTCGCCGCCCGCGCTGACGTCGGCGTAGACCCCGGCGCAGGCCCACTTCCCGCCGACGACGGGGTGCGAGATGTCGATGCGGTTGTTCTTGGCGACCGTGCGCAGGGTGTTGCGGTCCTCCGGGAGATCCTCCTGCGCCATCGTCGTCATCACGCAGCGCATCGTCTGGAAGCTGAACCGCAGGCGGGCGTCGCTGCCCAGGGTCATCTCGCGGCCCGGCCAGTCGTTCTCGACGAAGCCCGGTTCGGTGCCGTCGAGCACGACGTTGGGACGGTAGCGGCGGGCGTCGAAGTCGCTCTCGGGCGCGAGCTCGCGCAGGCGGTCCAGCGTCGACTGGGTGATGACGTGTATGGCGCAGAGGTCGTAGAAGCGCCCGGGCGGGGCGAACCCGGCGACGTCGAAGTGGCTGATGGCCTCGCCGGTGTCCTCCTGGCGCTTCGTGGTGGCCTCGATGATGTGCTCGGGGCCCAGCTCGGCGCGCTCGACGCCCTCGATGTCGACCCACAGCTCCTCGAACGCCACGCCGTCGGGCGGCGTGGTGATCAGCTTGACCTCGCGCCCGAGCACGTCGGAGAGCGCCTGGTCGATGCCGTCGTCGTCGCTGCGGCGGGTGGAGCCGTCCGGGAACGTGATGATCACCGGCGGCGCCGCCTCCCCGGGCACCGGTTCACCCGCGAAGACGGCGGAGAACTCCAGCAGCTTCGCCCAGCGCTTGGGCACCTTGGCGCTGGCGACGACGCCGGACTCGACGTCGAGCACGGCATAGGCCCGGTCGCCCACGACGCCGCGCTCGTCGAGCACGGCACGCGTGAGGGACTCCCCGAGCATCGACTTGACGGGGTAGCGGAACAGAGCGGCGATGGTCACACCGCGGTTGGTACCACCCCGCACCGTCGGTCGGGAACGGGCCGCTCGATCAGGTCCGAGCGGCGGCCGCGCCGGCGACGGCGCCCCCGAGGGCCGCCACCAGCACCGTGCCGGCGACGACAAGGGCGTACGAGCCGAGCCAGACGTGCTTGGCGAGCTCGCAGTAGCCGTCGCCGAGCACGGCGACCACGACGACGCCCAGCGCGGTGACGGCGAGGACTCCGGCGACGCGCGCCGGCCCGATCGCGGCGGCCCACCGCGCCGACCCGCGGACCCGCCGCGGCAGCACGACGGTCAGCAGGGCGGCGAGGACCGCGAGGCCGAGCACCGTCGGCGGCACCCACCGGCCCGGCAGACCGTCGAGGTAGACGAACATCGCGCCCATCGTCTGCGAGCCCTCGGGGTAGGCGGGGCGCGGGATCGACCCGGTGATGGTCCGGGCGCCGCCCGTCTCGGTGGCCAAGTACGGGATCTGGGGGCGCAACGTCGCGAGCAGCCCCCGGTGCACCATGCGGGCGGCCACCAGCGGGTGTTCGGCCACGAAGAGCCGTGCCGCGCTGCGGAGCTCCTCGGGGCGGGCGCCGACCGTCTCGTCCCAGGCGGGGATGCTGCGCCCGCCGTCGAGGTAGAAGTGCTGGCCGGACTGCGCGAAGGCCTCGGGACGCAGGCCGAGGGGGCCGGTGGCCGACGGGCCCGCCTCGGGCAGCACGGCGGTGAACGCGAGGTTGTGGGCGTTGACCACGGCGTACGCCTCGTCCTGCGCGCGCACCGCGGACAGCACCGGCACCACGGCGACGGCCGCCGCCAGCACCGCGGCCACGAGGCCCGGGACGCGGCGCCGCCACGGCCGGACGCCGACCGCGACGACCGCGCACGCCGCCACCGCGACGAGGCCGACCGGCAGGAAGCCGGGCTTGGCCGTGGCCGCGGTGACGCCGCCGACGGCCACCAGGGCGATCGCGGTGAGCCGGGCGGCGCGCTGCGCGGGACGTGTCAGGGCCGCGGTGAGCAGGCCCCACACCATCCAGGTCGCCCCGAGCAGGCCGGTGGCCTCGCTGAACGCAGAGACGAGGAAGCGCGACCACCAGGGCACGACGAGCAGCGGGGCCAGCGGCGGGCCGAGGACGGTGAGCAGGACCGGGGCGACCGCCCGCGCCCGGCGGCCGGCCGTCGCGGCGAACGCCGCCACCGCCGCGCCGAGGGCGAACAGGGCGACGTACACGCCCGCCAGCCACTCGAACGAGAAGCGGGTGGAGCCGTCCTGGGCCGGGGGCGTGGCGTTCAGCGTGGCGTCCAGCGCCGTGCCGGCGGCGACGGTGGCCTGCAGCAGCAGGCCCGCCGAGGTGATGGGGGACGCGCGCCAGCACCCGGGGCCGCCCGTGCGGTACTCGGTGACGGCCACGCCGTGGCCCGGTGCCGCGTGGTCGTCGGTGTCGGGCACCAGGTCGGCCACGCAGTAGAGCCGGATCGCGTCGCCGTTGTCGGCCGCCCCGATCGCGTCGCCGCCGACGAGGCCGAGCCGGGCGACGAGCCCGCCGCCCACGAGCAGCGCGACCACCACCGCGAGGAGCAGCCGCCACCCACGGCCCAGGGCCAGGACGGCGCGCGGCGCGGGCGGCGCCGGGAGCGGCGCCACCGGCAGGGTGGCCCGCGTGACCGGTGGACCGCCCCGTGGCGCCGTGTCCTGTTCACCGAGCGTCGTCATCGTCCCCCTTCCGACGACCCACCGTGGCCGGCGTCCCCCGCGTCGGACCGGGTGCAGCGTGCCAGACGCCCTCGGTCAGCCCGTGGTGGCCAGCACCAGCGGCAGCACGGCGGGAGCGCCGGCGCGGCGCAGCAGGGCCGCGGCGACCGTCAGTGTCCACCCCGAGTCGGCGACGTCGTCGACGAGCAGCACCGGTCCGGCGGTGGGGTCGAGGCCCGCGGGCACCGAGAGCCGCGACCACACCTCGGCGAGGCGCTGGGCGGAGTTGGGCGGCTCGGGCTCGCTGTCGTCCTCGGGGTCCTCGTAGAGCGGGGGCGCGCTGTCGGCGAGGGCGCCGAGCAGGGGGAGGCGGCCGATCGAGGCGATGCGCTGGGCGAAGCTCTCCACCAGCACCGGCCGCCGCCGCGAGGGCAACCACACGACGCCGGCCGGCCGCTGAGCCCAGTCCCAGCTCTTGAGCACCTCGACGGCGGCGTCGACCGCGGCGTCGGGGGCGAGGTCGTCGGCGCGCAGGAGCGGGCGCAGGCGCGGGCCCCAGCCGACGTCGGTGAGGCGGCCGAGCGCGCGGCCCTCCTCGGCGGCCTCCCCGGGCTGGATCTTGCCCTTGAGCGGGACGTCGAGGGCGTCCATGCCACTGGGCCACTGCTTGCGCGGCGGGAGCGGCACCCCGGGCCGGTCGAGCGTCGTCTGCGCCTGCACCCGGACGTCCTCGCCGATCGTCGGGTCGGCGTGGCGGCCGGTGCAGTTGTCGCAGCGCCCGCACGGAGTGGCGCCGGGGTCGTCGAGCTGGCGGCGCAGGAACTCCATGCGGCAGCCGGTGGTGGCGATGTAGTCGAGCATCGCCTGCTGCTCGGCGCGGCGGGCCTTGGCCAGCCCGGTGTAGCGGGCGCCGTCGTACTCCCAGGGCCGGCCCGTGGCCTCCCAGCCGCCCTTGACCCGGCGGACCGCGCCGTCGGTGTCGAGGACCTTGAGCATCATCTCGAGCCGGCCGCGGCTGAGCTCCACGCGCGGCTCCAGCGCCGCCGTCGACAACGGGCGCCCGGCGTCGCCGAGCACGGAGAGGGCGACGCGGACCTGCGGCTCGGCGGGGAAGGCCAGCGAGGCGAAGTAGGCCCAGATGTCGCGGTCCTCCGGGCCGGGGAGCAGCAGCACCTCGGCGCGCTCGACGCCACGGCCGGCGCGCCCGATCTGCTGGTAGTAGGCCACCGGCGACTGCGGCGCCCCGAGGTGGACGACGAAGCCGAGGTCGGGCTTGTCGAAGCCCATGCCCAGCGCGCTGGTGGCCACCAGCGCCTTGACCCGGTTGGACAGCAGGTCGTCCTCGGCGCGCTCGCGCTCGGCGGGGTCGGTCTTGCCGGTGTAGGCGGCGACGGGGTGGCCCCGCTCGCGCAGGAACGCGGCCAGCTCGTCGGCGGCGGAGACCGTCAGCGTGTAGACGATGCCCGAGCCCGGGAGGTCGTCGAGGTGCTGGGCGAGCCACGCGAACCGGTCGGCGCCCTTGTCCAGCGGCAGCACGGCCAGGCGCAGGGACTCGCGGTCGAGCTCGCCGCGCAGGACGAGGGCTTCGGCGTCGGCGTGGGAGACGCCCAGCTGGTCGGCCACGTCGGTGGTCACCCGGTCGTTCGCGGTGGCCGTGGTGGCGAGCACGGGGACGCCCGCGGGCAGCTCGGCGATGAGCGTGCGCAGGCGCCGGTAGTCGGGCCGGAAGTCGTGCCCCCAGTCGGAGATGCAGTGCGCCTCGTCGACCACGAGCATCCCTGCGGTGCGCGAGAGCTCGGGCAGCACCTGGTCGCGGAACTCGGGGTTGTTCAGCCGTTCGGGGCTGACGAGCAGGACGTCGACCTCGCCGGCCTGGACCTGGCGGTAGACCAGCGACCAGTCGTCGGTGTTGGCGGAGTTGACCGTCACCGCGTGGATGCCGGCGCGGCCCGCCGCCTCGATCTGGTTGCGCATCAGCGCGAGCAGCGGGCTCACGATCACCGTCGGCCCCTTGCCGGCCGCGCGCAGCAGGGCCGTGGCCACGAAGTAGACCGCCGACTTGCCCCACCCGGTGCGCTGCACCACCAGGGCCCGGCGGCCCTCGGCCACCAGCGCGTGGATGGCCGCCCACTGGTCCTCGCGCAGCGCGGCGTCGGGCCCGGCGAGGCGCTGCAGCGTGGCCTCGGCGTCGGCGCGCAGGTCGGGAGCCGCGGTGACCGTCATGGCTCCATGGTGGACGACGGGTCCGACAGCGGGTGGTGGCACCGGTCGGGCGAGGGCGTCAGTCGTCGATGATCGCGGCCCCGCGCCGTCGGAGGTCGGCGAGGCCGTCGCGCATCGCCTGCCGCTGCTCGGGGGTGTGGCCCGTCCAGCCCTCGAGCTCGCCGACGACGCGGACGGGCTCGCGGGTGCGGTACGAGCGGGTGGGGTTGCCCGGCATCTTCTTGTCGGTGACGTTGGGGTCGTCCTCGATCTCGCCGGTGGGTTCCACGACGTAGATGCGGCCTGGACCCTCGCCGGCGGCCAGCTCGGCGCCCCAGACCGCGGCGTCGAGCGTCGCGGTGACGTAGACGTGGTTCATGACCCGTCCCGCCTCGAAGTTCGACGGCCGGCCGGGGACCAGCAGGTCGCCGGCCGCGAGGTCGGCCGTCGTCCCGTGCAGCAGCGCGCCCGACTCGTGGACCTCGAACGGCGTCGGCCCGTCCGTCATGTGCGGTTCTCCCGTCTCCTGACCAGCGAGGACGGCGATTGTCGGGCGCGGGGGAGGGCTTGCCACAAGCCCCGTGCCGCGCTATACGTTGATCACGGCGGGGAGATGCCCCCTGGTCACCCCGGCTGTTCCTCGGCCGCGGGGTCGGCCTCGGCCGCCTTCTCGGGCTCGAGCCGGGCCGTGTACGTCCCGCGCGGACGCTCGCCTTGGCGGGCGGTCTCCTGCGAGCCGTCGTCGGGGCTTTCCTGGCGTTCAACGCCAGCGTGGCCGCCACGCAGGCACCGGGAGGTGCCTCTACCCGCGGGTACCGGACCGGCCACATCACCGGGACAAGCGGGGACACGGCGGGGCAGGATGCGGCCCGTGAGCACCGAGCCGGCCGGCCAGCAGGCCCAGAAGGCGTTGTTCGACTCCGTCGACGACGTCAGCACCCGGCTCGCGGACGTCGGCTACCTCGCGTCGACGGCCGTCGCCACCACCGTCTTCCTCGCCGACCGACTCGGCAAGCCGTTGCTCGTCGAGGGCCCGGCCGGGGTCGGCAAGACCGAGCTGGCGCGGGCGGTGGCCGAGGCGACGGGCTCGGGCCTCGTGCGCCTGCAGTGCTACGAGGGCATCGACGAGTCCCGCGCGCTCTACGAGTGGAACCACGCCAAGCAGCTGCTGCGCATCACCGCGAGCCAGGGCGAGGCGTGGGACGCGACGCGCGACGACGTCTTCTCCGAGGAGTTCCTGCTGCCGCGCCCGCTGCTCACCGCGATCCGCCGCACCGAGCCGACCGTCCTGCTGGTGGACGAGACCGACAAGGCCGACGTCGAGGTCGAGGGCCTGCTGCTGGAGGTGCTCGGCGACTTCCAGGTCACCGTGCCCGAGTGGGGCACGATCACGGCCAACCAGCGACCCTTCACGCTCCTGACCTCGAACGCGACGCGCGAGCTCTCGGAGGCGCTCAAGCGGCGCTGCCTGTTCCTGCACCTCGACTTCCCCGACCCGGAGCTCGAGCGCCGCATCGTCCTCACGCGCGTGCCGCAGCTGGGCGAGGCCCTGGCCGAGGAGCTCGTGCGCGTCGTCGGGGTGCTGCGCGGCATCCAGCTGCGCAAGGCGCCGTCGGTGTCCGAGACGATCGACTGGGGCCGCACCCTGCTCGCGCTCGGGCTCGACACCCTCGACGACGACACCGTCCGCTCCACGCTCGGCGTCGTGCTCAAGCACCAGGCCGACGCCCAGCGCGCCGTCGCGGAGCTCAGGCTCAACTGATGAGCGCCCCACCCGTCCACGGCGGCCTGCCGGCCCACCTCGTCGACTTCGTCGGCGCGCTGCGCCGCGCGGGCATCGCGGTGGGCCCGGGCGAGTCGGTGGACGCGGCGGCGGTGATCGCCGAGCTCGACCTCCTGCGCCGCGAGCAGCTGCGCGAGGGCCTGGCGGCGGCGATGCTGCGCCGGTCGGGGCAGCGGGCGGTGTTCGACGCGCTGTTCGACCTGTGGTTCCCGCTGGGGCAGGGCGCGGCGCTGGGCGAGGTCGCGCTGCCCTACGCCGAGGACGGGTCGGTCGACGTCGAGGCGCTGCGCGACCTGCTCGCCGGCCTGCTGCGCGACGGGGACACCGCGGCGATGGCGGAGCTGGCGCGCGCGATCGTCGACGGGCTGGGCGCCGTGGGGCAGGGACGGGGGCAGGGCGGTCGGGGACAGGGCCAGGGCGGCGCCGGCGGTGACCGCGGGGAAGGCGGGGGAGGGCGGCCGTCGTCGTGGTCGGCCTACCAGGCGCTCAACGCCGTGCGCCCCGAGACGCTGCTCGCTCGCGTGCTCGCCGACCTGCGCGGCGGCGCCGATGCGACGTGGGACAGCCCGTTCGCCGAGGAGGTCTCGCGGCGCGAGGTGCGCGACCGGATCGCGTCGTTCCGGCGCATGGTCACCGACGAGGCCCGCCGGCGCGGCGCGGAGATCCGCGGGCGCGAGGCGGCGGCGCGCACCGGCGTCCCCCAGCAGGGCGACCGCGTCGACTTCCTCACCGCGAACTCGGAGCAGCTCGCCGACCTGCGCCGTCGCGTCGCCCCGCTGGCCCGCCACCTCGCCTCGCGGCTGGCCGCACGCCGCCGCCGGGCCCGGCGCGGGCCGATGGACCTGCGGCGCACGCTGCGCCGGTCGATGTCCACCGGCGGCGTCCCCGTGCGCCCGGCGTACCGGCGCCCGCGGCCCGGGCGGCCCGAGCTGGTGCTGTTCTGCGACGTGTCGGGGTCGGTGGCGGGGTTCAGCCACTTCACGATGATGCTGGTGCAGGCCCTGCGCGAGCAGTTCTCCCGCATCCGGATCTTCTGCTTCGTCGACGGGTGCGTCGAGGTCACCGACCTCTTCGGCCCCGGCAACGACCTCGGCGGCGTGATGAGCGAGATCACCGCCCGGCCCGGG
>JAQSWW010000292.1 GCA_029266415.1 Actinomycetospora sp. | reverse complement strand
CAACATCGACAGGCTGGCACCACGACCCGCACCACATCCGACGCGCTCAGCCGCTCGACAAGGATATCGATCGAGCGACGAGCTGAGTCGGGACGACAGGATTTGAACCTGCGACCCCTTGACCCCCAGTCAAGTGCGCTACCAAGCTGCGCCACGTCCCGAACCGCCGCGCTCGCGAGCGCGACGCCGGGAACGATACCTCACGGGACGGGCCCTTCCGGCGGCCCCTCCAGGTAGCGGGTGACCAGCAGGGTCAGCTCCTCGACCAGGTCGGCACGCCGAGGCGGGGCGGCTGCCGGCGTGAGCGCGCTCAGTGGGCGCTGGGCACCGGGGGCGCGGCCGGCGCGGTGATCCACTGCGCGAAGTCCTCGGCGGGCAGGGGCCGGGGGTACAGGAACCCCTGCGCCGTGGTGCAGCCCATCCCCAGCAACGTCTCGGCCGCGATCTCGGTCTCCACGCCCTCGGCGATGAGGTCGAGACCGAACGAGTCGGCGAGGCCGACGATCGAGCGGACGATGGAGAGGTCCTCGACGGTTTTGCCGAGGTCCCGGACGAAGCCGCGGTCGATCTTGAGGATGTTCACCGGCAGCGCCTTGAGCTGGGCCAGCGAGCTGTACCCGGTGCCGAAGTCGTCGATCGCGACGCACACGCCGAGCCGGCGCAGACCGCGCAGCGTGGCCGCCGCGTCGACGTCGCCCACGACGGCGTGCTCCGTCACCTCGAGGACCAGGTCCCGCCCCTCGAGGTCGTAGCTCGCCAGCACCTCGGCCACGGTGTCGACGAAGTCGATGGCGAGGAGCTGCACCGGGGACACGTTCACCGCCATCGTGAAGTCCGCGGTGATCGCCTCGGGGTGGTCCGCGCGCCAGGCCGCGAGCTGGCGGCAGGCGCCGTCGAGGACCCACCGGCCCAGCTCGCCGGCGAGGTTCGTCGCCTCGGCGACCCCCACGAACAGGTCCGGGGGCACCGGCCCCAGCGTCGGGTGGTGCCACCGCAGCAGCGCCTCCGCGCCGGAGGCGGACCGGTCGCGCATGTCGACGAACGGCTGGAAGTGGATCGCGAGCGTCCCGTCGCGGATCGCCGAGAGCAGGCTCATCTCGACGGCGACGCGCACCTCCTCGCGGATCCGCATCTCGACGGTGAAGGCGACGACGCAGTTGCCGCCACCGTCCTTCGCGGTGAGCACGGCCTGGTCGGCGCTGCGGAGCCAGACGCCGACCTCCGCGGTCGGCGCCTGCGTCACCGAGATGCCGATGCTGACGGTGCGACGCAACGACTGGCCGCCCAGCCGGATCGGCTCGGCCATCGCACGCTGCACGCGGGACGCCACCGCGGCCGCCTTGACCTCGTCGGCGGCAGCGGCGAGGGCCACGACGAACTCGTCGCCCCCGAGTCGCGCCACCATGTCGTTCGGCCCCACCGCCGCACGGATGCGCTCCGCGACCGCGATGATGAAGTGGTCGCCGGCGTCGTGGCCGAGGAAGTCGTTGGTGGCCTTGAGCCGGTCCACGTCGATGAACAGGAGCGCGCGGGGTCCCGGCGGCGGGGTGGCGAGGACGGCGTGCAGGTGCGCCAGGAGCGCGCGCCGGTTGGGCAGGCCCGTCAGCTCGTCGTGGTGGGCGATGTGGCGCAGCTGGTCCTCGGCCTGGAGCCGGGCCTGCATCTGGGCGAGCAGGGTGGCGATGGTGCGCAGCGCCCGGATCTCGTGGGCGCTCCACCCCCGGTCGCCGTACTTGACGAACCCGAAGACGCCGTGGTGCAGCCACCCGACCGCAGGGGGACGGTGGCTACCGACGTCCCGTCGACCCCGGAGCTCGCCCATACCCGTTCCTGGTAGGACGCGAAGTCGGAGGGACGGACGACGAGGACGTCGGTCAGGTGCTCGGTCGACGCGAACGCCGGATCCGCGGACTCGAAGGGGATGACACCCACCGGGTCGGGGTCGGGCACGTCCTCGCGGGGCGGCCACTCGGCGACGAGGACGGTCGTGCGCCGGGCGAGGTCGTGGAAGCGCAGGAAGCCGAGGTCCACCGCGAAGTACTCGACCAGCACACGCAGCGTGGCGCCGCTGGCCGTCGCCAGCGTCGTCGAGTCGACGCCCATGAGCGTGGTCGCGACGCGGGTGACGAGCTCGTCGAGATTGGTTGGCGCGCTCTCACTCGTCGTAGGGTCCACACGACAGAGCGTAGCCGCCATGCGGCCATTCAGGTAGTCGAACGGATCTCGTCGAGCGGACGCCGCCGGCTGCGCGGCGCCACGACGTCGGTGTGGCTGAGCCGCAGGACGAGGGCGATCGACTCGCCCGGGAGCAGGCCCACCACCCGTCGGAAGGTCGCATGCCGGCGGGCGAGCTCGTCGGAGAACCGCGGCGACAACGTCACCAGATCGTGGGGGCCCCGCGCGTAGAGGAACACCGGCGACGTCGGGTGCACGGCGAGGCCGTGCTCCTCGGCATCGAGCCACACCGCCTCGACGGCCGAGCCACCGCGCACGAAGTCCGCCGGCGCCGAGCCCTCGACGGTCACCACGGCGAGCGCGGAGCTCGACGCCACGCGGTCCCGGGGGTCCTCGCCCAGGGCGGAGCCGGGGAGCGGTGCCGGCGGCCGACTGCGCGGTTCGTCGTCCGGTCGAGGACGCGGGCCCCGGCGGCGGTGAGGCGCGGCTCGCTGCCGCGCCCGAGGCTCAGGATCGTGACCAGGTCGGGCGCCGCGGGGTCGGGGAACAGCGTGTGCGGCCCGAGCGCGCCCGCCGCCGAGGCCGCCGCGCGGGCGTTGAACAGCGCCGCACCGAGGGCGACGTAGCTGCCCCGGTGCTCGACGTCCATCGTCGTCGTCCGTTCCCGGTCGAGCTGCAGGCGGATCTCCGCCCGACCGACCTCGACCCGCCAGGGCTGGACGTTGCCGCCCGAGGGGGCACGTCGCACGGCCTCGAGGACGGCCCCGGTCGCGGGGTGCCCGGGGTGTGCGGCGGCGCTCGCCGGCGCCGTGCCGGTGGGCGCCGGGTCCTCCGCGGGGTCCTCCGCGGCCGGGGCGGGGCCCATCTCCGCGCCGAGTGCGTCGAGGCACTCGTCGAGGTCGACCCGCAGGCGGCCGGAGGCC
>JAQSWW010000291.1 GCA_029266415.1 Actinomycetospora sp. | reverse complement strand
CGGCGTCCCCCATTGCCAGTGGGGCGCCGGTCTGCCGGCACAACCACGCGCTCGCGCCGACGTGGTCGCCGTGCGCGTGGGTCACGGCGTGCTCGGCGACGTGGCGCCCCCGCAGCAGACCGGCGAGCCGGCGGGCCGACCACGCGAACCCGGCGTCGACCACCACGTCCCCGTCCGGGCCCTCGAGCAGCACGGTGTGCAGGAGGCCGGCCGGGGCGAGGGCGCCCAGGTGGACGCCGTCGGCGATCCGTCGGAAGCGCGGTGCCACGTCAGTCGCCGTCCCGTCCGCCGTCGCCGCGACGGCTCCGCGCGAACAGCGCACCGCCGAGCGGGATGAGGAGGAAGAACACCCAGGCGTTCGGGATCGGCACGGTGAAGAACAGGATGAGCGCGATGATCGGCAGGGCGCCGCTGATGACCGGCCCGTAGCGCGCGAGCACCCCCGGCGCGGGACGCTGCGCCGGCGGCCCGGCCGCGGTCACCGGCGCCGGCACCGCGGCGGCGCCGACGTGCGGGCGGGGCTCCGGGAGGTCGGCGAACAGCGGCTCCAGCTCGTCGGCGGTGCGGGCCTCGGTGACACGGGCGCTGCGCTCGCCGTACTCCTCGGGGTCGAGGCGCCCCGCCTCGAGGTGCGCGTCGAGGGCCGCCATCGCCGACTCGCGCTCCGCGGTGCCGATGCGCGGCGAGGGGTGCGCCGGCTGCGGCGCGGGCTCGGTCATGGCGCCAGCATCGCACTCGGGCCGACCTCCGGGAGCTACACGGAGGAGCCGTGCCGCCCCGCCCCGGACGCGAACCGCGTCGCCCCGGCGACGGTGTCGGCGCGCAGCGACGCCTGCCCGTGGGCGAACTCCCGGCGCATCGCCTCGTCCTCGTCGAGGCCCTCCTGCTCGAGCAGCGAGGCACGGTCGTGCCGCAGGCAGGTCTGGGGGAAGGCGGCGAGCTGCCCGGCGAGCTCGAGGCTCGCCTCGAGGGCCGTGCCCGCGGGCACGACGCGGTTCGCGAGGCCGATCCGCAGCGCCTCGTCGGCGGCGACGGGGCGGCCGGTGAGGACGAGGTCCATCGCGTGGCTGCGCCCGATCAGCCGGGGCAGGCGCACCGTGCCGCCGTCGATGAGCGGCACGCCCCACCGCCGGCAGAACACGCCGAACACCGCGGTCTCGTCGGCCACCCGCAGGTCGGCCCACAGCGCGAGTTCGAGACCGCCCGCCACGGCGTGCCCGTGGACCGCCGCGATCACCGGCTTGTGCAGGCGCAGCCGCGTCGGCCCCATCGGCCCGTCGCCGTCGGGCTCGACGCGGTTGCCCTCGCCGGTGCTCACGGCCTGCAGGTCGGCGCCGGCGCAGAACGAGGGGCCCTCGCCGCGCAGGATCGCCACCGCGGCGTCGCCGTCGGCGTCGAACGCGCGGAAGGCGTCGGCGAGCCGCCCGGCCGTGGCGCGGTCGACGGCGTTGCGCTTCTCGGGACGGTTCAGCGAGATGATCGTGACCGGGCCGCGGCGCTCGGTCAGGACGCTGTCGTTCACGCGCTCTCGGCGGCGGTGGTGAGCGCGCCGAGGATCTCGGCCCAGCCGCGGACGAAGGCGCCGCCGACGTAGCCGCCGGGGCGGGCGCAGTCCTCGCCGAGCTGCTCGGGGGTGAGGGCCTCCCAGCCCCGGTGCTCGACCGCGACGCGGGTCAGCGCCGGGCCCAGCGCGGAGAAGGTCAGCTCGACCTCGGTGGGCGCCGGGGTCATCTCCCACGTCATCACGAGGCGCTGCGGCGGATCCCAGGCGAGCAGGCGGCCCCAGTTGCACTCGGTGCCGTCGTCCCAGCGCTCGTACACGCGGCCGTCCACGCGCGGCTCGACGCGCACCTCGCGGACCCGCTCCTTGCCGGCCGAGTACGGCTGCAGCGGCCACCACTGCCCGATCGTCGCGACGAACACGTCGAACGTGTGCGCGCGGTCGCTGCGCACCAGCGTCGACTGCCGGATCGGGGGGCGGCGCAGGGTGGTGACGGTGGCCGTGGCGGTCTCAGCCGGTGGCGTGGTGGACGTCATCGTCGATCCCTCGGTGGTCGGTCCCGTGGCTGGCCTCCACGAGGCGGCGGGCGGTGTCCAGCGACGAGGCCCACATGTCCTCGAGGAACTCCCGCAGGCCGTCGAGGCCCTCGGGGCGGGCGCGGTAGAGCCGGCGGGTGCCCTCGCGTCGCTCGGTGAGCAGGCCCGCCTCCTTCAGGACCGTCAGGTGCTGGCTGACCGCCGGGCGCGTCACGTCGAACGCCGACGCGATCTCGCCGGCCGACAGCTCGTCGTGGGAGACCAGACGCAGGATCGAGCGGCGCCGGGGCTCCACCAGCGCGCGCAGTGCGGCGCCGGCCGGATCGTCGTCCCCGTCCACCGTGCACCTCCTCCGTCAGCGAAGACGAACGTTAGCGCACGCGCAAGGCGTTGGCGAGCCCTCTCACCGGATGAGCCGCTGGACCTCGCGGAACGCGGCGTTGTCGCTGTCGTGCAGCCACTCGAAGAGCACCATCTCCGTGGTGACCACGTCGACGTCGTGGGCGCGCATCCGATCGACGGCGCGCTCGCGGTTCGTCGTGCTGCGGCTGCCGACGGCGTCGGCGACGACGGCGACGTCGCGACCGCGGGCGCGCAGCCCGAGGACGGTCTGCAGGACGCAGACGTGCGCCTCGCACCCGGCAACCACGACGGTGCCGGGCCCGGGGTCGACGTCCGCGGCGAACGTCGCCTTGGCGACGGCCGGCGCGGGCAGGAGCTCCGCGACGGCGCCGACCGTGCGTCCGAGGCCGTCCGGGTTCTGCTCGGTGGCGCACACGTCCACGCCGAGCCG
>JAQSWW010000290.1 GCA_029266415.1 Actinomycetospora sp. | reverse complement strand
ACCGCGCCGGCCAGCTCGTCCGGGGCGACGACGAGGTCGACGGCCCAGCGGGCCCCGTCCGGGGCGTCGCCGGGCGCCCCGGGCCCCGGCGCGCCGCCGACCAGCAGCCCGGCCCGCCCGCCCTCGGTGGCGTGCAGCGTCTCGACCGCGTCCGCCGCGGCGTCCGGGCCGGTCACGGCCACCGCGTCGGCGGCGGGACCGAGCGCGGCGGCGACCGCGTCCTCGTGGCCCGGCGTGACCCGCAGCAGCGCCGCGACCGACCCGAGCACGCCCGGCACGCGGTCGGCGGCGGCGAGCAGGGCACCGGCGCCGTCGCGGCGGGTGAGCCCGAGGGCCAGCGCGTCGGTGCGGGCCCGCCAGTGGGCGCGGTCGCGCTCGGCGTCGCGGTGGGACGCCCCGGCGGCGTCGACCGCGGCGCGCGCGGCCTCGTGGCGCTCGACCGCGGCGTCGAGGGCGGCCTCGGGATCGGGGGCGTCGGGGTCGTCCGGCGCGGCGGGCCCGGCCTCGTCGGCCGGGGCGACGGGCGCGGGCTCCGCCTCCTCGAGCGCCGCCAGTTCCTCGCGCGCCACCGCCGCCCGCTCGTGGGCGGCGGTGAGCGAGCCGGCGATCTGCTCGAGCTCCTCGGTGGACGCCGCGAGGCGCCCGCGCAGCGTCTCGACCTGCCCGGCCAGGCGTGCCACGCCCTCGCGCCGGTCGGCCGCCGCCCGCGTGGCCGCCGCGAGCCGGCGCTCGGCCGTGGTCAGCGCGTCCTCGGCGGCCTCGCGCTGCTCGCCGTGCCCCTCGAGGGTGGCGCGGGCCTCGGCGACCTCCGCCTCCAGCGCCGCCTCCTGCCCGGCGGCCTCGCCGGCACGGCGTTCGAGGTCGTCGGGGTCGGGCCCGGCGGGTGCCTCCTCCGGCGTGGCGACGTGCCGGTGGCGCTCGACGGCCAGCGCCGTGGTGCCGCGCAGGCGCTCCTGCAGCGCCGAGAGCCGGAACCAGCCCTCCTGGGCGCGGGTGTGCGCGGGCGTCGCGGCCTCGACCGCGGCCTCGAGCGCGGCCACCTGCGCGCCGACCTCGGCCAGCGCCCGCTCGGTCTCGTCGCGGCGACGGCGCGCGGCGTCCTCGTCGGCCTGGTCGCGCTCGATGGTGCCGCGCAGCGTCACCAGCTCGTCGGCGGCGAGGCGCAGGCGGGCGTCGCGCAGGTCGGCCTGGATGGTCTGGGCCCGGCGGGCGATCTCGGCCTGGCGGCCCAGCGGCTTGAGCTGGCGGCGCAGCTCGGTGGTGAGGTCGGACAGGCGCGTGAGGTTGGCCTGCATCGCCTCGAGCTTGCGCAGCGCCTTCTCCTTGCGCTTGCGGTGCTTGAGGACGCCGGCCGCCTCCTCGATGAACGCCCGCCGCTCCTCGGGCCGCGACTGCAGGATCGCGTCGAGCTGGCCCTGGCCGACGAGCACGTGCAGCTCCCGCCCGATGCCGGAGTCCGACAGCAGCTCCTGCACGTCGAGCAGCCGGCAGCTGCTGCCGTTGATCTCGTACTCGCCCGCGCCGGACCGGAACACCCGCCGCGTGATCGACACCTCGGCGTAGTCGACCGGCAGCGCCCCGTCGGCGTTGTCGATGGTCAGCGTGACCTCCGCGCGGCCCAGCGGCGCGCGGCCGGCCGTGCCGGCGAAGATGACATCCTCCATCTTGCCGCCGCGCAGCGCCTTGGCCCCCTGCTCGCCGAGCACCCAGCTGATCGCGTCGACGACGTTGGACTTGCCCGAGCCGTTGGGGCCGACCACGCACGTGATGCCGGGCTCGAAGCGCAGCGTCGTGGACGAGGCGAAGGACTTGAAGCCCTTGAGCGTCAGGCTCTTCAGGTGCACGCGGACGTCCCTCCCCCGCCGGTCCGCCCGACGCTACCCCGGACCCCCGACGGGGTGACGGACCGCCCGAAACCCCGACGTCGGCGCCGTCACGCGCCGTTTGGGTCCGGCGACCAGCGGTGACCCGGTCGGTATGGCAACCGCTACGCACTACCTCGAGATCCACGCCCCGGCTGCCCAGTGCTACCAGTGGTGGCGTCCCCTGACCAACCTGCCCCAGATCATGGACGACGTGAGGTCGGTGGAGGCCAAGGACGGCTCCGCGGACGTCACGCACTGGGTCGTCGACGGTCCGCTCGGCAAGCAGATCGAGTGGGACGCCAAGATCATCGACGAGGAGACCGACCGGAAGATCGCGTGGAAGTCGCTCGAGGAGAGCAACAACCACGTCGACACCGGCGGCGCCGTGCGCTTCGACAACCACGGTGACAGCACCGGCGTCGAGGTCAGCCTCCACGTGAACACCCCCGGCGGGGCGATCGGCGACCTGGGCGCCAAGCTCTTCGCCGACCCGCAGAAGAAGATCGAGAAGGCTCTCGACGAGTTCAAGCAGCTCATGGAGTCCTCGAACCAGCGCCTCTGACGCGCACCCGAGCACGTCGCGGGCCCCGCATCCCTCGTGGTGCGGGGCCCGACGTGTGCCCGGGACGTGCCGGCCGCGGCTAGCCTGGGTCGATGAGCGAGCCGGACCCGCCCCCGAGCGGCTACACGGACGAGGGCGTCCCGACGTTCGAGCACGTCCGGGAGACCATCGAGCGGCGGTCGGCGACGGCGGCCGGGTACGAGGAGCTCGTCGCCGAGAGCCCCGAGGGCCGGGACCGCGCCGAGCGCGAGGCCGACCACGCCGCGGCGGCCCGCGAGAAGCTCGAGGCGATCCGCCGGTCGGTGCGCGGGGAGGACTAATGGGGGGCGCTGGGCCGGTTGGTGAGAGGCTCGGCGCTGGTAGCGGCCGGCGGGTCAGCACTCTGGAGGACGGAGCGGATATTCAGCTC
>JAQSWW010000009.1 GCA_029266415.1 Actinomycetospora sp. | reverse complement strand
GACGACGACGACGGGTGGGACGGCGAGGACGAGGACGACGACGCCTGGCCCGACCTCCTCGACCTGCTCCAGGCCGGCATCCGCGAGGCCGTGGCGGCCACCGTGGAGCAGCAGGACCCCGAGGTGGCGCGCGCCTTCGTCGCCCGGGGCCACCCGTTCCTGGTCAACCTCTTCGCCGGCTCGTGGCTCGCGAAGGCGCGGCGGAGGTTCCCGCAGGCCGACCTGCCGGAGCGGGCGACCGCCTGGGTCGCGGAGGTCCTCGGCCAGGCGGGGCCCGCGGTCGACGACGCCGCACGGGTGCTCGGGCCGACGGCGCGGGAGGCGCTGCGGGAGCAGGCGTGCCGGATCCCCGACGACGTCCTGGTCGCGCGGATCTGGCTGCTCGCCGCCGTGCTGGTCGTCGGGGGAGCCGGCGGCGACCGGTGGCTCGACGCCCTCGACGCGGCCGCTGACCGCTGAGGACGGCGCGAGGGGCACGGTGCGCATGATCGACAGGCGTCGGAGCCTGCCGAACGTGCCCCTCGCGGTCTCGCCGCGCCCCGTCCTTGATCGAGGCGGATTTCCTCGCCCTATCGACGTGCTGTGTCGGTTTCGCCAGCGTGGCCCCCACGCCGGCACCCCGGAGGCCGCCACACGGAGGTGTCTGGGGCGCCTGGGACGCGTGGGACACAGCCCGGATCCGGGCGACACGCCGGGTGCCGCGGAGGTGAGCAGCGACGACGGTCGGAGGCCTCGGGGAGGGACGGCGCTGTCGGGGGGCGCGTTTACGCTGGGGCCACCTCCACCGACCGCCACCCGCACGCCGGGCGCGGTCGGCGGCACCCGATCCCGGCCCTGGAAGGGTGGTCCCACGACGTGACCGGCGACTCGTTCGTCCACCTGCACACGCACACCGAGTTCTCGATGCTCGACGGTGCCGCGCGGCTGGACGACCTGTTCGCCGAGGCCGCGCGCATGGGCATGCCCGCCCTGGCGATGACCGACCACGGCAACACGTTCGGCGCCTACGAGTTCTGGAAGAAGTCGCAGGCCCACGGGGTCAAGCCGATCATCGGCATGGAGGGCTACCTCGCGCCCGGCAGCCGTCACGAGCGCAAGCGGGCCACGCTCGGCGGGCAGGTCGTCTCGGACGACAACCCCGGCGAGATGTACACCCACATGACGCTGCTGGCCGAGAACACGGAGGGGATGCACAACCTCTTCCGGCTCTCCAGCCTCGCCAGCCTCGAGGGCTACTACTACAAGCCGCGCATGGACCGCGAGCTGCTCGAGACCTACGGCAAGGGCATCATCGCCACCACCGGGTGCCCGTCGGGCGAGGTCCAGCGCCTGCTCCAGCGCGGCGACTTCGACGGCGCCTGCCAGGCCGCGAGCGACTACCGCGACATCTTCGGCGAGGACAACTTCTTCTGCGAGCTGATGGACCACGGCATCGAGATCGAGCGCCGGGTCCGCGACGACCTCCACGACCTCAAGAAGAAGCTCGACCTGCCCGGCCTGGCCACCAACGACCTGCACTACACGTACGCCAAGGACGCCAAGCCGCACGAGGTGCTCCTCTGCGTCCAGACCGGCAAGACGATGAGCGACCCCAACCGCTTCCGGTTCGACGCGCAGGACTTCTACCTCAAGAGCGCACAGGAGATGCGCCAGCAGTGGGACGGCGTCTTCCCCGAGGCCTGCGACAACACCCTCGCGGTCGCCGAGCGGGTGCACGTCGAGTTCGAGGAGGGCCGCGACCTCATGCCGGTCGCCCCCGTCCCCGAGGGCGAGTCCGAGTCGAGCTGGCTGGTCAAGGAGGTCGAGCGCGGCCTCAACAGGCGGTTCGGCGGGCAGGTCCCCGACGGCCACCGGAAGCAGGCGGCGTACGAGATCGACGTCATCTGCCAGAAGGGCTACCCCGGCTACTTCCTGGTCACGGCCGACCTCGTGCAGCACGCGAAGTCGGTCGGCATCCGCGTCGGCCCGGGCCGCGGCAGCGCCGCCGGCTGCCTCATCGCCTACGCGCTGGGCATCACCGACCTCGATCCGGTGAAGCACAACCTGATCTTCGAGCGGTTCCTCAACCCCGAGCGCAAGTCGATGCCCGACATCGACCTCGACTTCGACGAGCGCCGGCGCGGCGAGATGATCCGCTACGTCACCGAGAAGTACGGCGAGGACCGCATCGCCCAGATCATCACCTACTCCACGATCAAGGCGAAGGCCGCGATCAAGGACTCGGCGCGCGTGCTCTACGGCCAGCCCGGCTACGCCGTCGCCGACCGCATCTCCAAGGCCATGCCGCCCGCGGTCATGGGCAAGGACATCCCGCTCTCGGGCATCTTCGACCCGGGCCACAAGCGCTACTCCGAGGCCACCGAGGTCCGCGCCCTCTACGAGGCCGACCCGCAGGTCAAGGAGATCGTCGACACCGCGCGCGACCTCGAGGGCCTCAAGCGCCAGTGGGGCGTCCACGCGGCCGGCGTGATCATGTCGAGCACCCCGCTGATCGACGTCATCCCGATCCAGCGCCGCGAGGCCGACGGGGCGATCATCACGCAGTTCGACATGGGCGTCTGCGAGACGCTCGGTCTGCTGAAGATGGACTTCCTGGGCCTGCGCAACCTCACGGTCATCGACGACGCGCTGCACAACATCGCCCTCAACGGCAAGCCGCCGCTGGACCTGGACAACCTCGGGCTCGACGACACCGCCGCCTACGAGCTGCTGGCCCGCGGCGACACCCTGGGCGTGTTCCAGCTCGACGGCGGCCCGATGCGCGACCTGCTGCGCCGCATGGTGCCCACCACCTTCGAGGACATCTCCGCGGTCCTCGCGCTCTACCGCCCGGGCCCGATGGGCGCCAACGCGCACAACGACTACGCCGACCGCAAGAACGGCCGGCAAGAGGTCAAGCACATCCACCCGGAGCTCGCGGAGCCGCTGGCCGAGATCCTGGGCGAGACGTTCGGTCTGATCGTCTACCAGGAGCAGGTCATGGCGATCGCCCAGAAGCTCGCGGGCTACTCGCTGGGCACCGCCGACCTGCTGCGTCGCGCGATGGGCAAGAAGAAGCGCGAGATCCTCGACAAGGAGTTCGTGCCGTTCTCCGACGGTATGAAGGCCAACGGCTACTCGCAGGAGGCCATCAAGACCCTGTGGGACATCCTCGTCCCGTTCTCCGACTACGCCTTCAACCGCGCGCACACCGCGGGCTACGGCCTCGTCTCGTACTGGACGGCGTACCTCAAGGCCAACTACCCCGCCGAGTACATGGCCGCGCTGCTCACCAGCGTGCGCGACGACAAGGACAAGGCGGCGGTCTACCTCGCCGAGTGCCGCAAGATCGGCATCACGGTGCTGCCGCCCGACGTCAACGACTCCGCGAGAAGGGCAACTACTCCGACTTCTCCGACTTCCTGCGCAAGGTCCCGCAGCAGGTCTGCAACAAGAAGACGGTCGAGTCGCTGATCAAGGCCGGCGCGTTCGACTCGCTGGGCCATCCGCGCAAGGGCCTGGCGCTGGTGCACGCCGAGGCCGTCGACGCGGTGATGACCACGAAGAAGGCCGAGGCCGACGGCCAGTTCGACCTCTTCTCGGCCCCAGGATTCGACACGGTCGACGGACCGGACGAGGCCGACACCACGGGGATGTTCGACGTCAAGGTGCCCGAGGGGGAGTGGGAGCCCAAGCACCGCCTCGCCCTCGAGCGCGAGATGCTCGGCCTCTACGTCTCGGGCCACCCGCTCAACGGTCTCGAGCAGGTGCTCGCCAGCCGCGCCGACACCGCGATCACGAAGATCCTCGAGGGCGACGTGCCCGAGGGCGCGACGGTCACCGTCGGCGGCATCCTCGCCACCGTCACGCGCCGGGTGAACAAAAAGGGCGAGCCCTGGGCGTCGGCGCAGATCGAGGACCTCGCCGGCGGCATCGAGGTGCTGTTCTTCCCGCGCACCTATGCCGCGGTGTCGATCGACGTCGCGGAGGACGCGATCGTGCTGGTCAAGGGCAAGGTCAACAAACGGGACGACCGCGTCAGCCTGTTCGTCGAGGACCTCGCCGTGCCCGACCTCTCCGGCGGTGTCGGCGGCGCCCCGGTCAAGGTCGTCCTCGAGAGCGCGCGCTGCACGCCCGAGCGGGTCGGCAAGCTCAAGGAGGTCCTCGTCGCCCACCCGGGCCCGAGCGAGGTCCACCTGACGCTGCTCGCCGCCAACGGCGCGAGCCACGTGCTGCGCCTCGACGACGGCCTCAAGGTGCAGAACTCCGGCGCGCTGATGGGTGACCTGAAGGCCCTGTTGGGTCCACGCTGCCTCGGGTGACGATCCCCGACGGGAGGAGCCGGTGATGAGCGGCCGCGTGGTGCACTTCGAGATCCCGTTCGACGACGGCGAGCGAGCGCGCGCGTTCTACGGGTCGGTCTTCCGGTGGACGCTCGAGGACATGCCCGGGATGGACTACACGATCGCGATGAGCGGTCCCGTCTCCGAGGACGGGATGCCGGGCGAGCCCGGCTACATCAACGGCGGGATGTTCCGCCGGGGCGACGACGAGCCGCGCAGTCCGGTCATCGTCGTCGACGTCGGCGACATCGACGAGACCCTCGAGAACGTCGCCTCCTACGGCGGCACGGTGCTCTCGCCCCGGCAGCCCGTCGGCGAGATGGGGTTCGCCGCCTACTTCCGCGACACCGAGGGCAACGTCGTCGGGCTGTGGGAGACCGCGTCGGCTTCGTAATACCCTCGGTATCCGCATACCGTTGACACTCGGATACCCCGGGTATTCCATCGTGGTGTGACGACCCGCCTCAGCCGTGCCGCACAGACCGAGCGCAACCGTGAGCTCGTGCTCGCGGCGGCGCGCCGGGTCTTCCTCACCCGCGGCTACGCGGGCGCGCGCCTCGACGTCATCGCCGAGGAGGCCGGCTTCTCCAAGGGCGTCGTGTACTCGCAGTTCGCCGGGAAGGCCGAGCTGTTCCTCGCCCTCCTCGAGGAGCGCATCGTGGCGCGGGCCGCGGAGAACGAGCGCCTGGCCCGGGAGCACGCCGGGATCGAGGGCCTGCGGGAGCTGCTGCTGACGAACGCGCGGCACACGGAGGAGGGCGGGGGCTGGACGCAGCTGGTCGTGGAGTTCCGCGTCGCCGCGGCCCGGGACCCGGAGCTGAACGCCCGCTACGCCGCGCTGCACGTCCGCGCGCTGGACGCGTTCGCCGCGACCGTGCAGGCCCTCCTGGAGCGTGGCGGCCTCGTGCCGGCCCACCCGCCGCGCGCGATCGCCGAACTGATCTTCTGCCTCGACGCCGGCCGGGTGCTCGAGCACGCCGCCGGCACCGCCCAGCTCGAGGTCGACGTCGTGGTCGACCTCGTCTCCCGGCTCGTCGAGCCGCGCTGAACCCGTCCGTCCCGAGGAACCGCCATGTCCGTGACCGCCGCACCCCCGACCCCGCTCGCCGCCTACCGCGATCGCCTGCAGCCCGCCCTGGTGGCGGCGCTCCCGGAGCTGATCGCCCGGACGGCGTGGGACCGGGACCGCATCCTCGACCACCAGCGGGCGCGCCTGCGGTCCCTCCTCGCGGACGCCACCGAGCGCTCGCCCTTCCACGCCCGGCGGCTCGCGGGCGTCGACCCCGACCGCGTCGACCCGCGTGACCTCTCCGCGTTGCCGACGATGACGAAGGCCGACGTGGTGGAGGGGTTCGACGACGTCGTCACCGATCGCCGGCTGACCCGCGGCCTGGTCGAGGCCACGCTCGCCCGGACCGGCACCGAGCCCCGGCCGATCCTCGACGAGTACGTGGCCTTCGCCTCGGGGGGCAGTTCCGGACGGCGCGGGGTGTTCGTGCTCGATCCCCGCGCCATGGTCCAGTTCGTCGGCTCG
This sequence comes from Actinomycetospora sp., assembly GCA_029266415.1. Classification (GTDB taxonomy): domain Bacteria; phylum Actinomycetota; class Actinomycetes; order Mycobacteriales; family Pseudonocardiaceae; genus Actinomycetospora. Next base: position 35,969 of record JAQSWW010000009.1, on the reverse strand, counting down.
CTGTGCCGCACCCTCGTGGCCCGGATCCAGCAGATGGGCGGCCCGCCCCCGGGCGGTCTCCCGATCGCGATCGTGGCGGCCGGCTCCGCCGTCCACCCGACGGGCGGGGCGATCCGGATGGCCGGCGGCCTGTTGCCCTTCCACTTCCTGCCGGTCCCGGCCACCGCGCCGCTCGCCGACATCGTGGACCGGCTCAACGCGCTGCAGGCGCCCCTGCTCTACGGCTACCCCTCGGTGCTCGCGCGCCTGGCCGCGGACCAGCGGGCCGGCCGGCTGCGCATCCGGCCGATGATGGTGACGAGCACGAGCGAGACGCTGACCCCCGAGCTCCGCACCGCGATCAGGGACGCGTTCGGCGTCCCGCTCGTCAACACGTTCGGCTCGACCGAGGGCCTCGTGGGCACGAGCGCCCCCGACGACGAGCACGTCGTGTTCGCCGAGGACGGCTGCATCGTGGAGCTGGTCGACGAGCGACACCGGCCGGTGCCGCCCGGCACGCCCTCCGCCGCCGTGCTCGTCACGAACCTGGAGAACCACCTCCAGCCGCTGATCCGCTACGAGCTCACCGACGTGCTGACGGCGTCCCCGACCGGTCCGGGCGGGCACCTGCGCGCGACCGCGCAGGGCCGCCACGACGACGTCTTCCGCTACGCCGGGGTGACCCTGCACCCGCACGTCGTGCGGTCGGTGCTCGTGCAGTGCCCGGAGGTCGCCGAGTACCAGGTGCACCAGACCCCGGCGGGGATCGCCGCCACGGTCGTCCCCGCGGAGCCCGGCGCACGCGTCGACGGGGACGTCCTGGCCGGTCGGCTCGCGACCGCCCTCGCCGCCGCCGGCCTGCCCCACCCGGAGGTCGTCGTCGAGAGCCGCGCCGCGCTCGACCGCGACCCGCAGACCGGGAAGCTGCGCCGCTTCGTGCCCCTCCGGCGCCGTGAGGGCCCTTGACCGCACGGCGCGCCGCGGCGCACGGTCGGGGGATGGCCGCCCCCACGCAGAGCATCAGCCCCGCCGACGACATGCCCGGCTTCCGGCCCGCCCAGGAGGGCATCCGGATGCCGCAGCCGCCGACGTTCGCGACGAGCGCGGAGGAGCGGCTGCACCGCAAGCAGCAGCTCGCGGGCGCCTTCCGGATCTTCGGCCGGTTCGGGTTCGGCGAGGGGATCGCCGGCCACATCACGGTCCGCGACCCGGAGGACCCGCACCTGTTCTGGGTCAACCCGTTCGGCATGAGCTTCCGGCACATCCGCGTCTCGGACCTCATCGCGGTGAGCCACGACGGCGAGATCGTGCACGGGTCGAAGCCGGTCAACCAGGCGGGCTTCGTCATCCACTCCGCCGTGCACCACGCGCACCCCGAGGTCGTCGCCGCCGCGCACGCGCACTCGGTGTACGGCAAGGCGTGGTCGTCGCTCGGGCGCCCGCTCGACCCGATCACCCAGGACGCCTGCACGCTCTACGGCCAGCACGGGGTGGTCACCGAGGGCCGCGGCGCCGTCGTGCTCGACCCCGAGGTCGGGCGCGCGCTCGCCGCCGGGCTGACGAACCGCAAGATGGTCTTCCACCAGAACCACGGGATCTTCGCCGTCGGCGACACCGTCGCCGAGGCCGCGTGGTGGTTCATCAACACCGAGCGCAACTGCCAGGCGGCGCTGCTCGCCGAGGCGGCCGGCACGCCGACGCAGATCGACCACGAGAACGCGCAGTTCACCGCCGAGCAGACGGGTTCGGCCTACGCGGGCTGGTTCTCGTTCCAGCCGTTGTGGGACGAGGTCGTGCGCACGGACCCCGATCTCTTCGACTGACCCGGACCGACCCGACTCGACCGACCGTGGTGTGAGCGCCTTCCCGTGCCCCGGCACGGGGGAGCGCGCACGAGCCCGAAGGGCAAAGATGGCCCGGTGATCGTCGACGCCCACGTCCACGTCGCCCACCTCGCCCGGCTCAAGGTCCCCTGGGAGCAGTGGATCGGGCCGGCGGGGCCGAGCGACGCCTGGGCCGCCTGCTACGACAGCGACGGGGCGGCGATCCCCGAGAAGGTGTCGGCGTTGTTCGCCGAGGCGGGCGTCGACCGGGTCCTGCTCTTCTGCGAGTACTCGCCGAAGGCCACCGGGTGGCAGACGATCGAGGACATGCTGCCGCTGGTGGACGCCGACGCCGAGCGCTTCCGCATCGTCGCCAACGTCAACCCGCACGTGCACCACCCGGTGGCGCGCGAGGTGGATCGCCAGCTCGACCTCGGCGCGGTGGCGCTGAAGGTGCACCCCGTCCACGCGGGCATCGCGCCCAACGACCGCGAGCTCTACCCGGCCTACGCCCGCTGCCAGGAGCGCGGCGTCCCGGTGATCGTGCACACCGGGCCGTCGCACTTCCCCGGCGCCACCGCGCGCCACGGCGACCCGGTGCTGGTCGACGACGTGCTGCGCGACTTCCCGGACCTCGTCGTCGTCCTCGCCCACGGCGGGCGCGGCTGGAGCTACGAGGCCGCGGGGTCGTTGGCGTTGACCCGCGAGAACGTGTGGCTCGACCTCGCCGGGCTCCCGCCGCGCAAGCTGCCCGCCTACTACGAGCGCTCCGGCTTCGAGCGCGTCGCCGCGAAGTCGGTGTTCGGCACCGACGCCCCGTCGGCCGACCCCGCCCGCAACATCGCCGCGATCCGGGAGCTCGGACTCGGCGACACGCTGACCGCGGGGCTGCTCGGGGAGCACGCGCGCCGCGTCTACCCCGGTCTCGACACCCCGCCGCAACGCGTCTGACCGCGCCGCCCTCCGACGGTGTACCGTCGTCGCCCGACGGACCGATCGGTCCGGGACCGTGTGGTCCTCGAGGAGGGAGTCGTCGTGGCGCGGACGCCCGCACCCGGCACCCGGGAGCGCATCCTGACGACCGCGTCGCGGCTGTTCTACGAGCACGGCGTCCGGGCCGTCGGGATGAACCAGATCATCACCGAGGCCGGCACCGGCAAGAACCTGCTCTACTCGCACTTCCCGACGAAGGCCGACCTCGTGGCCGCCTACCTCGAGCGGGCGAGGGAGATCCGGGCCGCCGCGACCGCCCGGGCGCGCGAGGCCGCGGACGACGAGCCGCGGGGCCGGCTCCTCGCCACGGTCGCCGAGATCGCCGCCACCGCCGAGCACCCCCGCTTCCGCGGCTGCGCGTTCCGCAACTACCTCGCCGAGTTCCCCGACGAGCCCGCCGGCGAGGGTCCCGCCGCCGTGGCCCACGCGTTCCTCGCCGCCACCCGCGAGGACCTCGCCGGGCTCGTCGCCGACCTCGGCGTCGCCGATGCCGACCGCCTGCTCGAGGAGCTCTGGCTGCTCGTCGACGGCCTCTACCTCCAGGCCGCCTACCGGCGCGGCTGGGACGGACGGGTCGGCGCCCCGGCGGCCGTCGACCTGGCCGCCCGGCTCGTCGACGAGGCGCGGTCCGCGTCGTGACCGCCCCGACCGCCGCCCGGCCGCGGACCGTCCTGCTGATCACCTCGGCCGCGGCGTTCCTGTCGAGCCTCGACCTGTTCATCGTCAACATCGCCTTCCCCGACATCCGCGCCGACTTCCCGGGCACCGACCTCGGGCAGATCTCCTGGGTCCTCAACGGCTACACGGTGGTGTTCGCGGCGTTCCTGGCCCTCGCCGGGCGCCTGGCCGACCGCGTCGGGCACCGCCGGGTCTTCCTGACCGGCCTCGCGGTGTTCACGGTGGCGTCCGCCGCCTGTGCGTTCGCGCCGTCGGTCGGCCTGCTCGTCGCCGCGCGGGCGGTGCAGGCCCTGGGCGCCGCGCTGGTCACGCCGACCTCGCTGTCGTTGCTGCTCGCCGCGTACCCCGCCGAGCGCCGCGCCCACGCGGTCGGGGCCTGGGCCTCGATCGGTGCGATCGCGGCCGCGCTCGGGCCGCCGCTGGGCGGGCTGCTCGTCGAGGCGTCCTGGCACTGGGTCTTCCTGGTCAACGTCCCCGTGGGACTGGTCGCCCTGGTCGCGGGCCGGCGGGCGCTGCCGCGCGTGGCGGCGACCGGAGCCGCGGGCCGTCCCGACGTCCTCGGCGCGATCGGGCTGGTCGTCGGCGTCGGGGCGCTGGCCTACGCGCTGGTCCGCGCGCCCGACGACGGGTGGGCGTCGGTGCCGGTGATCGCGGGGCTCGCGGCGGCCGTGCTGGGGCTCGCCGGCGTCGTCCTGCGCTCGCGTCGCCACCCGGTCCCCGCGCTCGACCTCGCCGTCGTCCGCACCCCGGTCATGGGGCTCGCGGCGCTCGCGATGGTCGCCTTCTCGACCGGGTTCGCCGCCATGCTCGTCGTGAACGTCCTCTTCCTGACCGGCACGTGGGGGTGGTCCGCGCCGGCCGCGGGCCTCGCGCTCGCGCCCGGGCCGCTGGTGGTGGTCGTCGTGTCGCGGCTGACCGGCCACCTCACCGGCCGCTTCGGCATCGGCGCGGTGGCCGCGGTCGGCGGGCTGGCGTTCGCCGCGGGACCGGCGTGGTGGGCGCTGCGCCTGGGTGTCACCCCGGAGTACGTGACCGGGATGCTGCCGGGGCAGCTCCTGACCGGCCTCGGGGTGGGCCTGGTGCTGCCGTCGCTGTCCTCGGTCGTCGGGGCGGCGCTTCCCGCGCACCGGTGGGGCACCGGGTCGTCGTTGATCACCACCGCCCGCCAGGTGGGCTCCGTGCTGGGTGTCGCCCTGCTCGTGTCGGTGATCGGTACCCGCACCACCGGCCGGCCCGAGGAGCTCGGGCTGGTCTCGTCCGGCTGGGTCTTCCTCGCGGTCGCCGGGGTGGTCGCCGCTCTCCTCGCAGCCGCGCTCGCCCGCGCCGAGCGCGTGGCCGCCCGGCGGGGGAGGGCCGTGCAAGATCGAGAAGTGGATTGCCCGGCGGGGCGTGTGGGGTAGACGACACCATGGCCATCGCAACGACGAACCCCGCCACGGGGGAGACCGTCAAGGAGTTCGACGCCCTCACCGAGCAGCAGCTGGAGGAGAAGCTCCAGCGGGCGTGGGACACGTTCCAGACCTACCGGGACACGACGTTCGAGCAGCGCGCCGGCTGGCTGCGCGCGGCGGCCGACATCTTCGACGCCGAGACCGACCGCCTCGCCGAGCTCGCCACCCTCGAGATGGGCAAGACCTTCACGGCCGCCAAGGCCGAGATCGCCAAGTGCTCGCTGGGGTGCCGCTGGTACGCCGACCACGCCGCGGAGGACCTCGCCGACGTCGAGTGGCCCCGGCCGTCGACGGCCCCCGAGGACGCGCGCATCTTCACCCGCTACCAGCCGCTCGGGCCCGTGCTGGCGATCATGCCGTGGAACTTCCCGTACTGGCAGGTGCTGCGCTTCGCCGCGCCCGCGCTGATGGCCGGCAACGTCGGCCTGCTCAAGCACGCGTCGAACGTCCCCCAGGTGGCCATGGCCATCGAGGACGTCCTGCTCCGCGCCGGCTTCCCGGAGGGCGCGTTCCAGACGCTGCTCGTCGGCTCCTCGGTGATCGAGGGGATCATCGACGACGACCGCGTCCGCGCCGTCACGCTCACCGGCAGCGAGCCCGCGGGCCGCGAGGTCGGTGCCCGCGCCGGGCAGAACGTCAAGACCAGCGTGCTCGAGCTCGGCGGCAGCGACCCGTTCATCGTCATGCCGTCGGCCGACCTGGACTCCACCGTCACGGCCGCGGTCTCGAGCCGGATGCTCAACAACGGGCAGTCCTGCATCAACGCCAAGCGGTTCATCGTGCACCGCGACGTCGCCGACGACTTCACCCGGAAGCTCGTGGAGAAGATGGAGTCGCTGACGATCGGCGACCCCATGGACGAGAGCACCGACCTCGGCCCGATGTCGCAGAGCAACGGGGTGACCGACCTCGACGAGCAGGTGCAGGACTCGATCAAGGCCGGCGCCCGCCTGCTGACCGGCGGCGAGCGTCTCGACCGGCCGGGCAACTACTACCCGCCGACAGTGCTCACCGACATCCCGAAGGACGCCCGCGCCTACTACGAGGAGCTCTTCGGCCCGGTCGCGCTGGTGTTCCGCGCCGAGGACGCGGACGACGCCATCCGCATCGCCAACGACTCCCCGTTCGGGCTGGGCGGCAGCGCCTGGACGAACGACGAGGACGAGAAGTGGCGCTTCGCCACCGAGGTCGAGTCGGGCATGGTGTACATCAACAAGATCACCGAGTCGACGCCCGAGGTGCCCTTCGGCGGGGCGAAGAACTCCGGCTACGGCCGTGAGCTCGCGAGCTTCGGCCCGCAGTCGTTCGTCAACGCCAAGACCATCTGGATCCAGGCCGGCGTCCAGCCCGAGTCCTCCCCGCCGGCCGAGTGACGACGACCCGGGAGGGGACCGCGCGGGGGGCGCGGTCCCCGCCCGGGGCAGAGGCCCAGGGCCGCCGCCGCGCTCAGCGCGCCGGCGGCCCAAGCCGTGTGCCGGCCGTGGAACACCTCGGCCGCGCGGTGCCCGACCCACGGCGAGGGCAGCAGCGCGTCGGGGAGCCCGGGGTCGAGGAACGGGAAGCGACGCCAGGCGTCGACCAGGCGGATCTGCGCGGCGAGGGCCCCGGCGTCGTCCGGGGGCACGAGGTCGGCGAACCGCCCGACGAACTCGGTGTAGCGCGCCGCGAGGTCCCCGAGGTCCCAGGCGCGTTCGGCGAGCTCGGAGGCGGTGAGACTGCCCCGGTACTCGCCCGTGACGACGTGGGCGTCCGCGGGCCCGGTCTCCGCGAGCACCTCCCGCACCTCGTCGATGCGGTCGGTGTCGGGGGAGACCCACATGCCGGCGGCCGGCGAGCCGAGGCCGGCCCAGGCCAGGCGGGTGCGCAGGCGGTGGCGCTGCGCCCGCTGCTGCTCGGGGACGCTCGCGACGAGCACCAGCCAGCGCCCGTCCCACGTCGGGCGGGTCCGGCCGTGCGCGTAGATCCGCGCCGCGCCCTCGGTGAGCAGCCGTCGGCCCCACGGCGTCAGGTCCCACCGCACGCGGCGCCCCACCCGCTCCGAGGTGAGCATGCCGTCCGCGGCGGTGCGGGCCAGGGCCTGGCGCGCGGACTTCTCCTCGATGCCGACGAGGCCGAGGACGTCCACCACGGTCTGGGTCCAGACCGGGCCCTCGCTGGGCAGCACGATCTCGCCGAGCACGGTGACGAGCAGCGACCGCGCGCTCGTGGCCGCGACCTCCCGGCGCCGCGAGAACGGGTCGGGCCGCGCGTCGGGGGCGCTCTCGCCGGCGGTGGACATCGCGGTTGATCCTAGGGGCCGGGAGCACGGATACGGTGCGGCGATGACCGGTGCCCCGACGACGCCCGACCGGCCCGCCGCCCCGTCCGCCGCGAGCCTGCGCGACCTCGACCGCGCGCACGTCTGGCACCCCTACGGGCCCATGCCCGGGCGCACCGACCCGCTCGTGGTCCGCTCCGCCCAGGGGGTGCGGCTCACCCTCGACGACGGCCGCGAGCTGGTCGACGGGATGGCGTCGTGGTGGGCGGCGGTCCACGGCTACCGCCACCCGGCGCTCGACGAGGCGGTCGTCCGGGCCACCGGCGCGATGAGCCACGTGATGTTCGGCGGCCTGACCCACGACCCCGCGGTCGCGCTCGCCGAACGCCTCGTCGCGATCACGCCGGAGCCGCTGCAGCACGTGTTCCTCGCTGACTCGGGATCGGTGTCGATCGAGGTCGCGCTGAAGATGTGCCTGCAGTACCAGCGCGCCCGGGGCCGGACGGGGCGCACGCGGATGATGACCTGGCGCGGCGGCTACCACGGCGACACGTTCGGCGCGATGAGCGTCTGCGACCCCGACGGCGGGATGCACGCAGCGTGGGCGGGGTTCCTGCCCGAGCAGGTGTTCGCCGACCGCCCGCCGGGAGCCAGAGAAGACGGCACTGTCGACCCCGCCTACGACGATCACCTGCGCGCGGTGGCCGCGGCGCACGCCGGCGAGCTCGCGGGCATCGTCGTCGAACCCGTCGTGCAGGGGGCCGGGGGGATGCGCTTCCACGACCCGCGGCACCTGCGGACGCTGCGCGAGATCGCCGACGCCCACGACCTGGTGCTGGTGTTCGACGAGATCGCCACCGGCTTCGGGCGCACCGGCACGCTGTTCGCCGCCGAGCAGGCCGGGGTGTCGCCGGACGTCATGTGCCTGGGCAAGGCGCTCACCGGCGGCTACCTGACGATGGCCGCGGCGCTGTGCACCCCGGCGGTGGCGGGCGCGATCAGCGCGGGCGAGGCGGGCGGGCTGATGCACGGCCCGACGTTCATGGCCAACCCGCTGGCCGCCACGGTCGCCGCCGCGAGCATCGACCTGCTGCTGCGCCGCGACTGGGCCGGCGAGGTCGCGGCGATCGGGGCCGGGCTCCGCGCGGCGCTCGCCCCGGCCCGCGACCTGCCCGGCGTCCGCGACGTGCGCACCCTCGGCGGCATCGGCGTCGTCCAGCTCGACCACCCCGTCGACGTGCCCGCCGCCCAGGCCGCGGCCGAGGCGCACGGGGTGTGGCTGCGGCCGTTCCGCGACCTCGTCTACGCCATGCCGCCCTACGTCACGCCGGCCGAGGACGTCGCCCGGATCGGTGCGGCCATGGTCGCGGCCGCCCGCGCCGGGTGACCCCGCCCCACGTGAGCACCTTCCGCCTCTGTAGGGCTCTGTAGGGGCGGAAAGTGCTCACATAGGGTGCAGCCGGTGAGCTGGTTGGGGCCCTGGTTGGCGGAGACGGCGCGGGCGCGCGCGGACGCGGGCCTGCGGCGCACGCTCCGGCCCCGGAAGGCCGTCGACCCGCTGGTCGACCTCGCCTCCAACGACTACCTCGGCCTCGCCCGCGACCCCCGCGTCGTCGACGCCGGGGCGGCCGCGCTGCGCACCTGGGGCGCCGGGTCCACGGGATCCCGCCTGGTCACGGGGTCGACGCGGCTGCACGCCGAGCTCGAGGACGAGCTGGCCGACTTCACCGGCACCGAATCCGCGCTCGTCTTCTCCTCGGGCTACACCGCCAACCTCGGGGCCGTCACCGCCCTGTCCGGGCGCGGCGCCCTCGTCGTCTCCGACGTCGCCGCGCACGCCTCGCTGGTCGACGCCGCGCGCCTGTCGCGGGCGCGGGTCGAGGTCGCGCGCTGCACCGACCCCGAGGCCGTGGACCGGGTGCTCGCCGCGCGCGAGGAGCCGCGCGCGCTCGTCGTCGTCGACGGCGTCGACAGCGTCGACGGGCGCATCGCCCCGCTCGCGGCACTGCACGCGGTGTGCCGGGCGCGCGACGCGGTGCTGGTGGTCGACGACGCCCACGGCCTGGGCGTGCGCGGACCGGGCGGGCGGGGCACAGTCGCCGAGGCGGGGCTCGCCGGCGCGCCGGACCTCGTGGTCACCGCGACCCTCTCGAAATCGCTCGGCAGCCAGGGCGGCGTGGTGCTGGCGAGCCGCGGCGTCGTCGAGCACCTCGTCGACGCCGCGCGCCCCTTCATCTTCGACACCGGCCTCGCGCCCGCCGCGGTCGGCGCGGCGCTCGCCGCCCTCGGCGTCGTCCGCATCGAGCCCGAGCGCGTCGCGGCCCTGCACACCGCCGCGGCCGCGGTCGCCGGGTCGGCGCGCGCCGCGGCCCCGGCCCTCGAGGTGGCCGCGCCGACCGCGGCGATGGTGCCCGTGGTGCTCGGCGACCCCGACGTGGCCGTCGCCGCCGCGGCGGCCTGCGCCGAGCACGGCCTGCGCGCGGGTTGCTTCCGCCCGCCCTCGGTGCCGCCGGGGACCTCGCGCCTGCGCCTGACCGCGCGCGCCGACCTCACCGCGGACGAGCTCGCCCTCGTCGACCAGGTGCTGCACAAGGTGCTCGGACCCGTCGCCGGCTGATCACGGGCTGCAGGACACGAGCCCGAAGACCAGGAGGAACGGGATCGCCACCGCGTACACGACGGGGGCCCCGGGCTGCTCGGGGTCGCCGCCGACGAGGCCCTCGACGTGGTCTGGCTGCTCACCGGCGTCGACGCCTACGACATCCTGGCGCTCGGGCGCGGCCGGACGACGGACGCGGTCGGCGTCCTCCTGATGGATCTCGCGAACGCCCGTCTGGGCACACCGCGTCACGACCGAGGCGCCCTCCGCGCACGATTCGTCACGCAGCGTGTCGCCGCGCTATCCTGACCGGCCACGCCGCGACCGAGGGGAGGGCCCGTGGCAGCGCTGCGATACGCGGAGCCGTCCGTCCGGGGCGACTCGCGGCACACGCTGCTCGTCGCCGACGCCGTCGACCACGGCCGCCGCGGCACGGCGGCGTGGGTCGAGCGCGAGCTCGCCCACGGGTCGAAGGTCTACTACAAGGGCTGGCTCTTCGAGGGCCGTCGCCCCGAGCAGCACTGGCTCACCGGTCCGGCCGGGCCGCGCGGCGCGCGCGACGCCCTCGCGTCCGGGCAGCTGGAGTTCCTCGACATCCCGGCCGTCGTCGCCCGGTCCGGCGGCACCGCCGACGGCGTGATCGCGCTCTTCCGCGACGAGGTGGAGCGGGCGCTGGACGACCGGTGGCCCACGGTGGCCCTGAGCCAGGAGAGCCCCGGGCTCCCCATGGCCGACGCGTCCCAGGTCGGCGACTACGCCGCCTGGGAGGCGGGCTTCGACGTGCTGACCGAGCGCTGGCCGGTGCGGGTGCTCTGCCAGCTCAGCGTCCCGCACGAGAACGACACCGCGCAGTGGGAGACCGTCGCGGTCCACCACCGCGACCTCGTGGACGGGGTCTGGTCGGCCGGGGTCGGCGCGGGCCGCTGGCAGCCGCGCGGTGACCTCGACGCCCACGTCGCCCGCCGGTTCGGCGCGGCGGTGCACGGCGCGCTGCGGGCCGCCCGCGCCCACGAGGACGGCCCCGACCTGCACCTCGACCTGTCCGCCGTCGAGTTCATGGACGTCGCCTGCGCGGAGATCCTCATGCTCGCGGCGCGCTCGGCCCCGGCGGGCCAGCAGCTGGTGCTGCACGACGGCCAGCGCTTCCTGCGGCGGCTGTTCGACGCGGTGGGCCGGCCCGCGTCGGTGCGCGAGAGCGAGGATGCGTGACCGGGCACCTCGGGGGCCTCGTGCACCTCGGGCTGCTCTACGACGACCCCGAGGACCTGGTCGCCGGCGCCGTCCCCCACGTCCGGCGCGCGATCGCCGGTGGCGACGAGGTGCACCTCGTCGTCGACCGCCGCACCGCCCGCGCCTTCCGCGAGGCCCTGGGCGACGACGCCGAGCGCGTCGTCTTCCCGCCGCCCACCTCGACGCTCCCGCCGTCCGCGCCGGGCTTCATGGCCACGGTCCGGAGCTGGGCGCGCACCGACCGGCGCACCACGGTGCTCGGCCAGTACCCCGCGACGATGCCCGCGCCGGACTGCGGGTTCGGCGAGGACGCGCTGAACCTCGTGCTCCGCGACCTGCCCCTGACGCTGATCTGCACCTGCCACCGCGACCTCGACCCCGGTCTGCTCGCGGTCGCCCGGCGCACGCACCCGCACCTGGCCACGGCGGACGGCCGCGTCGGCAACCCCGACTTCCGCACCCCGCCCACCGCCGACCCGGTGCCCGCCGACCTGTGGGGCGCGGTGGCCGTGCGGCTCGGCGTCGACGGCACCGCCGGTCTCGCCGAGGTGCGCCAGTGCGTCGCCGACGTCGCCGAGCGCGCCGGCTTGACGGGCGACGCCGTGCGCGCAGCGGTGCTCGCGGTCCACGAGGCCGCGGTGTTGGCGTGCCGCAGCGGCGACCCCGAGCGGGCGCCGCTGGTGGTCGAGGTGCGTTCGCGGCCGGGCCACACGGTGTTCTCCGAGGTCGTCGGCCCGCCGGCCCCCGAGAGGCCTCCCGACGACGACGCCGACCCGCTCGCCCACCTGCGCCCGTTCTGCGCCGGCGCCCACCTGCACGACGGGCCGGACGGCCGCGCGGTGCGGGTGCTCACCATCGTCTGACCCGGCGCGCCGCTACCCTCGGCGGGTGCGGACCATGATCATCACCGGGACCGGCACCGACGTCGGCAAGACGGTCGTGGTCGCCGCGATCGCCGCCCTGGCCCGGGCGGCGGGGGAGCGGGTCACCGTGGTCAAGCCGGCCCAGACCGGCGTCGCGCCCGACGAGCCCGGCGACCTCGCCGCCGTCGCGCGCCTGGCCGGGGACGTCGCCACGCTCGAGCTCGCCCGCTACCCGGAGCCCCTGGCTCCCGCCACGGCCGCGCGGCGGGCCGGGGCCGCACCGGTGATGCCCGTGCAGGTGGTGGACGCCGTCCGCGGGCTCGACGCCGACCTCGTGCTCGTCGAGGGCGCGGGCGGGCTGCTGGTGCGTCTCGACGACGGCGACGACACCCGCCCGCCCCAGACCCTCGCCGACGTGGCCGCCGGCCTCGGGGCGCCGGTCGTGCTGGTCGCGTCGTCGGGGCTCGGCGTGCTCAACACCGCGGCGCTGACCGCGGAAGCGCTGGCACGGCGGGGCATTCCGCTGCTCGGCATCGTGCTCGGCGCCCACCCGAACCAGCCGGACCTCGCCGAGCGGACGAACGTCGACGACCTCCCGCGGGTCACCGGTGCGCCGCTGGTCGGTGTGCTGCCCGCGGGCCTCGGCGGGGTCGACCGCGACGCGTTCCTGGCGGCGGCGCGGTGTGGCCTCGGTCCCCTCCTCGGTGGTGGGTGGTCCCCGCGAGCCGCGTCGTGAGGCACACTGCGGCCCGAGACACCCTGACCGAGGAAGCCCGACGAGGGGAGCCGTGCGTGACGGCCGTGGAGACCGGCTCGACCGGTGAGGAGATCGCCGGCGGGGACGTCCTCGCCGTCGCCCGCGAGCAGGTGCTCGAGCGGGGCGAGGGCCTCACGCAGGAGCAGGTGCTGGCCGTCCTGCAGCTGCCCACCGAGCGCCTGGGCGAGGCGCTGGCCCTGGCGCACGAGGTGCGCATGCGCTGGTGCGGCCCGGAGGTCGAGGTCGAGGGCATCGTGTCGCTCAAGACCGGCGGCTGCCCCGAGGACTGCCACTTCTGCTCGCAGTCGGGACTGTTCGACTCCCCGGTGCGCGCCGCGTGGCTGGACACCGACCGGCTCGTCGAGGCGGCCAAGCAGACCGCCAAGACCGGGGCCACCGAGTTCTGCATCGTCGCCGCGGTCCGCGGCCCCGACGCGAAGCTGATGGAGCAGGTGCGCGCGGGCATCGCCGCAATCCGCGCCGAGGTCGACATCAACGTCGCGTGCTCGCTGGGCATGCTGACCCAGGCGCAGGTCGACGAGCTCGCCGCGATGGGGGTGCACCGCTACAACCACAACCTCGAGACGGCGCGCTCGCACTTCCCCGAGGTCGTCACCACGCACTCCTGGGAGGAGCGCTGGGAGACCCTGCGGATGGTGCGCGCGGCGGGGATGGAGGTCTGCTGCGGCGGCATCGTCGGCATGGGCGAGACGCTCGAGCAGCGCGCCGAGTTCGCGGTGCAGCTCGCGGAGCTCGAGCCCGACGAGGTGCCGCTGAACTTCCTCATCCCCAACCCCGGCACGCCGTTCGCGCACCTCGAGGTGCCGCAGGGCGCCGACGCGCTGATGACCGTCGCCGCGTTCCGCCTGGCGCTGCCGCGCACGGTGCTGCGCTTCGCCGGCGGCCGGGAGCTGACCCTCGGCGACCTCGGCGCCGAGCAGGGCATGCTCGGCGGGGTCAACGCGATCATCGTCGGCAACTACCTGACCAATCTCGGGCGTCCGGCCGAGCAGGACCTCGACATGCTCGAGACCCTCAAGATGCCGATCAAGGCGCTCAACGACACGTTGTGAGCACGCTGGTGGAGCCGGCCGGGGACGCGGCGGAGCGGCCGTTCTGCGCGTGGTGCGGGGGTGCCCGCGCCGAGGGCGACCACGCGTCCTGCGACCGCCGCCTGGCGACGGTCGACCCTCCGCGGCACTGCCCGCGGTGCGCCCGCCGGATGATCGTGCAGGTCGACCCGATGGGCTGGACCGCGCGGTGCAGCCGCCACGGCGAGTCGACGGGGGCGAGCGGGTTCGCGTGACTGCTCTCGACGAGGACTTCCTGCCCGGCGAGCCCCCGCACCGCCTGGACGCCCGCGAGCTGCGCGCCGACGTGCCCGCGGGCCTGCGCTACGCCGCGATCCTCACGGTGGTCGGGCTCCCGCTGGGCGCGCTGTGGGCGTTCCTCGCCCCCGTCGTGCACGTCGTCGCGCTGCCCGGCGGTGGGTCGGGCTCGCCGGCGGGGGAGGCCGACCACGCGTTCGACGCCGTCGCGATCCACGTCCTGCTCGTCGCGTCGTTCGGCGTGATCGCGGGCGCCGTGGCGTGGCGGCGCCGGCACCGGCGCGGGCCGGTGCTGCTCGTCGCCCTGGTCGCGGGCACGCTGCTGGGCGCGTGGGTGGCCGGGCGGATCGGGTCGTTGCTGGCCTGGGCGGCCTCGCCGGTGCCGGTGCTCGTCGACCCCGCGGCGCTGAGCCGGTCGGGGGCGCCGGGCGGGCCGGTGCCGGCGGTGCTCACGAGCGTGCCGCCGTCGCCGGGTCCCTGGTGGATCGCCCTGGTCGCCGGGCTGGCCGGCGCACTGACCTACGTGCTGGCCGCGATCGTCGACGGGCACGAGGAGATGGGCCGCGACGGGGCATCCTGAGACCGTGAGCAACGACGACGCCGTCGACCTGGCCTGTGAGCTCGTCCGCCTCGACACCCGCGGCGGCGGGGAGAGCGCGGCCGCCACGATGCTGGCGAGCCGCCTCGAGGACGCCGGGCTGTCCGTGGCCGTCCACGAGACGCGGCCGGGCCGCGCGAACGTCGTCGCCCGCCACGGCGACGCCACGCCCGTGACGCTGACGGGCCACCTGGACACCGTGCCCGCCGACGAGGCCGCGTGGTCGTTCGACCCGCTGGCGGGCGACGTCGTCGACGGGCGGCTGCGCGGGCGGGGGAGCAGCGACATGAAGGCCGGCGTCGCGGCCGCGGTGGTCGCGGCGACCGAGCACGTGCGGGCAGGCGGCAGCGGCGTGCAGGTCGTGCTCACCTTCGGCGAGGAGACCGGCTGCGAGGGGGCCCGCGAGATCCCGGCCGACGCCTTGTCGCCGTCGGGGACGCTGCTGGTCGCCGAGCCGACCGCCAACCACGTTGTCCTCGGCCACAAGGGCGTGCTGTGGCTGGTCCTGCACGCGACCGGGATCCCGGCGCACGGGTCGCGTCCCGACCTCGGCCACAACGCCCTGGTCGATCTCGCGCGCGCCGCGGTGCGCATCCACGAGCACGACGCGTGGCCCACCAGCGCCACCCACGGCGCCACGACGGCGAACGTCGGGATGATGCGCGCCGGCGTCCAGCCCAACGTCGTCCCGGACCGCGCCGCCCTCACCGTCGACCTGCGCCTGGTGCCCGGCGACACGGCCGACACGGCGGAGGCCACCGTCGTGGACCTCGCGGGCTGCCCCGTCGCGACCGAGCGCCTCGTCGAGCTGCCCCTGATCGACACCGACCCGCGCCGCGTCGCGCGGGCGGTCGAGCTGCTCGGGGGCGGGACGCCGCGCTACGCCACGTACTTCACCGACGCGAGCGTGCTCGCCGCGGCCCTCGGTGGCGCCGACACGATCGTCTACGGCCCCGGCGAGGCCGAGCAGGCCCACGTCACCGACGAGACCGCACCGGCCGGCCTGATCGGGCCGGCGGCCGACGCCTACCGCAGCGTGCTCGCCGCGTTGACCTGATCGTCAGGGCAGGCGGAAGAGCAGGGCCGCGAGACCGACGACCCCGAACGCCTTCCCGTAGATCTGGCGCATCTGCCCGAGCACGTCGGCCTGCTGCACGCGCTCGACGATCAGCCCGTCCTCGACGGCGACCCAGTCGAAGAAGCTGGCCTCGTAGCGCCGGCGGGTCGCGGGCACGCCGTAGAGCCGGCCGGTGTTGGTGCCGGTCACGGTGCCGTGCGCGACGACGGCCCCGCCGTCCCCGGCGACGGTGCGCAGCTCGACGTGGAGGTCGGGCAGCCCGACCCAGACGGCGCGGATCGCGTCCCGCGCGGCGTCCCAGTCGACGAAGCCGGGGGTGAAGCCGACGCAGTTCTCCCGGTAGCGAAGGACGTCGACGCAGCCCTGCGCGGCGTCGAGGTCCTGGCGGTTCACCGCGTCCAGGAACGCGCGGTAGACCTCGGCGGGCGTGGCGCTCATCGCACCTTCAGTTCGGGCTGTGCTCGACGGCGAACTTCGCCGTCGGTGCCCACACGGCCCGCAGCTCGCCGAGCAGGACGGCCTCGCGCGTCATCGAGCGGCGCACGAGCTGCAGTCGCTCCATGGGGCAGGTCTGCTCGAGCAGCTCCTGGCGGTCGGCCAGCGGGAGCAGGCAGTCGCCGGCGAGGACGTGCGCGAGCTCGGGGTCGGCGACGTCCACGGTCGCCTCGTCCTCCAGCTCGGCGGGCAGGTCGGCGTCGCCGCCGCCCTGCTGGCGCCAGGCGGTGGTGCAGTAGCGGCGGTGCGCGGCGCGCGCGGCCATCGCCAGCGGGGCGAGGTCGATCGCGGTGTCGCCCTCGTCGTCAGGCAGCCACTCGACGGTGGCGACGAGGTACGGGGCGGCGGTGTCGTCGACGTCGAGGAGCCGGAAGCGGCGGTCACCGGTGGTCTGGAGGTCGAAGCGGCCGTCCGGGAGGCGGCGCACCTCGCGCAGGCTCGCCGTGCAGCCGACGTCGTGCAGGCCCTCGCGCCCGTCGTCGGGGCTCCAGCCCTCGCGGACCGCGACCACCCCGAACTGCTTGCCCGGCAGGGCCCCGGTGACGAGGTCGATGGTCAGCTGGCGGTAGCGGGGCTCGAAGATGTGCAGTGGTAGCGACGCGCCGGGGAGCAGCACGGTCCCCAGGGGGAACAGGGGCACGGTGTCGACCACGACGCTCACGCTACGACTCCGGGGCCCCCGGCGCCGAGTGGCGCTGCGGCGTGCCTCAGCCCGGCTCGCCGGGAGGGCGCAGCGCCGCGAACGGGTCGGTCACGCGCAGGACGTGCTCGGAGAAGCGGAACACCGCGGCCGGGCGCCCGCCCGCGGGGCCCGGGGCGGCCGTCCCGCCGGTGGGGACGAGGACGCCGCGACGGGTCAGGACACGGTGCAGGTTGGTGGCCGAGACGCGGTGCCCGAGGGCGGCGGCGTAGAGGTCGCGCAGCTCCGAGACCGTGAACTCCGCCGGGGCGAGCGCGAAGCCGACGTTGGTGTAGGAGAGCTTGGCGCGCAGGCGGTCGACGCCGTCACGGGTGATCGCGCCGTGGTCGAAGGCCGTGGTCGGCAGCGCGTCGACGCGGTGCCAGGCGGTGTCGTCGGGGACGGCGGGGTCGGCGTCGGTGGGCACGAGGCCGAGGAACGCGGTGGCGACCCGGCGCGGCGCGGGCCCGCGGTGGGGATCGGAGTAGACGCCGAGCTGCTCGACGTGTGCGACCTCGGCGAGGTCGACCTTCTCGGCGAGGTGGCGGCGCACCGAGGCCTCGACGTCCTCGTCGGGCCCCAGGCGCCCGCCCGGCAGGGCCCAGCGACCCTCGTGCGGCTCGCGGGCCCGTTGCCAGAGCAGCACGCTCGGCACCGACCCGGTGATGCGCAGGACCACGGCGAGCACGTCGTGCGCGTAGGAGCCCTGCTCCCCGCCCGTCCCGGCCCCGTCCACGGAGCGTGATCGTAGGTGGTGCCAGCGACGTGGCGTCACGGACACTCAACGTCCGCAACGCCACGTCGCTGATCTCCCGGCCGTGGTCCTCGCCACTGACCGTGACCGGCGCTGGCGCGCGGGGCGGGTGGCCGGTAGCGTCGGCCATGTTTTCGACCACGAGGCGAAAACCAGTCGAGGGTCCGGACCCCGCCACCGCCGGCGGGCACCCGGGGGAGGAGACGGCCATGACCGTCGCCAGCGCAGCGCCGCGGAGCCTGGCCGCTGACACCGCCAGCGCGGTGGACGACACCGCCACGCTCGTCGCGCCGCTGACCGCCGGCCCGGGGTGGGCCGAGGAGATCCGCCGGCTCGCGCGGGAACGCGACGCCGTGGTGCTCGCGCACAACTACCAGCGCCCCGAGATCCAGGACGTCGCCGACCACACCGGCGACTCGCTCGCGCTCTCCCGGATCGCCGCCGCCAGCGACGCGTCGACGATCGTGTTCTGCGGCGTGCACTTCATGGCCGAGACCGCGAAGATCCTCGCGCCGGAGAAGACGGTGCTGATCCCCGACGCCCGCGCCGGCTGCAGCCTCGCCGACTCCATCACCGCCGACGAGCTGCGCGCCTGGAAGGCCGAGCACCCGGACGCCGTGGTCGTCAGCTACGTCAACACCACCGCCGCGGTGAAGGCCGAGACCGACGTCTGCTGCACGTCCTCCAATGCCGTCGAGGTCGTCGAGAGCATCGACCCCGACCGCGAGGTCCTGTTCCTGCCCGACCAGTTCCTCGGCGCCCACGTCAAGCGCCTCACCGGGCGCCAGAACCTGCACATCTGGGCCGGCGAGTGCCACGTCCACGCCGGCATCAACGGCGCCACGCTCACCGCCAAGGCGCAGGCCGACCCCGACGCCGACCTGTTCGTGCACCCCGAATGCGGCTGCGCCACCAGCGCGCTCTACCTCGCCGGCGCGGGCGCGGTGCCCGCCGAGCAGGTCCACATCCTGTCCACCGGCGGGATGCTCGACGCCGCCAAGAACACCACCAAGGCCACCGTGCTGGTCGCCACCGAGGTCGGCATGCTCCACCAGCTCCGCCGCGCCAACCCCGACGTCGACTTCCGCGCGGTGAACGACCGCGCGTCCTGCCACTACATGAAGATGATCACCCCGGGCGCGCTCACGCGGGCGCTGGTCGAGGGGCGCGACGAGGTGCACGTCGACGCCGCCACGGCCGACAAGGCCCGCGGCGCCGTCCAGCGGATGATCGAGATCGGGCGGCCCGGGGGTGGCGAGTGAGCCGGGACGCGGAGCGGAGCGGAGCCGGACCATCCACGTGGGAGGCCACCGCCGACCTCGTCGTCGTCGGCTCCGGCGTCGCCGGCCTGACCGCCGCGCTCGCCGCGCAGCGGGCCGGGCTGCGGGTCGTGGTGGTCACCAAGGACGCCCCGGACGAGGGCAGCACGCGCTGGGCACAGGGCGGGATCGCCGTCGTGCTCGGCGACGTCACGGGCGACTCGGTCGAGGCCCACCTCGCCGACACCCTCGCCGCCGGCGGCGGCCTGGTCGACGCCGGCGCCGCGCGCGCGATCCTCGCCGCCGGTCCCGCCGCGGTCGCGGGCCTGCGCGCCGAGGGCGCGGTGTTCGACGCGGTGTCGGACGGCAGGGCCGCGCGCCTCGCCCGCACCCGCGAGGGCGGGCACTCCGCGCTGCGGGTCGTGCACGCCGGCGGCGACGCGACGGGCGCCGAGGTCCAGCGCGCCCTGCTCGGGGCGACGAGCCGGGCCGCGCTGACCGTGCTCGCCGGCCACGCCGCCACCGTCGTGCTCACCGGGTCCGACGGTGCGGTCCGCGGCCTCGAGGTGCGCGACGGCGACGGCCGCGCCGGGCGCCTCGCCGCGCCCGCGGTGCTGCTCGCGACCGGCGGCGTCGGCGGGCTCTACGAGACGACCACCAACCCCGCGGTGGCCACGGCCGACGGCTGGGCGCTGGCCCTGCACGCCGGCGCGGTGCTCGCCGACGTGGAGTTCGTCCAGTTCCACCCCACGGCCCTCTACACCGGCGCGGCCACCCACGGGCGGGCGCCGCTGGTCACCGAGGCGCTGCGCGGCGAGGGCGCGGTGCTGCGCGACACCGCGGGCGCCTCGGTCACCGCCGGCGTGCACCCCCTCGGCGACCTCGCCCCGCGCGACGTCGTCGCGGCCGCCATCACCCGGCGGATCGCGCAGCTCGGCGCCGAGCACGTGTGGCTCGACGCCACCGGCGTCCCCGACGTCGTCACCCGCTTCCCGACCGTCGCCGCGTCCTGCGCCGCGATCGGCGTCGACCTCGCCCGCGACCCCGTCCCGGTGCGCCCGGCCGCGCACTACTCCTGCGGCGGCGTCGTCACCGACACCCACGGCCGCACCGGGGTGACCGGGCTCTGGGCCGCCGGCGAGGTCGCGCGCACCGGCCTGCACGGCGCCAACCGCCTGGCGTCGAACAGCCTGCTCGAGGGCCTGGTGACGGGCCGGCGCGCCGCCAAGGACGTCGCCGCCGCTCTCGCCGGCCCGCGCGCGCTGGGCCGGCTCGACGCCTCGGCGCCGCGCCCGGTGGCCGTCGCCGACCGCGCGGTCCTCCAGGCCGCGATGACCCGCGGCGCGGGCATCGGGCGCGACGCCGCCGGGCTCGCCGCGGCCTCCGACGCGATCGAGGCCGCGAGCACCCTGATCGTCCCGAGCACGCGGTCGCAGGCCGAGGACGCCGCCCTCACCCTCGCTGCGCACGCCCTGCTCGCCGCCGCCGGCTCGCGCACCGAGACCCGCGGGTGCCACGTGCGCACCGACCACGCCGTCACCGACGACCACTGGCAGCGCGCTTCGAGCACCGTCGTCCTCGACGGCGACGGGCGCCTGCACGTCGGGATCACCGACGCCCGCCACGGAGGTGCGGCATGACCGGCACGCTCACGCTGCCCGCCACCCTCGACCCCGCCGAGGTCGACGCCGTCGTCGCCCGGGCCCTCGACGAGGACCTGTGCGACGGCCCCGACGTCACCACCGCGGCGTGCGTGCCCGCGGGCGCCGTGGCGGTGGGGGAGTTCCGCACCCGGCCGGCGGGCACGCTCGCGGGCGTCGGGGTGGCCGTGCGGGCGCTCGAGCGGGTCTGCGGGCCGGACCTCGAGGTGCTCGACGCCCGCGCCGACGGGGACCGCCTCGCCCCCGGCGACGTCGCGCTCGCCGTGCGGGCGCCGCTGCGCACCCTGCTGACCGCGGAGCGGACGGCGCTGAACCTGCTGTCCCAGCTCTCCGGGGTCGCGACGGCCACCGCCGCGTGGGTCGACGCCGTCGCCGGCACCCGCGCCCGCATCCGCGACACCCGCAAGACCGTGCCCGGGATGCGGGCGCTGCAGAAGTACGCGGTGCGCTGCGGCGGCGGGGTCAACCACCGCATGTCGCTGGGCGACGCCGTGCTCATCAAGGACAACCACGTCGCCGCCGCGGGCTCGGTGACCGCCGCGCTCGCCGCCGCCCGCGCCGCGGCGCCGCACCTGCCGTGCGAGGTCGAGGTCGACTCGTTCGCCCAGCTCGACGAGGTGCTCGCCCTCGGGGTCGAGCTCGTCCTGCTCGACAACTTCACGCCCGCGCAGTCCGCCGAGGCCGTCGCCCGCCGCGACGCCGTCGCCCCGGGCACCGGTCTCGAGGTCTCCGGCGGCCTGACGATCGACACCGCCGCGGCCCACGCCGCCGCGGGGGTCGACTTCCTCGCCGTCGGCGCCCTCACCCACTCCGCCCCCGTGCTCGACCTGGGTCTCGACCTCCGTACGTGAGCACCCGCCCCGATAGCGTCGGAAAGTGCTCACATACGGGACGGTCGTCGTCGGGGGAGGGATCGCCGGGGTCTCGGTGGCCGCGGAGCTGGCGCGCGAGGGTGACGTGCTGCTCGTCGAGGCCGAGGCGGAGCTCGCCCGGCACACCACCGGGCGCTCGGCGGCGAGTTACATCCCCGGCCACGGCGACGCGCCCGCCCGCGCGCTGGTCGCCGCCTCGCGGGCCCGCTTCGACGCCCTCGCCGAGGAGGCCGGCCACGCCTTCCTGCGCCCACGCCCGGTGCTGCACGTCGCCCACGACGCCGACGAGGAGCGGGTGCTGCGCGAGGAGGTCCTGCCGCTCGACACCGTCGACGAGCTCACCGTCGGCGAGGCCCTCGCGTACTGGCCCGCCCTGCGTCCCGAGGGCCTGCGCGCCGCCGGGCTCGTCCCGGACGCCCAGGACGCCGACCCGATCGGCCTGCACCAGCACTTCCGCCGGGCGCTCCGGGCCCGCGGCGGGGAGATCCGGACGGGGACGCCGGTCACGGTCTTGACGACGACGAGCACCGGCTGGCGCGTCGGCCTCGGTGACGAGCACGTCGACGCCGACCTCGTCGTCCTCGCCGCCGGGGCGTGGACCGACCGGCTGCTGGCCCTCGCCGGCGCCGTCCCACTGGGCCTGCACCCGCTGCGGCGCACCATCGCGATCGCCCGCGTGCCCGACGGCGCGCCCGTGCGCCGCGACGACCCGTTCGTCGTCTCGGCGGGCGAACGCTGGTACGCCAAGCCCGAGGGCGAGCACCTGCTGGTCTCGCCGTCCGAGGAGACGCCGGCCGACCCCGGCGACCCGCGCCCCGACGAGCTCGACGTCGCGACGGCTCTGGAGCGGGTCAACGCGGTCACCACCCTGGGCCTGCGCTCGGTGGTCACCAGCTGGACGGGCCTGCGCACCTTCGCCCCCGACCGCTCGCTGGTCGTGGGCGACCGTCCCGAGCACCCCGGCCTGCACCTCTTCGCCGGGCAGGGCGGGTCGGGCATCGAGACCGCCCCGGCCGCGGCCGCCCTCGCCGCCGCGGTGATCCGCGGGCAGGACCCGCCGACGGACGTCGCCGTGGCGTTGGGTGACCACGGGGTCGGCGTCGGGGCCGTCCTCGCCCGCCGTCTCCCGTCCCCCGGCGGGCCCGCCGCGCCGCGTCGCTAGCCTCACCCGGATGGGGGATGCTTCGCGGGTCCGGCGCCTGGTCGCCGCCGTCACGGAGCCCACCGACACCGTCCTCGACCTGCCGATCAGCGGACGTAGGAGATCACCGGCGTGCCGTGGCGGCGAGGGGATGTCGGCCGACGCCTTCGCGCTCACCCGCACCGGCGTCCGACTCGACGCCACCCGTTCGATCGGGGGAGGGGAGCTGTCGGTTCCCGTACGACGAACGTACGTTCTACTGCGCCGAACGGTCTAGCAGCGAGGTGGCGGCAGATGAACGGTCGACGGCGGTCGACGAGCGGGGTCGTCGTCGTGATGACGGTGGTGCTCGCCGTCCTGGTGGGCGGGAGCCCGGCCCTGGCGACGACGCCCCGCGCCGACGGGGTGCGGGTGTGCGGCAAGACCGAGTCGACCCCGGTGGCCGGCGGGCGGTACGAGGTCCAGAACAACGTCTGGGGTGCGAACACCCGCCAGTGCATCACCGCGTTCGACGTCGGCTTCGTCGTCGACCCGGCCGAGCACAACAAGACGAACGAACCCGCCGCCTACCCGTCGATGGTCTGGGGCTGCAACTACGGCAACTGCACCAGGGACACCCCGTTCCCGCGCCCGGTCTCGCAGCTCGCGGGCCTGCGCTCGTCCTGGTCGGTGGCCGTGCCGCCGACCGGCGACTACAACGTCGCCTACGACCTGTGGATGGACCCGACCCCGCGCCGCACCGGCCGCCCCACCGGCCTCGAGCTGATGATCTGGCTGAAGAACACCCCGCGCGTCCAGCCCATCGGGTCGAAGAAGGCCGAGGTCACGATCGGCGGGACGACGTGGGACGTGTGGCTGGGCAAGATCGACCTGCCGACGATCACCTACGTGCGACAGCAGTCGACCCTCGAGGTCACCAACCTGCCGCTCGACCAGTTCGTCACCGACGCGCAGAGCCGTGGCGTCGCGCGGCCCGAGTGGTACATGACGAGCGTCCAGGCCGGGTTCGAGCCCTGGATCGGCGGCACCGGGCTGACGACGACGTCGTTCTCGGCGACACTGTGATCACCCGGCGCGCCCGACGGGTCGTCGGCATGCGTCATCGGTCGTCGTCGTTCGGGAGCGGGCCGCGCAGACCTCGGAGGACGTCGACGCCCTCGGCGAGTCGACCGAGGACGAAGGTCCAGGCCCGTTGCATGAAGGCCGCCTGCTCGGCGGTGTCGACGAGTTGGTCGACCTGGACCCGGCATCCGTGCCCCGTGGTGGTGAAGCGGGCGTAGGCGCGGTGCTCGTCGCCGGGGACCGGGACCTCGTCGGCGAAATCCCACGCCATGACGATCAGCTCGGGAGCCGCGACGAACTCGTAGCGACCCCGCACCTGGGTCCCCCACTCGAGAGCCGCGGCGAAGCGGCCGTCCTCGATGCGCACCGGCGTGCCGAGCCACCTGCTGTACGCGTCGCCGTCGGTGAACCCGGCGAACACCTGCTCGCGGGGACAGTCCACCTCGACCGCCGTGGTCGCCAGGTGGCCCGTGCGGGAGCTGACCCGGTCGCCGGCGGTGACCGTCCTCGGCGTCCATCGTCTGCTCTCGCTCAGCAGCCCGCGCTGGACGGCACCGAGCGCGTCGGGTCGGGCGCGATAGCGCCGGAAGCTGCCGTCGATCCGCAACGTGACCAGACCGGCGTCGCGGAGCACCTGCAGGTGCTGCGAGACGGTGGGTGCCGTGACGTCCACGGCCGCGGCGATCTCCCCGGCTGCTCGTTCGTCGTCACCGATCATCCAGAGGATCTCCCGGCGGACCGGTGAGCCCAGGGCGTGCAGCAGCTTCTGGACGGGGTCGTCCGCGTCCGCCATCGGCGCTCCCCACGGTTGACGAGCTGTTTCGGTCGCAGTCTAATTCGGTCACCGCCGAAGCGTCGGTGTCCGCGCTCGGCCCGATGAGGGGAGCCTCCCGTGCCCAAGTACCTCGTGCTCTACCGGTCCGAGGTGACCGCCGCCGAGCAGATGAGCCAGAACGACCCCGACCAGGCCCGGGCCGGCATGGAGGCCTGGATGGCGTGGGCCGAGCAGGCCGGGGACGCGGTCGTCGACCTGGGCTCGCCGCTCGGTGTCGTGGAGCCGGGCGGTGACGGCGGCGACCCGATCGGGGGCTACTCGATCCTGCAGGCCGAGTCCGCCGAGGCGCTGGCCGCGGTGCTCGACGGCCATCCGCACGCCACCTGGGGCGGCACCATCCAGACCCTCGAGATGCTCTCGATGCCCGGCACGTGACCGGGGGAGTGGCGCCCCCGCTCCGGAGCCGGCTGCCGCAGACCGCTCCCACCGACGGGTGATCACCAATAGTTCCTCCACCGGGCCTCGCATCCCCGCCGTGCGCGGCGGAGCGTGGGCGGCGATGACTTCCGCGCCTCCCAGCGACCCGCCCCCGTGCGAGCCCGCCGCCGACGTCCCGGCGCCGGACCCGTTCCCGCCCGGCGGCCCCGCCGCCGTCGCCGCGGGATGCCGGTGCTCGGTGCTGGCGAACGCGGCGTACCGGTGCGGGGCGGCCGCGGAGCCGCTCCTCGACCCGGCCTGCCCCCTCGAGCACGGGTGAGTCGGCGTCAGCGCCCGCCGCGGAGGTGCTCGAGGACGGACATGAACTCGTCGGTGGGCGAGAAGTCCACGTACTCGCTGTCCTCCAGGGCCACCGGGACGTGGCCGGGCCCCCAGTAGAAGCCCTGCCCGCCGGTGAAGGTCTGGTCGCCGGCAGCGGTGTGCATCAGCACCCGGCCCCGCAGCAGGTAGCCCCAGTGCGGGCACGGGCAGCGGTCGTCGGGCTGGCCCTTGAGGGCGGGCCCCAGGTCGGTGCCCTCGGGCAGCCGGATGAACGAGATCGACATGCCGCCGCCGATCTCCTGCACGCGCACCTCCACGCCGTCGTCCTCGATGAACACCGGCACGTCCTGCTGGCTGACTGCGTACATGGTGGTCCCTCTCCTCCGCGGGGGCGTGCGCCCCCGTCCCCGCCGAGGCTGTCCCGCCGGCGTTCCCGGAACGTTCGTCGGGCTGACGCGGCCGGCGGCGCGTGGGGACCACCGCTACCCCTCGCCGGCGTGCTCCCGCAGCGCGTCGATCAGCCGCCGGTCGCGCTTGGTGGGACGGCCGGCACCGCGCTCGCGCACGGCGACGGGCGCGGGGCGCTCCTCGGGCGGCGGGGGCGGCGGGGTGTGGTCGACGTAGCAGGTCACGGCCACCGGCGCGCCGACCCGCTTCTCGATGACCTTGGTGACCTCGACGGTCCGCGTGATCTCGTAGACCCGCGTGCGCACGGTGTCGCCGGGCTTCACCGGCGTCGCGGGCTTGGCCGGGGTGTCGTTGACGCGCACGTGCCCACCGCGGCAGGCCTCGGCCGCGTCGGCGCGGGTCTTGGTCAGCCGCACCGCCCACAGCCAGCGGTCGACGCGCGTGGTGTCCATCCCGTCCCAGTGTGCCGTCCCCGGCCACGGGATATCCGTCGGCGCGTGGACCACGGCATCATGATGTTCCCGACCGACGACGCCATCGACCCGGCCGCGCTGGCCGAGGAGGTGGAGGCCCGGGGGTTCGAGTCGCTCTGGTTCCCCGAGCACAGCCACATCCCGACCAAGCGGGAGTCGCCGTATCCCGGCGGCGGCGACCTGCCGCGGAAGTACTCCCACACCTACGACCCCTTCGTCGCGCTCACCGCGGCGGCGGCCGCGACGACGACGCTCAAGCTGGCCACCGGCATCTGCCTGGTGATCGAGCGCGACACGATCAACACGGCCAAGGAGGTCGCGAGCCTCGACCGCCTCTCGGGCGGGCGCTTCCTCTTCGGCATCGGGGGCGGGTGGAACCGCGAGGAGATGGCCGACCACGGCACGAACCCGAAGACGCGCATGCGCCTCATGGGTGAGCAGGTCAAGGCCATGAAGGAGCTGTGGACGCAGGAGGAGGCCGAGTTCCACGGCGAGTTCGTGGACTTCGACCCGAGCTGGGCCTGGCCCAAGCCGCTGCAGGACCCGCACCCGCCGATCTACATCGGGGGCATGGGTCCGGGCGTGGAGGACCGCCTCCTCGACTACGGCGACGCCTGGCTGCCCCAGCGGGTCGGGCCGGACAACCTCGACGAGTTCGCGCAGCGCGCCGACGCCCTGCAGCAGCGCGCCGCCGACGCCGGCCGCGGCCGCATCCCGATGTCGCTGTTCGGTGCCGAGACCTCGCCGGAGGCGCTCGACGGTTACCGCCGCATCGGCCTCGAGCGCGCGATCTACGGGGTCAGCTCGGGCGACCGCGACACCGTGCTCGAGGAGCTGGACGAGCTGGCGAAGCTGGTCGACTGAGCGTGCCCACCCTGGACGCCGACGACGCGCGCGGCCGGTTCGCCGCCGCGCGCGTCGCCCGGCTGGCCACGGTCTCGGGCGCCGGCCAGCCGCACCTGGTGCCCGTGGTGTTCGCGGTCGAGCACGACACCGTCCTCATCGCCGTCGACCACAAGCCCAAGCGCCACCGCGACCTCAAGCGGCTGCGCAACATCGCCGAGAACCCGGCGGTCTCGCTGCTGGTCGACCACTACGACGACGACTGGGACGTGCTGTGGTGGGTGCGCGCCGACGGGACGGCGACGGTCACCGACGACGAGCGGGTGCTCGTGCGGGCACGCGAGGCCCTCGGCGCGCGCTACCCGCAGCACCGCGAGCAGCCGCCCGAGGGCCCGGCGATCGTCGTGGAGATCCGCCGGTGGAGGGGGTGGTCGGCGAGCTGACTACTTGCCCACGCGCAGGGGCACGCCGCGGCGGTACCGCCAAGTCGGACACGTCGATCGCGGTCCGGGAACGGCGGCGCCTCAGCGCGCGGCCAGGTCGATGCGGCACTCCGGCGCGGCGCCGGGCGCCGCGGGCGCGACGGCGACGACCTCGAAGGCGCCGGTGAGGGCGACGCCGCCGCCGGCGGTCGCGGGGCGCGGAGCGACGTGCGCGGGGTCCGCGCCCTCGATCACGAGACGCGTCGCCGCCGGCGCCCGTCGGCGCCGGGGCAGCCGTAGGTGCGGAGGATGATCGTCGCCGGCTGCGTGGCGGGGTCGCCGCCCCGGATCGCCGCCTGCTCGATCTGGACGGCGAGGTCCATCCGGCCGGAGCCAGGTAGGAGCCCCGGAACGTGTCGGGGTAGGTGACGAGCGTGGCGACCAGGGCGCTGGCGTCGACGTCGGTGCGGACCACGCGATCGATCTGCCGGGCGAACAGACCGCTCAGCGCGCCGGTGAGGGCGAGGACGAGCAGCAGGACGACCACGACCACCGCCGCCGCGACGATCCCGAGGACGATGCGTGAGCGCCCCGATCGCGTGCTCTCCTGCGCCGACATCGATGTGCTCCCCCGGATCGCGATCGAACCCCTACCCCACGATCGGAGCGGACGGAGCGTTAGCGACTCGATACGGCGAACGGGGGTGCCGGTCGCCGGTCACCAACCGCGCTCGCGCCACTCCGAGAGGTGCGGCCGCTCGTTGCCCAGGGTCGTGTCGTCGCCGTGGCCCGGGTAGACCCAGCAGTCGTCGTCGAGGTGGCTGAAGACCTTGTGCTCGAGGTCGTCCATGAGCGAGTCGTGGTCCTCGCGGGTGGCGGTCTTGCCGTGACCGCCCGGGAACAGCGAGTCCCCCGTGAACAGGTGACCGCTGCCCTCCGGGTCGCGGTAGAGGAGGGCGATCGAGCCCGGCGTGTGGCCGACGAGGTGGATGACCTCGAGGACCGCGCCACCGAAGACGACCTCGTCGTCGTCGCCGACGGTGGCGTCCGGGGTGACCGGGAGCTCCGGGGCGTCGTCGACCCCGGCGTAGGTGCGCGGACGGACGGCCGACGCGACCTCCTCGAGCGACTGGATGTGGTCCCAGTGCTTGTGGGTGGTCACCACGTGGCGCAGCTTGCTGCGGTCGCCCACCGTGTCGACGGTGTCGAGCAGGCGCTCGGTCTCGTTCGCCGCGTCGATGAGCAGGGTCTCGCCGGTGGACCTGTCCACCAGGACGTACGCGTTGTTGTCCATCGGCCCGACCGACACCTTGGTGATCGAGACGTGCTGCAGGTCGCGCCGGGCGGCGGGGCCGCCGGGCTCGACGTGGCCGGTGTAGTCGTCGAGGAGGTCCACCCCCCGGACGATAGCGGCGCTCAGGGGCGGACGGGCCCGTAACCCGCCCTGCGCAGGGCGTCCGGGCTCAGCGTCTCGCCGCAGTGCTCGCAGCGCGGCGCCTCGCCGGAGGCGACCACGACCGCGAGGTGGCCCGCGCGGCTGGCGGCGCACTCGGCCCGGCGCGCGGCGCGGCCCTCCTCGACGTCCTCGGTCCACACCCTCCGCGATCGCAACCGCGCCAGGTCCGCGGGGTCGATCTCGCTCATGGCGACCAGTCTCCCCCTCAGGGCTTCCACGACGGGTCGCGTCCGGCCACGGCGACGACGCGGTCGAGCAGCGGCGCGTCGGGCGGGACGTCGACCGCGGGGCCGAACGCCCCCATCCCGCGGCCCAGCGGGGTGAGCTGCGCGAGCATCTCGTGGACCTCCTCCAGGGTCGCCTCGTCCCAGCTCACCGGGATCTGCTGCGCGGCGGCGAGGTCCCAGGAGTGGAGCACCAGCTCGCAGAGGCTCATGGTGCCGACGACGGACGCCGGGAGCTCCGAGCTCACCATCGCCGTGGTGCCCTGCCAGGACCGCGGGTCGCTCCAGACCGCGACGAGGTCCTCGCGAGCGGCGTCGAGGGCGGCGGGCCAGTCGCCCTCGGCCCGCCGGGCGCCGGGCTCGGGGGGCGCCCCGCGTCCGGCGCCGGCGAGCACCGGGGTCCAGGTCATCATGTGCTCGACGAGGTCGCGGACCGTCCATCCCTCGCAGGGGACCGGGGCGTCGAGGTGCTGGGCGGCCGCGGCGACCAGCTCGGCCTGCGGGCCGGCGGCCGTGGCGACGAGGTGCGGGCGGGGCGTGAAGTCGGGGAACACGGGACGGGACGCTAGCGACGGCCGGCGCGCCGGTCATGGAGGAACGCGACAGGTGGCGGAGCGGGATCCCCGCGAGCTCGGCGGGCACTGGCGCACCGCCCAGCGGATCGCCGTGGACGAGCCGGACGAGGACCTCGCCCCGTGGGTGGAGCGCCTGTGGTCGGCGTCGTGGGAGTACGCCGAGCCCTACCGGCAGAAGATCCTTCCGTTGCCGCAGGTCCACGTGTCCGTGATCGGCGACGGGGTGCCCCGGGTCGTCGGGCCGGCGAGCCGGCACATCGTGCGCGAGCTGGCGGGGCGGAGCTCCGTGGTCGGCGCGGCGTTCCGGCCGGGGGTGTTCCGCGCGCTCGCCGGGTGCGCGGTCGGCGACCTGGTCGACCGCGAGCTCCGCGCCATCGACGTGCCGGGCCTCGCGGGGGAGCCCGTGTGGCAGGGCGACCTCGTCGCCTGGTTGCGCGCGCACCTGCCGCCGGAGGGGCCCGGCCGTGCGGCGCGGGAGGCCGGGCAGCTCGTGGCACAGGTGGCCGCCGACCCGACGATCGCGCGGGTCGACCGTCTCGCGGCCGCCGCGGGTCTGGGCGTCCGCACCCTGCAGCGCCTGTTCGCCGAGCACGTGGGGCCCGGACCGAAGTGGGTGATCCGACGCTACCGGCTGCAGGAGGTCGTGGCCCGGCTGGAGGCCGGGGGACCGGTCGACTGGGCGGACCTCGCGGCGACGCTGGGCTACGCCGACCAGGGGCACCTCTCGCGGGACTTCGGTGACCTGTTCGGCGAGCCGCCCACCTGGTACGCCCGCCGCTACCCGGCCCCGGACCGGTGATCAGCAGGTCGGGAGGCACCTGCTCGGCCCCGCCCGCGGTGCCTCGCGGACTGGTGATCATCGGGACGGCCCGACCGGTCGTCGCCCGGACGCCCACCCCGGCCGCCCGGGCCGGAGGCGGGAGGGCCGTTGTCGGGGGTCGCTCCTACCATGGGGAGGACCGGGGGAAGAGACAGTCGACGTCGCGTGTTCCCACCCCGGCGCGTCTCGCCCCGAGCCTGGAGGCCCCGCACGTGGTCGATCGTCTCGTCGTCCAGGGCGCCCGTGAGCACAACCTCACGGGCGTCGATCTCGACCTGCCGCGGGACAGCCTCGTCGTCTTCACGGGCCTGTCGGGATCGGGCAAGTCCAGCCTGGCGTTCGACACGATCTTCGCCGAGGGCCAGCGCCGCTACGTCGAGTCGCTGTCGGCCTACGCGCGCCAGTTCCTCGGGCAGATGGACAAGCCCGACGTCGACTTCATCGAGGGCCTGTCGCCCGCGGTCTCCATCGACCAGAAGTCCACGAGCCGCAACCCGCGCTCGACGGTCGGCACCATCACCGAGGTCTACGACTATCTGCGCCTGCTCTACGCGCGGGCCGGCACGCCGCACTGCCCGACCTGCGGCGAGGTCATCTCGAAGCAGACGCCGCAGCAGATCGTCGACCAGGTGCTCGCCATGGAGCCCGGCCGGCGGTTCCAGGTGCTCGCGCCGGTCATCCGGGGCCGCAAGGGCGAGTACGTCGACCTGTTCAGCCAGCTCCAGGGCCAGGGCTACTCCCGCGTCCTCGTCGACGGCACGGTCTATCCGCTGTCCGAGCCGCCGACGCTGAAGAAGCAGGAGAAGCACGACATCGCGGTGGTGGTCGACCGCCTGTCGGTCAAGGCCACCGCCAAGCAGCGGCTCACCGACTCGGTCGAGACCGCGCTGCGGCTGTCCGAGGGCGTCGTCGTGCTCGACTTCGTCGACCTCGACGAGGACGACCCCCACCGCGAGCAGCGCTTCTCCGAGCGCATGGCCTGCCCCAACGGCCACCAGCTCCAGGTCGACGACCTCGAGCCCCGCGCCTTCTCCTTCAACGCGCCCTACGGCGCCTGCCCCACGTGCCACGGCCTGGGCATCAAGAAGGAGGTCGACCCCGAGCTGCTCGTCCCCGACGACGAGCTGTCGCTGGCCGACGGCGCCATCGCCCCGTGGGCGACGGGCCAGTCCGCCGAGTACTTCACGCGGCTGCTCACGGCGCTGGCCGAGCAGGTCGGCTTCCGCATGGACGCGCCGTGGCGCAAGCTGCCGGCGCGGGTGCAGAAGGCGGTGCTCCACGGCTCGGACGACCAGGTGCACGTGCGCTACCGCAACCGCTACGGCCGTGAGCGCTCGTACTACGCGTCGTTCGAGGGCGTCGTCCCGTTCCTCGAGCGCCGGATGGAGCAGGCCGAGTCCGAGAGCGCCCGCGAGCGCTACGAGGGCTACATGCGCGACGTGCCCTGCCCGGTGTGCGGCGGGACGCGGCTCAAGCCCGAGATCCTCGCGGTCACGCTGAAGCACGAGACGCTCGGCGACCGCTCGATCGCCGACCTCACCGCGCTCTCGGTCGCCGACTGCGCCGAGTTCATGAAGGGCATGGTGCTCGGCGAGCGCGAGCAGGTCATCGCCGGCGCCGTGCTCAAGGAGATCGACGCCCGCCTCGGCTTCCTGCTCGACGTCGGGCTGGACTACCTCTCGCTCGCCCGCGCCGCGGCGACGCTCTCGGGCGGCGAGGCCCAGCGCATCCGTCTCGCGACCCAGATCGGGTCGGGCCTGGTCGGCGTGCTCTACGTGCTCGACGAGCCGTCGATCGGGCTGCACCAGCGCGACAACCGCCGGCTCATCGACACGCTGTCCCGCCTGCGCGACCTGGGCAACACGCTGATCGTCGTCGAGCACGACGAGGACACCGTGCGGGCGTCGGACTGGGTGGTCGACATCGGCCCCGGTGCCGGCGAGCACGGCGGCCGCGTCGTCTACTCCGGGCCGGTCGAGGGGCTCGAGCAGAGCGAGGAGTCCCTCACCGGGGCCTACCTCTCGGGCCGCGAGCAGATCCCGGTGCCGCACATCCGGCGCCCGATCGACAAGAAGCGCCAGCTCCACGTGGTCGGCGCGCGCGAGCACAACCTGCACGACGTCGACGTCTCGTTCCCGCTCGGCTGCCTGGTCTCGATCACCGGGGTGTCCGGGTCGGGCAAGTCGACGCTGGTCAACGACATCCTCGCGACGGTGCTGGCCAACAAGCTCAACGGCGCGCGCCAGGTGCCCGGGCGGCACACCCGGGTGACGGGGCTCGAGCACCTCGACAAGCTCGTGCGGGTCGACCAGTCGCCCATCGGTCGCACGCCGCGGTCCAACCCGGCCACCTACACCGGCGTGTGGGACCACATGCGCAAGCTCTTCGCGTCCACCAACGAGGCGAAGGTGCGCGGCTACGGCCCCGGGCGGTTCTCGTTCAACGTCAAGGGTGGGCGCTGCGAGGCGTGCGCCGGCGACGGCACGATCAAGATCGAGATGAACTTCCTGCCCGACGTCTACGTGCCCTGCGAGGTGTGCCGCGGCGCGCGGTACAACCGCGAGACCCTCGAGGTCCACTACAAGGGCAAGAACGTGGCCGAGGTCCTCGACATGCCGATCGAGGAGGCCGCCGAGTTCTTCAAGCCGATCGGCGCGATCCACCGGCACCTGCAGACCCTCACCGAGGTCGGGCTGGGCTACGTCCGGCTCGGGCAGCCCGCGCCGACGCTGTCGGGCGGCGAGGCCCAGCGCGTCAAGCTGGCCTCGGAGCTCCAGAAGCGCTCGATGGGCCGGACCATCTACATCCTCGACGAGCCGACGACGGGCCTGCACTTCGAGGACATCCGCAAGCTCCTCGGCGTCATCAACGGCCTGGTCGACAAGGGCAACACGGTGCTCGTCATCGAGCACAACCTCGACGTCATCAAGGTGTCCGACTGGGTCGTCGACATGGGGCCCGAAGGCGGCAACGGCGGCGGCACCGTGGTCGCGCAGGGCACGCCGGAGCAGGTCGCGGCGGTGCCCGAGAGCTACACCGGCGGGTTCCTCGCCCGCCTCGTCGAGCCGGAGACGGCGCCGGCGCGGCGCAGCCGGGCCAAGGCCGGCTAGGAGCGCTCGCCGAGGCCGTCGCGGATCGCGGCGGCCACCGCGCCGGGCGCCGTGGCCAGGGCGGAGTGACCCTGGCCCCGCAGCTCCACGGCGGTCGCCGAGGGCAGCGCGGCGGCCACCGCGCGCGACGACACCCGGAGGTGCTCGGGGGAGGCACCGCCGGAGAGCACGAGCGCGGGGGCCGTGATCCCCCCGAGGACGCCCAGGTCGTCGGGCAGCGCCTCGACCGCCCGCATCTCGCGCGGCCACGTGTGGATCAGGTCGGTCCACTCGGCCCAGGCCGGGCTCCGCCGCAGGCCCGCGAGCACGGGCTCCGGGACGCCGACCATCTCCCGGAACGCCAGCGCGACCGCCGCGTCCCGGTCGCCCCGCGCGACCAGGTCGTCGACCGCGTCGATCCGCTCGGCCGGCACCCGTGGGCGTGCGGCCGGCCAGGGCGGCTCGTAGAGCACGAGGGCGGCCGGCGTCACCAGGCCGGCGGCGCCGAGCGCGCAGACCGCGCCGCTGGAGTGGCCCGCCAGCGCGACCGGCCCGGGGAAGGATGCCACCGCGGCGGCCAGGTCCTCGTACTCCCGCTCGAGCGCGTAGGGCGCGGTGTCGCCGGAGTCGCCCTTGCCCCGTCGATCGACGAGCCAGCACGACCACCGGCCCGCCAGGCCGGCGGCCACCGCCGCCCAGCGGGACCGTCGCGACGGGCCTCCCGGTACGAGGAGGAGGTCGTGATCCCCGTCGGTCACCCGCTCGAGCACGATCTCGGTGCCGTCGGCGGAGACGACGCGGGGCAGGCGGTCGACCGTCGCGGGAGTCGCGGACACCCCGGTCACCGCGCGCTCGCGGACGGCGTCGCGACGAGCTCGGTGTCGTGGCGGCGGTAGAGGTCGGCGATCTCCTCGGGTCCGGCGCCCCGGCGCCGCAGGGCGTGCAGGCCCTCCACCAGCCGGGTGGCGCCGGGCGTGGTGACCACCAGGATGCGGGCCGGCTCCGCCGACGGGTTGGCGAACCCGTGCGGCACCCCGCGCGGGACGAGGACGCAGGAGCCCGGCCCGCAGGTGGTCGTCTCGCCGTCGAGCAGGAACGCCACCGCGCCGGCGAGGACGTAGAACGCCTCGTCGTCGGCGAGGTGGCGGTGCGGCGCCGGCCCCGGCGCGCCCGGGGGGAGCTCCGACTCGAAGACCGCGAAGGCGGCGGCGTCCGGCTCGACCTTCACCGCGAGGGTCGGGGCGGGGCGGCGGCCCTCACCGGGGACGAGCACCTGGGACGACACGGCGCCTCCCCGAGGAATCGGGTACAGCCACGCTGTAGTGATCGGGTACAGCCACGCTGTAGTGACCTGAGTGATACTGTTCCCGAATGGCCGGCGACGTCAAGGGGTCGCGACGCCCGTACCGCTCGCCGGTGCGTGCCGAGCAGGTGGAGGCCACGCGCCGGCGCGCCGTCGAGGCCGCGACGCGCCTGTTCGTCCAGCACGGGTACGCGCGCACGACGGTCACGGCCGTCGCCGAGGAGGCCGGGGTCTCGCCGGAGACGATCTACAGCTCGCTGCGGGGCAAGCGGGGCCTGCTCGAGGGCGTCATCGAGGCGGCGATCACCGGGCCGGACGGCGCGGTGATGCTGCACCAGCGGTGGGTCCACGAGGTCCGGGAGCTGCCCACCGCGGCCGAGCGGCTGCGGGGCTGGGTGGCGGCGAGCTGCCGCACCCTCGCGCGCACCAGTCCGGTCCACGCGGTGATCCGGGGCGCGGCCGACCGCGAGGAGTTCGCGGTCGACCTGCGCCGGCGACTCCTCGAACGACGGGTGGACGAGATCGTCCGCCTGGCCGGGCACCTGCTCGACGGGGCACTCCGGCCCGGGATGACCGCCCGGGAAGCGGGCGAGCGCTACGCCGCATTGGCCAGCCCGGAGATGCACCACCTGCTCGTCGTCGAGATGGGTTGGTCCGCCGAGCGCCACCGGGAGTGGCTGACCGAGACGGCCGTCGCCCAGCTCCTGGACCCCGGCTGACGAGGGCCTCCGCGTGGGGCCGGATCACCCGACCGGCAGGCAGTGGTAGCGTGGATGTCGAGCGACCAGCTCGTTGGGTGCCACATGCCCCTCGAGCGGCAAGTGGAGCCCCGCTCCCACCCGGCCGCCGCTCAGGAGGTCGGGTTCCGGTCCGCCGCCGGCCCTCGTGGCCGGTGGTCGAGGCACACCCTCCGGGGCGTGCCGGATCGGTCGACCGCGGGCCCCGACAGCCACAGCAGATGTGGTGCGGGGCCCGTCGTTCGTCGGGAGTGACTCCGTGCCGCGGTCGCGGCGACACCGTCACGGACCCGAGGAGAACTCATCAGCGCAGAGACCCGCATCAACGAGCGCATCCGCGTTCCCGAGGTGCGACTGGTCGGCCCCAACGGGGAGCAGGTGGGGATCGTCCGCATCGAGGACGCCCTGCGCCTGGCCCGGGAGGCCGATCTCGACCTGGTCGAGGTGGCCGCCCAGGCCCGCCCGCCGGTCTGCAAGCTCATGGACTACGGCAAGTTCAAGTACGAGAGCGCGCAGAAGGCTCGCGAG
>JAQSWW010000289.1 GCA_029266415.1 Actinomycetospora sp. | reverse complement strand
GTCGGCGACGCGGGCGGGGTCGACCGCGACGCGCTGGTGGTGCGGGGCGAGCTCGGCCTGCAGGTCGCGCAGGGGCGTCCCCGCCCCGACCTCGACGGTCATGTCGCCGGGGTTGTGGGTGACGATGCCGGCGAGCCCGGTGGTGTCGAGGACCGTGTCGACGGGCTCCGGCGTCCCGGCCCAGTCGTGGGCGGTGCCGGCCCCGGCGATCCGGACGGCCCCGGGCCGGTCGAGGACCGCGTCGCGGAGCTCCTGGGGCGTGGTGGGGGTGACGGTGGTGGTCACAGTCTCTCGATCACTCCGGCCTCTTCGAGGGGGTGCGGGCGGTACGGCCCGGGCCGCTCGCCGCACAGCCGGGGCGTCGGGAAGAGCTTGCCCGGGTTGCAGCGCGAGTCCGGGTCGAACGCGAGCCGCACGCGGTGCATCACGTCCAGGTCGTCCTCGGAGAACATCTTCGGCATCGAGCACGCCTTGTCGGTGCCGATGCCGTGCTCGCCCGAGAGCGACCCGCCGAGCTCGACGCACAGCTCGGCGATGTCGGTGGACAGCTTCTCGGCCGCGTGGTGCTCGCCGGCCGCCTCCGAGTAGAGCACCAGCGGGTGCAGGTTGCCGTCGCCCGCGTGGAAGACGTTCGCGACGCGCAGCCCGGCGTCGCGGCCCATCTCGGCGATGCGCGTGAGCACCTCGGCCAGCCGCGTCCGCGGCACCACGCCGTCCTGGACGATGTAGTCGGGGCTGATCCGGCCCACGGCGGCGAAGGCCGCCTTGCGGCCCTTCCACACCTTCTGCCGCTCCTCGGCCTCCTGGGGCACGTGCTGGCGCGTGGCCCCGTGCCGCTCGCAGATGGCCGTGAGCTGCTCGAACTCGGCCTCGACCTCGTCGGCGGGTCCGTCCAGCTCGATGATCAGCGCGGCGGGCGCGTCGACGGTGAGCCCGGCGCCGGTGGCGGCCTCGGAGGCCTCCATCGCCAGCGAGTCCATCATCTCCACCGCGGCGGGGATGATCGCCTCGTCGACGATGTCGCCGACGGTGTCGCCGGCCGCCTCCACCGACGGGAAGTCGGCGAGGACGGTGCGGACCGTCTCCGGGGTCTGCAGCAGCCGCACGGTGACCCGGGTGCAGACGCCGAGCGTGCCCTCCGAGCCGATGAACAGCCCGCGCAGGTCCGGTCCGGCCTGCTCGCCGGTGGGGCCGCCGAGCGTGACCACCGACCCGTCGGCGAGCACGACCTCCATCTCCAGCACGTGGTTGGTGGTGAAGCCGTACTTCAGGCAGTGGGCGCCGCCGGAGTTCTCCGCGACGTTGCCGCCGATGGTGCAGACCTGCTGGCTGGACGGGTCGGGCGCGTAGTAGAGCCCGTACGGCGCGGCGGCCTTGGAGATCTCGAGGTTGTAGACGCCGGGCTCGAGCACCGCGCGCCGGTTCTCCACGTCGATCTCGAGGATGCGCCGCAGCTTCTGCAGCGAGATCACCACGCCGTCCGCGACGGGCATCGCCCCGCCGGACAGGCCCGTGCCCGCACCGCGGGCCACGAACGGGACACCGTGGCGGGCGCAGACCCGCACGCAGGCGGCGACCTCGTCGGCGGTGCGCGGCAGCACCACGAGGGCCGGGACCTGGCGGAAGCCGGTGAGCCCGTCGCACTCGTAGCTGCGCCGGCCGACCTCGTCGGTGATCACGAGGTCCGCCGGCAGGACATCGCGGAAGGCCCGGGCCAGCTCCGGTCCCAAATCCGTGGCCGGGGTCGCCGCCGCGGGGGCGTCGGTCCCGGTGCCACCGTGCGGGGTCTCCATCGTGCGCTCGGGCATCACGAGCCTCCTCGGGTGGTGTGCGACCAATCCTCGCGCGTGCCACGGACCACCGCCACCAGACGGCGCGGGTCGGACAGGTCGTCCAACACGTGCTCGGCACCGGAGGCGTGCAGATCGTCGACGCTCGCGGCGCCGGTGGCGACGCCGACCGCGATCGCCCCGGCGGCGTGCGCGGCCTCGACGTCGCGCGGCGTGTCACCCACGACCACCAGGGCCACCGGCGGGCCGTGGTGGGCCTCGAGGGCGGCGCGGGCCGCGTGCACGAGGGTCGAGCGGGGACCGCCGAGGTGGCCGAAGGCGCCGCGGTCGAGGTCGAGCGGGACGTCCGGGCGGGCGAGTCCGGCGGCGCGCAGCTTGGCCTCGGCGCCGGCCCGCACGTTGCCGGTGACCACGACCTGGGTGACGCCGGGCTCGGCGGCGAGCGCGGCGACGGTCTCGGGCACCCCGGGCAGGGGAGCGGTGACCGCGGCCAGCTCGTCGTCGCGCC
Source organism: Actinomycetospora sp. (assembly GCA_029266415.1). Classification (GTDB taxonomy): domain Bacteria; phylum Actinomycetota; class Actinomycetes; order Mycobacteriales; family Pseudonocardiaceae; genus Actinomycetospora. The sequence continues at coordinate 572 of JAQSWW010000289.1, read as the reverse complement.
CGGCCCAGGCGCGGGTGACGGCGTCGGCGAAGGCCACCCCGTACTCGTCGCCGCGGGCGTGCAGCGCCGCGGCGTCGCCGCGCGGCAGCAGGTCGCGGTAGGCGTCGGCCACGAGGCGGTCGGTGAGCCCGCCCATGACGACGCCCTCGGGCGCGTGCAGGCCGGTGACCTCGGCGAACGCGGCGCGCAGCACGGCACCGCCGACCCGCCCGGCGCGCAGCAGCGTGCCGTCGACGTCCCAGCAGACGGCGACCTGGGTCCGGGTCACCGCGCACCCCGATCCGAGCGACGGGCCCCGTCGCTCGATCCACCCGAGCGAAGGGCCCCGGCGCTCGCATCGTCGTCGGGCAGCCCCGCCAGCTCCAGGCCCAGCCGGGCGGCCGCAGCCACGACCGCGGGCCCCGCGCGCTCGGCCTCGGCGGGCGAGAAGCGTGCCGCGGGCCCGGACACCGACACCGCGCACGGCGTGGGCGCGCCCGGGACGGGGGCCGCGACGCAGCGCACGCCGACCTCCTGCTCGCCCTCGTCGAGCACCCAGCCCCGCCGGCGGGCGGCGGCCAGCTCCTCGCGCA
>JAQSWW010000161.1 GCA_029266415.1 Actinomycetospora sp. | reverse complement strand
GAGCCGAGCGTCTCGACCGCCGAGAGCCGCCGGACGACGGCGCCGCGGCGGGCGAGGGAGCGCACCCCGGCCGCCAGGGCCAGCGTGATGGTCGGGAGCAGACCCTCGGGGACGTTCGCGACCAGCAGGCCGATCGCGAACACCAGTGCGGCGGTGAACGACAGCCCGGCGAGGAGTCCGAGCGGCAGGAACGCCGCCCCGGTCCCCACAGCCACGGCGGCGATGAGCCACGCGACCCGGCGCACCTGCTGCTCGAGCGGGCTCTCGTGGTGCCCGACGTGCCCGGTGAGGGCGGCGATGCGCCCGATCTCGGTGTGCGCCCCGGTGCCGGTCACCACGGCGCGGGCGGCACCGACCGTGCAGGTCGTCCCGCGGAAGACCATGTCCGGGGCCTCGAGCAGCGGGCCGGGCGGGTGCGGGCCGGCGCGCCGGGAGACCGGCACCGACTCCCCGGTCAGGGCGCTCATGTCGACCTCGAGCGCGCCGGACACCAGGCGCCCGTCGGCGGGGACGGCCGCGCCCTCGGCGAGCAGCACGACGTCGCCGGTCACCACCTCGGCCGCCGGGATCTCGCGGGCGACACCCCCGCGCAGGACCCGGGTCCGCGCCGGGAGGTAGGCCTCGAGCGCCGCGACCGCGTGCTCGGCGTGCTGCTCCTGCCAGAACGCGAGGCCGGCGTTGAGCACGACGACCACGACGACCGCGGCCGCGAGCACCGGCGTCCCGGCGACGAGGGCCAGCCCGGCCGCGGTCCAGAGCAGCAGGGCGAGGGGGTGGACGAGCTGACGACCGAGCGCCCGGGGCCACGAGGGCCCGCCGCGGGTCGGCAGGGCGTTGGGTCCCTGCACCTCCAGACGCCGCGCGGCGTCCCGCTCGTCGAGACCGCCCGGTCCCGAGCGCAGCTCGTGCCACAGCCGGTCGAGCGGGACGTCCAGGTCGACCGGACCGGTGGCCGCGGCGACGTCGGGTGGCAGGCCCCGGTGGCGTGTGGCGTTCACGCGTCCTCACTCCCCGGCACCCGTCCAGGCTGCGGCGCGGGCGAGGACGGCCCCAGGGCCGGTGGTCGCGCCGCCGGGGGACGAGGGGACCCCTGATCCCGGTCGTGTCCGCCGGGCGGGTGCGCGGGTCCGGCCGCGCCGCGCGGTTCGGGACCTTCGGCCCTGCCCGTCGGGACCGTCGGGTGGCCACGGTGGGCGACGATCCGCACGCACCCGGTGCCCGAGGGGGAGTCCGTGGACGAGGAGCGGTCGCCGTCACGTGCCGGGGGACGGGACGTCGGACCGGCCTGCACCGCCGCGCCCGCGTCGCCGGTCCTCTCGCCGCTGCCGCCGCCGCCGGAGCGCGGGCGGTACCGGCCCCTGCGCGGTCTCGAGGAGCTCCTCGACGACGTCCTGGGCCGGGTCGACCGCACGCCGTGAGTGGGCGCGCACGGCCCGCCGTGTCGGGACCGTCGGCCCTGCCCGGCGCGCTCCCGCCCGGTCGAGTCTCGGGCGGAGCACGGCGACCCGGCCGTGCCGGCGAGCCGGGGAGGACCGATGGCCGGGACGCACGAGGGATCGGCGTGGGGATCCGTACCGCGCCGGACGATCGTGGTCGGACTCGCCGACGACGCGGCCTCGTGGGCGGCCCTGGACTGGGCGCTGGCCCGGGCCGCGCGCGAGGGCGCGGCGGTCCGGGCGGTGCGGGCGGTCCCGGCCGGCGATCCCGACGGGCTCACCACCGGGTGCTCCGGCGGGAGCGACCGGCTCGTGGTCGAGGTCGAGGACGGGGCGTTGCGCCGGCTCGCCGCACGGGCCGCGCGTGCGGTCGGCGTGCGCGACGCGCCACCGGTCTCGCTGTCCTGGTCCCGCGGCCGTGGCCGGGACGTGCTGGTCGCCGCGGCCGTGGGCGCCGACGCCGTGGTGGTGGGCCGGCCCGTGCACCTCGGGCGGACGGTGCGCGCGCTGCTCGAGCGCGTGGCCTGCCCGGTCACGGCGGTGGACCCCGGCGACGCGCCCACCGAGGAGACCGCCGGCGGGCGTAACCGCCACGTGGTGGTCGGCGTCGACGCGTCGGCGGGTCCGTCCGGCGAGACCGAGGCCTCCCTCGCGGAGGCGCTGCGCCGCACCCGGGACGGGGACCGCGTCACCGTGGTGGCGGGGTTCGACCCCGCACCGGTCCGGAGCGACTGGCCCCGCGGGTACCGGCCCACACCGACCGTCGACGAGCAGCTGCGCACCGTCCGGGAGGCCACGCGGGCCCTGGTCGACCCGGCCGTGGAACGCTGCCGCCGCGCGGGCGCGGACCGGGGCGTCACCGTCGACGTGATCGCGTGGCCCGAGGAGCCACGGCGGGCGGTCCTCGGCGCCGCCCGGTCCCTGCGCGCGGACGAGGTGCTCGTCCCGCGGGGCGGTGTCTGGTCGCCACGCGCGCTGTGGCGCCTGGTCCGGACGGCTCCGTGCGCCGTCACCGCGGTCTCGGCGCCGCTCCCCGTCGAGACCCCGGTGACGCCGACGATCACCCCACCTCGGTCCGCACCTGCTCGAGGGGACGTCGCGGTGTCGGGGGCAGGGGCTCACTGAGGGGCTCGGGCCGGCCGAGGTGCAGCACGCCGCCCGTGCTCACTGCGTGGACCCCGTCGTGGGCGGTCGCCGCAGGTCCCGCGCCGCGACGCGGAGGGCGGCGTCGAGGTGCGCCTCGTGCGGGTCGTCGCTCGCGACCGCGCGCAGGACCCAGGCGAGGGTGCGGCGGACGTCGCGGTGCGGCTCGTGGTGCAGCGACGTCCACGCCTGGTCCTGCGCGGCCAGCACCGTCACGGGCGGCGCGCCCCGCCGTCGGAGGGCGACGACCCAGGTGACGAGGTCGAAGGTCTCGGTGGGTCGACGCGCGGGCACGGTGGCCATGGCGGCTCCTCTCCGTGCTCCAGCCCAGCGGGTCGGGGCGCACGGTCGAGGGCCGGACGTCACGCGGCGCGCGCCGGACGTCCCTCCCGGACGGGGCGTGCGCCCCTGCTCCCCGGCCGTCCCCGGGCGGCACGGTCGACCGCGTACCCGGACGGATGCGGAGGTGGGTCGTGACCCGTGGTGTGGTGGTCGCCGGAGTCGGCTTCGAGCTCGACGAGCGGGCCGTGCGCTGGGCGGCGACCGAAGCCCGCGACGTCGGGCTGGACCTGCGGCTGGTCCACGCGCTGGTGCTGCCGGTCGGGCACCACCCGAGCTGGGGTCTGGCCGTCGCTCCGGCGCTGCGCGGCCGTGCCCGCGACGCGCTGCTCGCCGCGGCCGCGACGGCGCGGGAGGCCGCTCCCGGCCTGGAGGTCGAGACCCGGGTGATCCGGGGCGGGCCGGTGCCCGTGCTGCGGGAGCAGGCGCGCCACGCCGAGCTGGTCGTGGTCGGCAGCGACGGTCTCGGGTGGGTCGGCGACCACCTGCTCGGGGGCGTCGTGCGCGGGCTGGCCGGCCACGTCGACGTGCCCCTGGTCATCGTGCCCGCCGACTACGACGCCTTCGCGCCCCACGGGGACCACGCCCCGGTGGTCCTCGGCGACGACGGAACCCCCGGCTGCGTCGGCGCCTGGCGCTTCGCCGCCGATCGCGCGCAGCGCCGGGGCGTGCCGCTGTGCGCGGTGCGGGTCCTCGCCGACGACCGCGTCGATCGCAAGCTGGTGGACCGGGCCCGCGGCGCCGAGGTCCTGGTGCTGGGCGTCGACGGCGCGTGGTTCCACCACCACGCCACCCCGGGCGTGGTGCGCCGTGCCGACTGCCCGGTGGTGGTCGTACCGCCGATCCCGCTCGCGGCGACGGGCACCGGTGGGGCGGCCCCCGCCGCGGCCCGGCAGCGGCGCTGAGGGGATCCGGGACCTTCGGTCCCCGTCCGGGACGCGAACCGAGACCGTCCGGCACTGCCGCCGGGCGGCGCCGTGCGTGAGGGTCGGGGGCGACACCGCGGCGGACGGTGGCGACGCCGGGCGACGGCGGGCGAGGAGCGAGCGGACATGAGCGAGGACGCGACGCGGGGTGTGGTCGTGTGTGGTGTCGACGGCTCGGCGGGGTCGCGGTACGCCCTGCAGGAGGCGATCCGGTCGGCGGTGCGCCGTGGCGCCCGGGTGCAGGCGGTGGCCGTGTACGAGCCGCCCGAGATGTGGGCGGCCATGAGCTGGGGTGCCGTCGGGGACCTGCCGATCCCGGACGACGCGACCCTGCGGGGGAAGGCGCTCGAGATGGCCCAGGGCCTGGTCGACGAGGTGACCCAGGCGATGGCCCCGGAGCTCACCGTGCCCGAGGTCGCGGTCGAGGCGCGCCCCGGGCGGCCGTCGGAGGAGCTGGTGGCCGCCGCGCGCGACGCCGATGAGCTCGTCGTCGGGCACCGCGGGCGCGGGGCGTTCGGCAGCCTCGTGCTCGGCTCGGTGGGGCTGGGGTGCGTGCTGCACGCGACCTGCCCGGTCACGGTCGTCCCGGAGCCGGCCACCGCCGGGGCGGTGTGAGGGAGATGGCCGACGGCGGACGGCCCGTCGTGGTCGTCGGGGTCGACGGGTCCGCCGGCGCCGACGCGGCGCTGCGCTACGCCGTGGCGGAGGCCCACCGGCGGGGCGGGCACGTGCTGGCCGTGACGGCCTGCGACAGCCCGGACCTCGCGCTCGTCGACTTCGAGGCCTACCGGACGGACCCCGAGAAGGTGCGCGCGAGCGCCGAGGAGCGGGCCCGGCAGCACGTGGACGAGGTCCTGGCGGCAGCGGACGGCGACCGGGACGTCGATGTCGAGGTCCGTGCCCGGCTCGGTGGCGCGGTAGGCGTGCTCACCGGGGCGGGCGAGGGCGCGGCCCTCCTCGTCGTCGGGCACCGCGGCCGCGGCGCCTTCCGCAGCACCGCGTTCGGCTCCGTGGGCACCGGCTGCGTGCTCCACGCCCCCTGCGCCGTCACCGTCGTGCCGGCCCCGACGCCGTGACGGGGTATGCCCGACCGGTGGACCTCCCGGACGACGACCTGTCCCTGCTCGACGCGTGGTGGCGCGCAGCCAACTACCTGGCGGTGGGCCAGATCTACCTGCGCGACAACCCGCTGCTGCGCGAGCCCCTGGCGCCCGAGCACGTGAAGCCGCGGCTGCTGGGGGACTGGGGCACGACCCCGGGGCAGACGTTCCTGTGGGCGCACCTCAACCGCGTCGCTCGGCGGAGCCGCTTCGACCCGCTGTTCGTGTCCGGGCCCGGACACGGCGGGCCGGCGGTGGTCGCCGCCGCCCACCTCGAGGGCACCTACTCCGAGCGGTACTCCCACGTCACCGCCGACGAGGAGGGCCTGCGGACCTTGTTCCGCCAGTTCTCCTACCCCGGTGGCATCCCCAGCCACGTCGCGCCGGAGACGCCGGGGTCGATCCACGAGGGCGGGGAGCTGGGCTACTCCCTGGCCCACGCCTACGGCGCCGTCTTCGACAACCCGGACCTGCTGGTGGCCTGCGTCGTCGGCGACGGCGAGGCCGAGACCGGACCCCTGGCCACCGCCTGGCACGCGAACAAGTTCCTGAACCCCGTCCACGACGGCACCGTGCTGCCGGTCCTGCACCTCAACGGCTACAAGATCGCCAACCCGACGGTGCTCGCGCGGATCCCCGACGACGAGCTGCTGGCGCTCTTCTCCGGGTACGGCCACCGGCCCTACGTCGTCGAGGCGGGCCTCGACGAGGACCACGCCGCGGTCCACCGGCGGATGGCCGACACGATGGACGAGATCGTCGACGAGATCGCCCGCCTGCGCGCCGAGGCCGCCGACGCGCACGCGGCGGGCCGCCCGGTCGAGCGTCCGCGCTGGCCGATGCTGATCCTCCGCACACCGAAGGGCTGGACCGGGCCGCGCGACGTCGACGGCGTGCGGGTGGAGGGCACGTACCGCGCCCACCAGGTGCCCCTGGCCGGGACCCGGGAGAACGCGGAGCACCGCGCGGAGCTCGAGCGCTGGATGCGCTCCTACCGGCCCGAGGAGCTCTTCGACGACGCCGGCCGGCTGCGGCCCGACCTCGCCGACCTGCACCCCGGCGGCGACCGGCGGATGAGCGCCACCCCGCACGCCAACGGCGGCGAGCTCCTCCGCGATCTGCGCCTGCCCGACTTCCGGGACCACGCCGTCGCCGTGGACCGCCCCGGCGGACCCGTCGCGGAGGCCACCCGCGTGATGGGCGGCTGGATCCGGGAGGTAATCCGGCAGAACCCCGACAACTTCCGCCTCTTCGGCCCCGACGAGATCGCGTCGAACCGCCTGCAGGACGTCTTCGCGGTCACCGACCGGCAGTTCGAGGGCGACATCGTCGAGGGCGACGACCACCTCGCGCCGTCCGGCCGCGCCGTGGAGATGCTCTCGGAGCACATGTGCCAGGGCTGGCTCGAGGGCTACCTGCTCACCGGCCGGCACGGGCTGTTCACCTGCTACGAGGCGTTCATCCACATCGTCGACTCCATGGTCAACCAGCACGCGAAGTGGCTGAAGGTGACCCGGGACATCCCGTGGCGGCGCCCGATCGGTTCGCTCAACTACCTGCTGACGTCCCACGTGTGGCGCCAGGACCACAACGGCTTCTCCCACCAGGACCCCGGCTTCATCGACCACGTCGTGAACAAGAAGGCCGAGCTGGTGCGGGTCTACCTGCCGCCGGACGCGAACACGCTGCTCTCCATCGCCGACCACTGCCTGCGCACCCGCGACTACGTGAACGTCGTGGTGGCCGGCAAGCAGCCCGCGCCGCAGTGGCTCGGCGTGGACGCCGCGGTCGCGCACTGCACCCGGGGCCTCGGGGTGTGGGAGTGGGCGAGCAACGACGCCCCCGACGAGCCCGACGTCGTGCTCGCCTGCGCCGGCGACGTGCCGACGCTGGAGACGCTCGCCGCGGTCGACCTTCTGCGTCGCCACCTGCCCGAGCTGAAGGTGCGCGTGGTCAACGTCGTGGACCTCATGCGGCTCGAGGACCCGACGGAGCACCCCCACGGCCTGCCGGACCGCGAGTTCGACGCCCTGTTCACGCCGGACAAGCCGATCATCTTCGCCTACCACGGCTACCCGTGGCTGATCCACCGCCTGACCTACCGCCGCACCGGCCACGCGAACCTGCACGTGCGCGGCTACAAGGAGGAGGGCACGACGACGACGCCCTTCGACATGGTCATGCTCAACGACCTCGACCGCTTCCACCTCGTCGTGGACGTGATCGACCGGGTCCCGGGCCTCGGCGTGCGCCACGCCGCGCTGCGCCAGCGGATGGTCGACGAGCGCCTCGCCTGCCGCGAGTACACCCGGCGGCACGGAGAGGACCGGCCCGACGTGCGGGACTGGGTCTGGACCGGCTCCGGGGACCCGGACGGCCGGGCGGGGCGCCCCGGCGGACCTGCGGACACCGCGTCGGACTTCCCCGACGACGTCCGGACCGGTCCCGATCAGCACGACCCCCTGGCGAACGTGCGCGACGGCGGGCGCTGATGCGGGTCCTCGTGCTCAACGCGGGGTCGAGCAGCGTCAAGCTGCGGGTGGTCGAGCCCGACGACACCGTCGTCCACCGGGCCGACCTCGACGCCCCGCGCGGCCGGCCCGCCGCCGGGGAACTGGAGGCCGCGGCGCTGCGCCTGGCCCGGGAGGCCGGCGGGGTGGGGGCCGTCGGTCACCGGGTGGTGCACGGCGGCGCCGAGTTCACCGCCCCGGTCGTCGTCGGAGCGGGCGTCGTCGACCGGATCGAGGGGCTCGGCGTGCTCGCGCCTCTGCACCAGCCCCCGGCCGTCGCCGGGCTGCGGGCGATGGGCGAGGCGCTGCCGGACGTGCCGGCGGTGGCCTGCTTCGACACCGCGTTCCACACGACGATGCCGCCGGCGGCGAGCACGTACGCGGTGCCGGCCCGCTGGCGCTCCGGGTACGGGTTGCGCCGCTACGGCTTCCACGGCCTCGCGCACGACTGGGCCTCGGCCCGCGCGGCGGAGATCGTGGGCCGGCCGCTCGCCGAGCTTCGGGTGGTGGTGGCCCACCTCGGCTCGGGGGCCTCGGCGTGCGCGGTGGCCGGCGGGCGCTCGGTGGACACGACGATGGGGTTCACGCCCACCGCCGGCCTGGTCATGGCGACCCGGTGCGGCGACCTCGACCCCTCGGCCGTGACCTGGCTGAGCGTGCACGCGGGCCTGCCGCCGGCCGAGGTCGACCACGCGCTGGACCACGCCTCGGGGCTGGCGGGGCTGGCGGGTGACCCCGACATGCGCCGCGTGCTCGCCGCGGCCGACGCCGGCGATCCGGACGCGGCCCTCGCGGTCGAGGTCTGGGTGCACCGGGCCCGGGCACAGCTGGCGGCGATGGCCGCGGCGTGCGGCGGGGTCGACGTGCTGGCCGTCAGCGGCGGGGTGGGGGAGAACGCGCCGGTCCTGCGGCAGCGCATCGTCGACGGCCTCGGCTTCCTCGGACTCGCCGTCCACGCGGGCGCGGACGCGGCCGCGGTCGGCGGCGCCGAGGGCGACGTGTCGGCGCCGGGTGCGGCGGCGCGGACCGTCGTCGTGCACGCGCGGGAGGACCTCGTCATCGCCCGTCAGGTGCGGGCGGCCCTGGGCTGACCCGTCGCGCGCCGGCGTCGTCCCGGCGGTGGGCGAGGCACGCGAGCTCGGTCTCGATCCCGCGCGCGAGGACGTCGAGGTCGTCGGCCGTCTCGTCGCCGGTGAGCCCGACGACGAGCGCGTCGCGGTAGCTCAGGATCGCGACCCCGATGCGCAGGGTGCTCCCGACGGGGACGTAGGGGATGATCTCCTCCAGCTCCCGCCCGAGCCCGTAGAGGGTCGTCCGGGGGCCGGGCACGTCGGTGGTCACGGTGACCACGGCGCGCTGGGCCGTCCGCGAGGCCCACCGGACGCCCCCGGCCACGAGCGCGTAGGGCGGGTAGTGCGCCAGCTCGGTGAGCAGCACCCCCGCCTCGGCCTCGTGCTCGGCCTTGCACGTCTCCAGTTCGGTGATCGTGGCCGCGAGCCGCTCGGCGGGGTCGGCGACGTGCACCGGGAGCCGGGGGAGCAGGAGCGAGACCTGGTTGCCCCGGGAGCCCTCGTCCCCGGGCGCCCGGACCGAGACGGGGACGAGGGTGCGCACGAGGTCGGGCACGGGCTCCTCGCCACGGGCGAGCAGCAGGTCGCGGAAGCCGGCGGTGACGGCGGCGAGGACCACGTCGTTGAACGTCCCGCCGTACCGGTGCCGGGCGGCCCGGACGTCCGCGACGCGACCCCGGGCGATGGCGAAGGCCCGGGGGCGGTGCAGGGGACCGGACAGGGACGAGGGGCGGGCGGGCCGGAGGCTCCCGAGGAGGGCAGCGGCGCCCTGCACCCCCGCCGCGATCGCCCGGGCGCCCCGCCCCGGCGCGGTGACCAACGACCCGGCCGCGCGGGCGAGCGCGACCGGCAGCGCCGCCAGGTGCCCGGCCGCCCCGAGGAGCAGCGCGCCGGCGGAGGGCTCGGGCGCGGGCTCGCCCGTCTCGGGGGCCGCCGGCCGCGGGTGCGGCTCGGGGTCGAGCACGACGCGGTAGAGGTCGGTCCCCGAGACCCCGTCCACCAGGCAGTGGTGGACCTGGGAGATCAGGGCCCAGCGCCCGCCCGCCAGCCCCTCCACGAGCCAGTAGCGCCACAAGGGTCGGTCCCGGTCCAGCCGCGTGGCCATGACCCGCCCCATCAGCGCCGCCAGCTCGGCGTCGCCGCCCGGGGCCGGCAGGGCCACCCGCACGAGGTGGTGCTCCAGCACGAACCCCGGGTCGTCGACCCAGACCGGCGTGCCCAGGTCGAACGGCACCCGCCGCACCTTCTGCCGGTACCGGGGGATGAGCGGGAGCCGCCCGGCGAGGTGGCGGGCGAACTCGTCGGTGGTCGGTGCCGGCCCGGCGAAGACGGCGATCGAGGCGATCGCCATCGAGACGCCGGGCTCGGCGTCCTCGATCTCCAGGAACGCCGCGTCGAGCGGGCTGAGCGCCACCGCGTTCACAGCGCCCGCTTCAGGATCTTCCCGCTGGCCCCCACGGGCAGTTCGGGGCGGAACTCGACCGACCGCGGGTACTTGTAGGACGCCACCCGCGCACGGGTGTACTCGATCAGCTCCTGCTCGTCGGCGGTCGCTCCCGGGTGCAACGCGACGACCGCGTGCAC
>JAQSWW010000288.1 GCA_029266415.1 Actinomycetospora sp. | reverse complement strand
GCGACGTCCCCGTCGACGGCAAGCTGGCCGCGATCGTCGACCGGGGCCTGCCGTTCGTCGTCGTCGACGGGCCGCGCCTGCCCGGGGCCGGACACGTCGGCATCGAGGACGCGCGCGGCGCCGCGGCGGCGACCCGCCACCTGCTCGACCTCGGGCACACGCGGATCGGGGTCGTGGCGCTGCCGCTGGTGGACGACGGGTGGGAGGGCACCGCCGGCCCCGAGCGCCAGGAGCATGCCCGCTACCGCGCGGCCCGCGAGCGGCTCGTCGGCTACCGCGAGGCCGTGGAGCAGGCGGGCCTGCCGTGGGCCGACGTGGCGGTCGAGGAGCGCGCGCCCTACGGCCGGGACGCCGGGCGACGGGCCGCGGCCGCGCTGCTCGCCCGCCGGCCCCGACCCACGGCGCTGCTCGCGATGAGCGACGAGCTCGCCCTCGGCGCGATGGCGGCCGCCGCGGACGCGGGGCTCTCGGTGCCCGGCGATCTGTCGATCGTCGGCTTCGACGACGTCCCCGCGGCCGCCGACGCCCACCCCCCCCTGACCACCGTCCGCCACCCCCACCCCGAGAAGGGACGCCGCGCCGCCGAGCTGCTCCTGCGCCCCGGCGCCGTGGACGACGAGCACCGGCTGCCGATCGAGCTCGTCGTCCGCGCGTCGACCGGGCCGCCGCCACGACCCTGACCCCCTCCGAACGGAGGGCCCGAGACCGTCCGCGCAGACACCGTGCCGGCGACGCCACCCGGTTACGGTGACGGTGTTGCAGGTCACGGCTCGGGAAGGTGCTCATGGCTGGTGTGTGGTTCGAGTCCGTCGCCGAGGCGCAGCGGCGTGCGCGGAAGCGGCTGCCCAAGTCGGTCTACGGCGCGCTCGTGGCCGGCAGCGAGGCCGGGGTGACGCTCGAGGACAACGTCGACGCCTTCCGCGAGCTGGAGTTCCTGCCGCACGTGTGCGACCTGCCCTTCGAGAAGGACCTGACCACGACGGTCATGGGCCAGGAGATCTCGATGCCGGTGATCGTGTCCCCCACCGGGGTGCAGGCGGTGAACCCCGAGGGCGAGGTCGCGGTCGCCCGGGCGGCCAAGAACGCCGGCACGGCGATGGGCCTCTCCTCGTTCGCCAGCCGCGCGATCGAGGACGTCGTCGAGGCGAACGACAAGACGTTCTTCCAGATGTACTGGGTGGGCGACCGCGAGACCCTCGCCGCCCGCGCCGAGCGCGCCAAGAAGGCCGGCGCGAAGGGCCTCATCGTCACCCTCGACTGGTCGTTCTCCCACGGCCGCGACTGGGGCAGCCCGTCCATCCCCGAGAAGATGGACTGGAAGACGATCCTCAAGTACATCCCCGAGGGCGCGATGCGCCCGCGGTGGGGACTCGAGTTCCTCCGCTCCGGGAAGATTCCCGACCTCACCGTCCCGAACATCCCCACCCGGGGCGAGCAGCCGCCGACGTTCTTCGGCGCGTACGGCGAGTGGATGTTCACCCCGCCCGCCACCTGGGCCGACGTCGCCTGGCTGCGCGAGCAGTGGGGCCGCGAGCTGCCGTTCTGCGTCAAGGGCATCACCCGGGTCGACGACGCCAAGCGCGCGGTGGACGCCGGCGCGACGGCGATCCAGGTGTCCAACCACGGCGGCAACAACCTCGACTCCACCCCGGCGCCGATCCGCGTGCTGCCCGGCATCGTCGAGGCGGTCGGCCGGGACGTCGAGGTCATCCTCGACGGCGGCATCCGCCGCGGCAGCGACGTCGTCAAGGCCCTCGCCCTCGGGGCCCGCGCCGTGGCGATCGGGCGCGCCTACCTCTGGGGCCTCGCCGCGGCCGGCCAGCCGGGCGTGGAGAACGTCTTCGAGATCCTGCGCAACGGCATCGGCTCGGGGCTCATGGGCCTGGGCCGCAGCTCGGTGCACGACCTCGTGCCCGAGGACATCATCGTCCCGCCGAACTTCACCCGGCAGGCCGTCGTCGTCAGGGGCGGTAGCGGTGGGATTCGAACCCACGGTGGGCAGAACCCACACGCGCTTTCGAGGCGCGCTCCTTTGGCCGCTCGGACACGCTACCGCCGACAAGGCTACGACACGCTCTCCTCGCGATGGCGCCCGGGCCAGAACTCCAGGAGCAGCGCCGCGCACTCGGCCTCGCGCACCCCGCCGACCACCTCGGGGCGGTGGTTGAGGCGCCGGTCGCGGACCACGTCCCACAGCGAACCGGCCGCGCCGGTGCGCGGTTCCCAGGCACCGAAGACGATCCGGTCGACCCGCGCCAGCACCGCGGCGCCGGCGCACATCGTGCAGGGCTCGAGGGTCACCACGAGCGTGCAGCCGCCCAACCTCCAACCCCTATCGGCGTGCTCCTCCCTCTGGTGCCGCGCGGCCTCACGGAGGGCGAGGACCTCGGCGTGCGCGGTGGGGTCGCCGAGCGCCTCGCGGGCGTTGGCGGCCGCCGCGAGCTCGCGGCCGTCGGCGTCGAGCACCACGGCGCCGACCGGGACGTCGTCACCGGAGGTCCGCGCGACCGCGATGGCGCGTGCCATCGCGACGGTGTCCCCGGGTCGAGCTCCGCTCCGCTCCGTCTCCCGACTAGGCGTCAGCGGTCTCCACGACCTTCGCCAGCTCGTCGGCGAACCCGCAGCGGCGGGCGATCGCGGTGAGCTGCTCGTCGGGGTACAGGTCGATCTCCTCGACGAGCACGGCGAGCTCGTCGGCCGGGATGCCGAGGTCCGCGAGCATGCCGAGGTCGCCCTCGGGCCACGGGTCGTCGTCGGCCTCGTCCTCGTCGGGCACCTCGAGGCGCAGCAGATCGAGCACGTCGGCGGCGACGTCGTAGTCGAGCGCGGCGACGGCGTCGGAGAGCAGCAGCGAGACCCCGCCGGGCGTCGGGCGCACGAGGACGAAGAAC
>JAQSWW010000160.1 GCA_029266415.1 Actinomycetospora sp. | reverse complement strand
CGGACGGCCCGTCGCGGGCCGGTCCGGGGCCGGACGTCCCGCCGCGGAGCGGGCGCCTGCCCGTGCCCGTGAGCACGACGGCGACGGCGACGCCGAGACCGAGCGCCACTACGCGGCAGCGTGGCGGCTCCCCCTGCGGGGCGCGGTCCCCGACGTCGACGACGAAGCCGGCGGTACGGAGGAGCCGGCGATCACGGAGACGGTCGAGGCCCGGGAGGACGGGGACGCCGGATGGCTCCTCGGCGACGACCGCCGCACCCGCGACGACGACCACGAGGACGCGGTCACCGAGCTCCTCGGGCACGACGACGACCCGCCGCGGACGGCCCGTCGCCGGCGGTGGCTGTGGCCGGGCATCGCGGCGCTGCTGGTGCTCGCGCTCGCGGGCGGGGTGTTCTTCGCCCGCGACCTGCTCGGCGTGTTCTTCCCGCCCGACTACGACGGCCCGGGCACCGGGCGGGTCGTCGTCGAGGTCGCCGACGGCGCGTCGACCCGCGAGATCGGCGACGACCTGGCCCGCGCCGACGTCGTCGCCTCGGCACGTGCGTTCGGCGACGCCGCCGAGGACGACCCCGACGGCCGCGGCATCCAGCCCGGCTTCTACCAGCTGCGCCGGCAGATGTCGGCGGCCGGCGCCGTCGACGCGCTCCTCGACCCGGTCAACCGCGTCGGCCGCCTGGAGATCCGCAGCGGCGTCCAGCTCGACGACACCGTCGGCGCCGGCGACGCCATCGTCCCCGGTGTGCTGTCGGCGATCTCCCGCTCGACCTGCACGGTCGACGAGTCCGGCGCCGAGCGCTGCGCGTCGGTCGAGGACCTGCGCACCGCCATGGCCACCACCGAGCCCGCCGAGCTCGGGGTGCCGTCGTGGGCGCTGGCGGGCGTGCGGCGCGCCGAGCCGAACCGCCGCCTCGAGGGCCTGCTCGCCCCCGGGACCTACGACCTGGCGCCCGGCACCGGGGCGCGCGAGGCGCTCACGCAGGTGGTGCAGGCGTCGGTGCCGCGCCTCGAGGCGGGCGGGCTGGTGCGCGAGGCCGCGGCCCGCGGGGTCGACCCGTACGACGCGCTGATCATCGCCTCGCTGGCCGAGCGCGAGGGCGTGCCGGCCGACTTCGGCAAGGTCGCGCAGGTCATCGTCAACCGTCTCGCGGTCCCGATGCGCCTCCAGTTCGACTCGACCGTGAACTACCCGCTCGACCGCCAGACGCTCCTGACCAGCCCGTACGACCGCGCCCGGCCCGGGCCGTACAACACCTACCTCAACCTCGGGTTGACCCCGACCCCCATCGGCGCGGTCAGCCCGGACGCGCTGGCCGCGGCGCTCGAGCCGACGCCGGGGCCCTGGGTGTACTTCGTCAAGTGCGAGACCAGCGGCCTGTCCTGCTTCGCGGTGACCCCCGAGGAGCACGACGCGAACCGGCGCCTCGCCCAGGCCCGGGGGGTCTACTGACCGTGCGCGCCGCCGTCCTGGGTTCGCCCGTGGAGCACTCCCGCTCCCCGGTGCTGCACCGCGCCGCGTACGCCGCGCTGGGCCTCGACGACTGGACCTACGAGGCCGTCGAGTGCACCGCCGAGGAGCTGCCCGCCTTCGTGCGCGGGTGCGACGCGTCCTGGGCCGGGCTCTCGGTGACGATGCCGGGCAAGCGCGCGGCCCTCGAGCTGGCGTCGAGCGTGAGCCCCCGGGCCCGGCGGGTCGGGTCCGCCAACACCCTCGTGCCCCGCGACGGCGGCTGGGTCGCGGACTGCACCGACGTCGACGGCGTCGCCGGCGCGCTGCGTGCGGCGGGGGTCCGGGATTTCTCGGGCATCAGCGCGGGGATCACGGACGTGGTCGTCCTGGGCAGCGGGGCCACGGCGTGCGCCGCGCTCGCGGGCGTCTTCGAGGTCGGTGCCGAGGCGGTGACGCTGGTGGTGCGCGACGTCGACCGGGCTGCCGGCACCCTCGCGGTGGCCCGCGCCCACGGCTTCTCCCGCCGTGCCGTCACCTGGGACGACCTCGGCGTGGGGGACTTCGTCACGGCGCGAGCCCTGATCAACACCACCCCGGCCGACGCCCTCGAGCCCGCGCTGGTCGAGCGCATCGTCACGCTGCTCCCGCCGTGGTCGGTGGTCCTCGACGCGGTCTACCACCCCTGGCCGACACCCCTGGCCGCCGCCGCGACGGCGCGGGGCCTGCCCGTCGCCACGGGCCTCGACATGCTCCTGCACCAGGCTTTCTGGCAGGTCGAGCAGTTCACGGGCTGCCCCGCGCCGCGCGAGGCGATGCGCGACGCCCTCGCCGCCACCGTCGACGGGGAGCTGCTACCCCTGCCGGGGTGACCGGCGGCGGGGCCTGGGGCTGCGATCGCACCGAGACCGACGGTGCGCCTGCTCTGCCCCGGGGCCGGAGCTATGTCGAAGATCGCGTCGAGACCGACGCCCGCCTCCGAGGGCGCCGTTCGCTGGTCCGACGTCGTTCGTCTCGACGCGATCGTCGGCCCACGCCGCCGCTGCTCCGTCCGCCGTCCCCATCGGCCGGATGCGTCCACAGGGTCGCGAGGAGATCCGTGACGCGGTGTCCGCGACTCTGCACGCTCGAGGACGTGGTGATCGGGGTGGTGGTGGCGGCCGCGGCGGCCGGGGCGCTCGCCGGGGTGGCGGTGCGGGCGGTGCTCGCGCGGATGCGGCGTGGGGTGCTCGTGGCGGGCGTACCGTGCGCCGGCGCGCTCGCGGTGCTGTGGGCCGTGCCGGCCGGTGTGGTCGCGGCGGGCGCGGCGCCGCCGGCGTGGCTCCCGGCGTGGCTGGGGCTGGGTGTGCTGGTCGTCGCCGGCAGCGCGACGGACCTCGCCGCGCGCCGCCTGCCCGACGCCCTCACCCGCCCGGCCACGGTGCTGGCCCTCGCGACGCTGCTCCCGCTCGGCCCCCGCGCCGTGCTGGCGGGGCTCCTGGGGGCCGTGGTGCTCGGGGGCGCCCACGCGGCGGTGCACCTCGCGGCGCCCGGAACCCTCGGCGCCGGCGACGTGAAGCTCGCACCGGCCCTCGGTGCGCCCCTCGCGGCCGCGGCGTGGAGCGCGCTGGCCGTCGCCCCGGTGCTCGCCGCGGCCGGGGTGCTCGCCCTGGTGCTGGCGCGCCGGGAGCCCCGTGCGCCGATGCCGTTCGGCCCGCCGCTGCTCGCCGCGTCGTGGGTGGCGCTCGCGACGGCGGTGATCGCCCCGTGAGCGGACGGAGCCGGAGGCCGACGTGGAACGATGGGCGGCGTGTTGCGGTGGTTGACGGCAGGCGAATCGCACGGTGCGGCGCTGACGGCGGTGCTCGAGGGCATGGTCGCGGGCGTCTCGGTGAGCTCGAAGGAGGTGTCGGCCGAGCTGGCCCGGCGACGCCTCGGCTACGGGCGCGGCGCGCGGATGAGCTTCGAGGCCGACGAGATCGAGCTCTCCGGGGGCCTGCGCCACGGCGTGACCCTCGGCAGCCCGATCGCCATCCGCATCGCCAACAGCGAGTGGCCGAAGTGGGAGACGGTGATGTCGGCCGACCCCGTCGATCCCGTGCTGCTCGAGGGCCGGGCGCGCAACGCGCCGCTCACCCGCCCGCGGCCCGGGCACGCCGACCTCGCCGGCATGACGAAGTACGACTTCGACGAGGCCCGCCCCGTCCTCGAGCGCGCCAGCGCCCGCGAGACGGCGGCCAAGGTGGCGCTCGGTGCGGTGGCCAAGGCGTTCCTCGCGCAGGCCCTCGGGGTCGAGGTGCTCTCGCACGTGGTCAGCCTCGGCACGGCCGACGCGACGCCGGACGCGATCCCGATGCCCGGCGACGGCGAGC
This sequence comes from Actinomycetospora sp., assembly GCA_029266415.1. GTDB lineage: Bacteria > Actinomycetota > Actinomycetes > Mycobacteriales > Pseudonocardiaceae > Actinomycetospora. The sequence goes on along the minus strand of JAQSWW010000160.1, from coordinate 6,341 downwards.
GGATCGACGCGAGCCCGGTCCGCGCGGTGGACGAGGCGTCGACGGACGCCATGGTCGCGGAGGTCGACGCGGCCAAGGAGGACGGCGACACCCTCGGCGGGGTGGTCGAGGTCGTCGCGCACGGGCTCCCCGTGGGCCTCGGGTCCTACGTGCAGGCCGATCGCCGCCTCGACGCCCGGCTCGCCGGGGCGCTCATGGGCATCCAGGCGATGAAGGGCGTGGAGATCGGCGACGGCTTCACCACCGCGCGCCGCCGCGGCTCGGCCGCCCACGACGAGATCGAGCTCGGTGCCCGCGACTCCGGGGTCGCGCGCGGCACCAACCGCGCCGGCGGCATCGAGGGCGGCATGACCAACGGCGAGCCCCTGCGCGCCCGCGTGGCCATGAAGCCGATCTCCACGGTGCCCAGGGCGCTGCGCACGGTCGACGTCGTCACCGGCGAGGGCACCACCGCGCACCACCAGCGCTCCGACGTCTGCGCCGTCCCCGCGGCCGGCGTGGTGGCCGAGGCCCTCGTCGCGCTCGTGCTCGCCGACGCCGCGCTGGAGAAGTTCGGCGGCGACTCGCTGCGCGAGACCGCCCGCAACGCCGCGGCCTACGCGGCGGCGATCGACCCGCGCCGGCTCGTCGACACCGACCGGGACCGCCCGTGAGCCCCGTCGCGGTGCTCGTCGGCCCGCCCGGGGCGGGCAAGTCGACCGTGGGCGCCCTGCTCGCCGAGCGGCTCGGCGTCCCCTACCTCGACACCGACACACTGGTCGAGCAGCGGGCGGGGCGCGCCATCAGCGACATCTTCCTCAGCGACGGCGAACCGGCGTTCCGCGCGATGGAGCGCGACGCCGTCGCCGAGGCGCTCGCCGGGCACGACGGGGTCCTCGCCCTCGGCGGGGGAGCGGTGATGACCGAGGGGGTCCGCGAGCTCCTCGACGGCCACGCGGTGGTCTTCCTCGCGGTCGGGCTGGCCGCGGGCGTGCGCCGGGTCGGGCTCTCCACCGCGCGCCCGCTGCTCGCCGGGGTCAATCCACGGGCCACGTTCTCCGCGCTGCTCCAGGAGCGCCTGCCCGTCTACCGGGCCGTCGCCCGCCACGAGGTCGCCACCGACGACCTCGCGCCCGAGGCCGTCGCCGACGCGGTGCTCGCCGCCCTGCAGCCCGAGGCGGCCGACCGTGGCTGACGCCGGCGCCGTCCTCGAGCGCCTGCACGTCGACACCGCGGCGCCCTACGACGTGGTCGTCGGGCGCGGGGTCACCGGGGCGGTCGCCGAGACCCTCGCGGACACCGCCACCGTGGTCGTCTGCCACCAGCCCTCCGTCGCCGGGATCGCCGGCGCGGTGCGCGACGCCCTCGAGGCGCAGGGCACCCGGGTCCACCTGCTGGTGCTGCCCGACAGCGAGGACGGCAAGGACCTCACCACGGCCGGGCGCTGCTGGGAGGAGCTCGGCCGGCTCGGGGTCACGCGCTCCGACGCGCTGGTCGCGGTGGGCGGGGGAGCGGCCACCGACCTCGTCGGCTTCGTCGCCGCCGCCTGGATGCGCGGCGTGCGGGTGGTGCACGTGCCCACCACCCTGCTCGCCATGGTCGACGCCGCCGTCGGCGGCAAGACCGGCATCAACACCGCCGCGGGAAAGAACCTCGTCGGCGCGTTCCACGAGCCCGCCGCGGTGGTCGCCGACCTCGACAGCCTCGCCACGGTGAGCCGCCCCGAGCTGGCCGCGGGCCTGGCCGAGGTGGTCAAGACCGGGTTCATCGCCGACCCCGCGATCCTCGACCTCGTCGAGGCCGACCCCGGGGCCGCGCTCGACTCCGCCGGCGACGCCCTCGGCGAGCTCGTGGTGCGCTCGATCCGGGTCAAGGCCGACGTGGTGGCCGCCGACCTGCGCGAGTCGCACCTGCGCGAGATCCTCAACTACGGGCACACGCTCGGCCACGCCGTCGAGCGGCGCGAGCGCTACCGGTGGCGCCACGGCGAGGCGGTGTCGGTGGGCCTGGTGTTCGCCGCCGAGCTCGCCCGCCGCGCCGGGCGCCTGGACGACGCGACCGCCGACCGCCACGCCGCGGTGCTCACGGCCGTCGGGCTCCCGGTGACCTATCCCGCCGACGCCTTCGACGACCTCCTCGCCACCATGGCGCTGGACAAGAAGTCACGCGGGGCGATGCTGCGCTTCGTCGTGCTCGACGGGCTCGCGCGGCCCGGGCGTCTCGAGGGCCCGGCGCGCGAGGACCTCGCGGCCGCCTACGCCGCGCTCGCGCGCTGACACCTCGGTGCCGTCCGCGCTGGGCGCGGAATCCGTCACGGACGAGCCCGGACGCGCGTACCTCCCCGACCGGGGGAGGTCAGTCCCGCGGGCGACGCAGGCCGAAGCGCCGGCGCGGTCGCTCCTCGTCCCGGCCCTCCTCGTCGGGGGATCCGGACACCGCGCTGCCCCCGGCCGGGGTCTCGGGGTCGAGCGGGCCACCGGGCATCGGGAACGAGGGCAGGACCGCGACCACCGGCGGCTCGAGGGACTCGGGCTCGTCACGGCGGGAGTCCGGGGTGGGGTCCGAGGACGGCGGCGGCGTCGACGCCTCGGCGCCGAACGGCGACGACACCGCCGCGGCGGCGGACGAGGCCGGCCGCACCCGCGACGCCCGGCGCTGCCCCGCGAGACGGGCGGCCTCGGGCATCCGGTCGCGCTCGGCGACCTCGGGGCCCGCGGCGCCGATACGCTCCGGGGCCCGCTCCACGGTGCGCCGACCCGGCGTGCGGACACCGGCCACCGACGGGCCGGTGGCGCCCGCGGCCGCCGGCCGGACCCCGACCCGCGCGGCCGCCCGCGCCGCCGCGGCGGCCCGCTCCTCGTCGGCGGAGGACGCGCCGGGCGTGATGCCGGCGCGGTCGATGGCGGCCTGGGCGGCGACGGCGTCGTCGTCGGCGTCGAGCGCGGGGTCGTCGGCGCCCTCGCCGTGGCGGCGCAGCGACAGCCAGCCCAACCGCGAGCCGACGACCACGCCGGCGAGGATGAGCAGCGCCGTGAACGAGGCGCGCCCGATCAGGGCGGCCTGGAGGTCGGCCACCCCGGTGTCGTCGACGAAGAGCGCGAGCAGGATCCAGCTCAGCAGGCCCGCCGCGGGCGCGGCCGCGAGCGCGGCACCGAACCACGACCACTCGGGGGGCCGGCGGTCGAGCACGACCTCGGCGCCCGCCCAGACGATCACCACGGCGAGCACGAGCACGAGCAGCAGGACGCTCCACAGCCGCACCAGGTCGGGCGACCACGAGCGGAGCGCCACGAACAGCGCCTGGGCGACGCCGAAGACCACGGTGAGGACGACGGCACGCAGGACCCAGGGGCGCGGGGCGGGCAGCCGTACCGACGGGGCGAGTCGCACGGGGACACCGTACGACCCGCCCTGACCTAGGCTGACGGGCATGCTCACCGGGCCCGCGACCGACGCCGGGCCCGCCCGCCCGGACCGCGCGCCCCGCGGCCACGCCCGGCGCCGCGACGCCCTGCGCGCCCTGCTGCGCGAGGCCGGCCTGGACGCGCTGCTCGTCACCGACCTCGTCAACGTCCGCTACCTCGCGGGGTTCGCCGGCTCGAACGCCGCGCTGCTCGTCCACGCCGACGACGACGCCGACCGCGGCGAGGACCGCACCGTCCTCGCCACCGACGGCCGCTACACGGTGCAGGCGGCGGCGCAGACGCCCGACCTGCCCGTGCTCGTCGAGCGCGCGTGCGGGCCCGCGCTGCTCGCGGCGCTGCCGGACCCCGGCGTCGTCGGGTTCGACAGCGCCCACGTCACCGTCGACGGGCAGGACGCCCTGCGCGAGGCCCTCGCCGCCGGCGAGCTGCGCCGCGCGCCGGGCCTGGTCGAGACGCTGCGCGAGGTCAAGGACGCCGGCGAGGTCGACGCGCTGCGCCAGGCGTGCGCCGTCGCCGACGCCGCGCTCGCCGGGATGCTGGCCGCGGGCGGGCTGCGGGCCGGGCGCACGGAGCGCGAGGTGGCCCGCGACCTCGAGGACCGCATGCGCGAGGCCGGGGCCGAGGGCCCGTCGTTCGCCACGATCGTCGCCACCGGGGCGCACGCCGCCGTCCCGCACCACAGCCCCACCGACGCGCCGCTGGCCGACGGCGACCTGCTGACGATGGACTTCGGCGCGCTCGTCGACGGCTACCACTCCGACATGACGCGCACGGTCGTGGTCGGCGTCCCGGAGGACTGGCAGCGGGACCTGCACGCCCTCGTCGCCGAGGCCGCGGCCGCGGGCCGGGCGGCGCTCGCGCCGGGCGTGGCCACCCGCGACGTCGACGCCGCCGCCCGCGACGTCATCGCGGCCGCGGGCTTCGGCGAGCAGTTCGTGCACGGGCTCGGGCACGGTGTCGGGCTGGTCATCCACGAGGCTCCGGCGGTCTCGGCGACGGCGACCGCTACCCTGAGGGCGGGGATGACGGTCACCGTCGAGCCGGGCGTGTACCTGGCGGGCCGGGGCGGGGTCCGGATCGAGGACACGCTCGTCGTCACCGACGACGGGGCCGCACCGCTCACCCAGAGCCCCCGGGACCTGCAGGTCCCGTTCCGACACGACGCGTAGGGAAGTGCGCGCTAGAGATGGCGACGACGAACGACCTGAAGAACGGCCTGGTGCTGCGGATCGACGGCAACCTGTGGGCCGTCACCGAGTTCCAGCACGTCAAGCCGGGCAAGGGCGGCGCCTTCGTCCGGACCACGCTGAAGAACGTCATGACCGGCAAGGTCGTCGACAAGACGTTCAACGCCGGCACCAAGGTCGAGACGGCCAACGTCGACCGCCGCGACATGACCTACCTGTACCGCGACGGCGACGACTTCATCTTCATGGACGCCTCGGACTACGAGCAGGTCCCGGTCCCGGCGAACACCGTCGGCGACCAGGCCCGGTTCCTCCTGGAGAACCAGGAGGTCCAGGTGTCGTTCAACGACGGGGTGCCGCTGTACATCGAGCTCCCGGCCTCGGTCGAGCTCGAGATCACCCACACCGACCCGGGCCTGCAGGGCGACCGCTCCACCGGCGGCACCAAGCCGGCCACGGTGTCGACGGGCGCGGAGATCCAGGTCCCGCTGTTCCTGGAGACGGGCACCACGGTCAAGGTCGACACCCGCGACGGGCGCTACCTGGGTCGCGTGAGCGGCTGAGGTGGCTTCACCCCCCGCGACGCCCCGCAAGGGGTCCCGCTCGAAGGCCCGCAAGCGGGCCCTCGACATCCTCTTCGAGTCCGAGGCGCGGGGCGAGGACGCGCAGGAGGTCCTCGCCCGGCGCATCGCCGGCGCGGACGCGCCGCCGGTGTCGGACTTCGCCGCCACCCTCGTCGAGGGCGTCATCGCCCACCGCGACGAGATCGACGACGTGATCTCGTCCTACGCCCGCGGCTGGACGATGGAGCGCATGCCGGCGGTCGACCGGGTCATCCTCCGGCTCGGGGTCTTCGAGATCCTGCACCTCGACGACGTGCCCGACCCCGTCGCGATCGACGAGGCCATCGACCTCGCGCGCGAGCTCTCCACCGACGACTCGCCGCGCTTCGTCAACGGCGTCCTGGCGGGGGTGTCCTCGGGCCGCCCGGGCACCGTCGCCGCGCCGAGCCCGGGCCACGTCGACCTGCCGGCCGGCGTCGAGCTGGCGCCGGCGGAGGGAACGCCGGCGGGGGACGACGAGCCGGCCGACGGCTGAGCCGGGCGCGCGAACGCGGAGTTCGCGCGCGTAGAAGCAGCGAACAGCGCGTTCGCTGCGGCTCGGTGGCGCCTACTCGTCGATCGCCCGGGCCACGCGGGCCTCGGGCGGCAGCACGCCCCAGTCGACGAGCTGGTCGGACAGCTCGCCCGGGCTCATGTCGTAGATGATCGCGAGCGAGCGCAGGTCCTCGTTGCGGATCGAGAGGACCTTGCCGTTGTAGTCACCGCGCTGGCTCTGGATGGCGGCGGCGTAGCGCGCGAGCGGGCCAGCCTTCTCCGCCGGGAGCTGCTGCAGGCGCTCCAGGTTGATGACGATCTTCGCGGCGGGCTCGGACCCGGAGGGCACGCGACCCTCGGGGAGCAGCTCGGCCACGGGCACGCCGTAGAAGTCGGCGAGCTCGGCGAGCTTCTGCACCGTCACGGCGCGGTCACCGCGCTCGTAGGACCCGACGACGACGGCCTTCCACCGTCCGCCGGACTTCTGCTCGACGCCGTGCAGGGACAGACCCTGCTGCTGGCGGATACCGCGGAGCTTTGACCCCAGCGCCTTCGCGTAGTCACCCATCTGGCGGACACCCCGTCCTCTCGCGTCGCCCGGCTCGCCCCGCCCGTGCACCCAGCGAAGTCGATACGGAGAGTGATGATGCGCC
>JAQSWW010000159.1 GCA_029266415.1 Actinomycetospora sp. | reverse complement strand
GGAGACGTCGCCGACCAGCGTCGCGCCGATCAGCGTGCCGTCGCGGATGACCACGGTCTGGTAGACGCCGCGCCCGGTCTCGGAGAACTGCACGAACTCGTCGGACGTGCGCTCCGGGCCCTTGACGCCCATCTGCGCGACGTCCACGCCGGCCACCTTGAGCTTGGTGGCCAGCCGCGAACCGTGGTACTCCGCGTCCGGGTTCGCGCCCGTGATGACGTCGGCCAGCACGCCCGCCTGCTCCCACAGCGGGCCGACGACGCCGTAGACCTCGCCGCGGTGCTGGGCGCACTCGCCGACCACGAAGACGTCGTCGTCGTCGACCGAGCGCATCGCGTCATCGACGACGATCGCGCGTTGGGTCTCGAGCCCGGACACCACGGCCAGCCCGATGTTGGGGCGGATGCCGGCGGTGACGACCACCGTGTCGCAGGCCAGCGTCGACCCGTCGGTGAAGCGGACACCGGAGACCGCGCCGTCGGTCACCAGGATCTCCGACGTCTTCACCCCGAGGTGCAGGTGCATGCCCATGTCCTCGAGCTTGCTGCGCAGCACCTTCGACGCCTGCGCCTCGAGCTGCTGGTTCATCAGCACCTCGGTGGGGTGCACGACGTGCACCGCGAGGCCGTGGGCCTGCAGCCCGGCCGCCGCCTCGAGTCCCAGCAGGCCACCGCCGATGACGACCGCCGACGACCGGCCCCGCACGTGGCGCAGCATCCCGTGCGCGTCGTCGAGGCTGCGGAAGCCGAAGACGCCGGGGGTGAGCTCGGTGTCGCTCCTCCACATGCCCTCCATGGGCGGGAAGAACGAGCGGCTGCCGGTGGCCAGGACGAGCTTGTCGTACGGGGTCACCGAGCCGTCGTCGCCGAAGACGACCTTGGCGTGCCGGTCGATGCGCACGATCCGGACGCCGGTGTGCAGCGTGATCCCGTGCGCGGAGTACCAGTCGAGCGGGTTGAGGTAGAGGTCGTCGTCCGCGTCGGCGTCCGCGTTGTCCACGGCCGCGCCGGCGGCGTTGGCGAGGACCTCGGAGAGCAGGATGCGGTTGTAGTTGCCGTAGGGCTCGTCGCCGAAGACGGTGACGTCGAACAGGTCGCCGCCACCGCGGACGAGGATCTCCTCGAGCGCGCGGGCGCCGGACATCCCGTTGCCGACGACGACCAGGCGGCTCTTGGTGGGCGCGGTGCCCGTGGTCCCCGGACGTTCCGCGGTCTCCGGGGTCGAGCTCCGCTCCGCTACGTCTCCCGTCTGGGTCATCGTCAGACCTCCACCAGGCCGCAGTCGACGACGAGCGTTCCGCGGCAGCCCTCCGGCGCGGCCGCGTGCAGCTCGACGGTGCTGCCCGAGAGCAGGTCCTCCACCACGCGCAGCGAGACGTGCATGTCGCCCTTCGCGCCGACCGGCAGCCACCGCGAGGGCGCCCCGTCGATGACGAGCACCAGGGTCACCAGCTCGTCGGTCGCGTTGCCGCCGCGCACGTAGAGCACCTGGCCGGTGACCCCCTCGGGCACCGTGTAGGTCAGCGTCGGGTGCAGCAGCGACGGCTTGTCCAGGCCCTGCCCGTCCACCTCGAAGGCGCCCTGCAGGAACCGGGGTGTCGTCATCATGCGGTGGGGTCCTCCTTGGTGGCGGCTTCGAGCGCGACCGCGCAGACCTTGAACTCGGGCATGCGCGAGGCCGGGTCCAGTGCGGGGTTCGTGAGGTCGTTGATCGTCTGCTCGCCGCCCCAGTGGAAGGGCGCGAAGACGGTGTCGGGGCGGATCGTGCTGGTCAGCCGGGCCCGCATCCGGGCCTGGCCGCGCCGGGTGCGCAGCAGGAGGTCGCCGCCGTCGCTCACCCCGAGGCGCGCGGCGAGGTCGGGGTGGACCTCGACCGCCGGCTCCGGCTCGGCGTCGACGAGCGCCTTGGTGCGCCGGGTCTGCGCGCCCGACTGGTAGTGCGCGCGGGTGCGGCCGGTGGTCAGCCGGTACGGGTACGCGGCGTCGGGCAGCTCGGCGGCGTCGCGGTGGTGCACGACGTGGAACCGCGCCCGGCCGTCGGGGGTCGGGAAGTATCTCTGGGTCGAGCTCCGCCCCGCTCCGTCTCCCGGCTCGTCCCGGAAGAGCCGGGGCGTGCCCTCGTGGTCCTCGGCCGGGCACGGCCAGAACACCCCGCGCTCGGCCTCGATCCGCTCCCAGGTGATGCCGGCGTAGTCGGCCGTCCCGCCCGCGCCGGCGCGGCGCAGCTCGTCGAACACGGTGCGCGGGTCGTCGTCGAAGTGCGCCCCGCGCCCGAGGCGGGCGGCGAGGTCGGCCAGCACCGCCAGGTCGCTGCGGACGCCGTCGGGCGCGTCGACCGCGCGGCGCCGCCGCAGCACGCGGCCCTCGACGTTGGTCATCGTCCCGTCCTCCTCGGCCCACTGGGTGGTGGGCAGGACGACGTCGGCGAGCTCGGCGGTCTCGGACAGGAAGAGGTCGGAGACGACGAGGAGGTCCAGCGCGCGCAGCCGCTCGCGCACGTGGGCGGTGTTCGGCGCGGACACCGCGATGTTGGACGCCATGACCATCAGCGCCCGGACGCCGCCGTCGGTGCCGAGGCGGTCGAGCATCTCGTAGGCCGAGACGCCGGGCTGCGGGAGCTCGTCGGGCTCGACGCCCCAGACGCCCGCCACGTGCGCGCGCGCCGCGGGGTCGGCGAGGCTCCGGTAGCCGGGCAGCTGGTCGGCCTTCTGCCCGTGCTCCCGGCCGCCCTGGCCGTTGCCCTGGCCGGTCATCGTGGCCCAGCCGGAGAACGGGCGTCCGGGGAGGCCGAGCGCGAGCGCCAGGTTGATCCAGGCCAGCGCGGTGTCCGAGCCCTTCGCGTGCTGCTCGGCGCCCCGCCCCGACAGGATCATCGTGGCGCGAGACGCGGCGAGCAGCCGCACGGCGCGCTCCATGATCGCCACCGGCACGCCCGTGATCCGCTCGACGCGGTCGGGCCAGTACTGGCGCACGGCGCGCTTCACGGCGGCCCAGCCGGTGGTGCGCTCGGCGATGTAGGTGGTGTCGACGAGCCGGTGCTTCACCGCCAGGTGCAGCAGGCCGTTGGCCAGGGCCAGGTCGGTGCCGGGCACGGGCTGGAGGTGGACGTCGGCGGCGGCCGCCGTGGCCGTGTAGCGGGGGTCGACGACGAGGTGCTGCGCCCCGCGTTCGCGGCCGGCGGCGAACCAGCGCATGGCCGGGGGCATGACGTCGGCGGGGTTCGAGCCGACGAGCAGCACGGTGTCGGCGCGGGCGATGTCGGCGAGCGGGAACGGCATGCCACGGTCGATGCCGAAGGCGCGCATCCCGGCGTTGGCCGCCGAGGACATGCAGAAGCGGCCGTTGTAGTCGATCGAGGCGCTGCGCAGCGCGACCCGGACGAACTTGCCGGCCTGGTAGGCCTTCTCGTTGGTCACGCCGCCGCCCCCGAACAGGCCCGCGGCGTCGGGCCCGTACCGCTCCTGGGCGTCGCGCAGCCCGGTGGCGACGCGGTCGAGCGCCTCGTCCCACGTCGCGGCGCGGAACGCCGCGTCGCGCCGGTCGCGCACCAGCGGGGTGGTCAGCCGGTCGGGGTGGGCCAGCAGCTCGGCCGACGAGAGGCCCTTCTCGCACAGCCCGCCGCGGTTGGTGGGGAAGTCCGCGCCGGTCACCTCGAGCACCGGTCCGGCGCCCTGCTCGCGCGGGGTCAGGGTCATGCCGCACTGCAGGGAGCAGTACGGGCAGTGGGTGGTGGTCGGCGATCCGGCCATGCCCCCACGCTGAGGGCCCGCCGTTGCCCGCCGGTTACACGGGCGCTACGCCTGCACGAGCGAGGGTGCGGCGCTCGCCACGGCCGGGCCGGACACGCCGAACGCCTCGGCCACGAGCTCGTAGGACCGGCGGCGCTCGAGGGTGTCGTGGATCGGTGTCACGAGCATGATCTCGTCGGCGTCGGCCTCGCGGGCTCGGCGCTCGAGGTCGTCGCGGACCTGGTCGGGCGTGCCCGCGGTCATCTTCGGCGCCATGCCCTGCTCGACCTGGAGCTCGATCGCGCTCCAGTCGTGCGCCATCGCCTCCTCGGGGCTGGGCAGCGGGCCGGGGTTGCCGGTGCGCAGGCGGGCCATGGACAGGGCGTGGGCGCGACCCATGGCGCGGGCGCGTTCGGGGTCCTCGCTGCACATCACCGCGGCGGCGAGGATCACGTGCGGCTCCTGGGCGCCGGCGGCGTCGCTGGGCCGGAAGCCCTGGCGGTAGATGCGGGTCGCCTCGCCGGGGTCGGCGCCACCGAAGTGCCCGGCGTAGGCGAAACCGGTGCCGAAGGCGGCCGCGGCCTGCCCGCCGTAGTAGCTCGACGCGAGGATCCAGACCGGCGGCAGCGGGATGTCGTCGGGCACCGCGACGATGCCGGCGAAGGGGTGGTCGGCGGGGAAGCCGTCGACGTAGCCGCGCAGCTCGGAGAACTGCTCGGGGAAGTCGTCGGCGGTGAGGGCCTCGACGCCACCGCGGAGCGGGTCTCCGACCCGGCGGCGCAGCGCGATCGCGGTGCGCGGGTCGGTGCCCGGCGCGCGACCGATGCCGAGGTCGATGCGGTCGGGGTAGAGGCCCGCGAGCGCCCGGAACGTCTCGGCGACCTTCAGTGGCGAGTGGTTGGGCAGCATGATCCCGCCCGACCCCAGCCGCAGCGTGCTCGTCGCCGCGGCGGCGGCGCCGATGAGGATCTCGGGGCTGGAGCTGGCGACGCTCGGGATGCCGTGGTGCTCGGCGAGCCACATCCGCCGGTAGCCGGCGCGCTCGACGGTGCGGGCCAGCTCGACGGTCTCGTGCAGCGCCGCCGAGGTGCGCGTGCCGGAGGGCACCGGGGAGAGGTCCAGGACCGAGAGCACGGGATCACGCATAGGAGGTGCAACGCCCCGCCGACGGGCGGTGATTCCACGGCGGCTGGGGCCTGGAGCAACGGCGTGGTGATCGTCTCGATGTGAGACGCACCCTCCATCCGGCTGCTCCACGGGCGTGAGATTAGGGTCACGAACGACGGGTGAGAGCAGAGGAGCGCGACGGTGCGCATCGGCGTGCCCCGGGAGACCGGGGAGCACGAGACCCGCGTGGCGGCGACGCCGTCGACGGTGGTGGGTCTGATCGACCTGGGGGCGACGGTCGTCGTCGAACCCGGCGCGGGGGAACGCGCCAGCTTCACCGACGCCGCGTACGCCGCGGCCGGCGCGGAGCTGGGCGACCCGTGGTCCGCCGACGTCGTGCTCGCGCTGCGCCCGCCCGACGCCGAGCACCTCGACCGGATGGCACCGGGCTCGACGCTGGTGGCGATGGTCGGCCCGGCGCGGAACCCCGAGCTGCTCGCCGACCTCGCCCGCCGCGGGATCACCGTGCTGGCCACCGACGCCGTCCCGCGCATCTCCCGGGCGCAGTCGCTCGACGTGCTCAGCTCGATGGCCAACATCGCGGGCTACCGCGCGGTCGTCGAGGCCGCGCACCGCTTCGGTCGTTTCTTCACCGGTCAGGTCACCGCGGCGGGCAAGGTGCCGCCGGCCAAGGTGCTGGTCGCCGGGGCGGGCGTCGCCGGGCTCGCTGCCATCGGGGCCGCCTCGAGCCTCGGGGCCGTGGTGCGCGCGACCGACCCGCGGCCCGAGGTGGCCGAGCAGGTGCGCTCGCTGGGCGGGGAGTTCCTCGCCGTGGAGGTCGAGCAGGAGGCCGGCGCCGACGGCTACGCCCGCGCCACGTCGGAGGCCTACGACGCGCGCGCCGCGGAGATCTACAGCGAACAGGCGGCGGACGTCGACGTCGTCATCACCACCGCGCTCATCCCGGGCCGCCCGGCGCCGCGGCTGCTGACCGCCGCCGACGTCGCGGCGATGAAGCCCGGCAGCGTGGTGGTCGACATGGCCGCCGGGTCCGGCGGCAACGTCGAGGGCTCGGTGGCCGGCGAGGTCGTGGTCACCGACAACGGGGTGACGATCATCGGGGACACCGACCTCGCCGCCCGCCTCCCGACCCAGGCCTCCCAGCTCTACGGCACCAACCTCGTCAACCTGCTCAAGCTCCTGGTGCCGGAGAAGGACGGGCGACTGGTGCCCGACCTCGACGACGTGGTCATCCGCGCGGTCACCGTCACCCACCACGGCGAGGTGCTCTGGCCACCGCCCCCGATCGCGGTGTCGGCTGGGGCGGGCGGGAACGTCGGCAGCGTGCCCGCCGAGCCCGCGGCGGCGACGCCGGTGACCGCGCCTGCGAAGGCCGTGTCGCCGGGCCGGCGCTACGCGGCCATCGCCGTGGCGTTCGCGGTCCTCTTCGCCGCGACGGCGTTCGCCCCGCCGGCCCTGGCCACCAACCTCACGGTGTTCGTGCTGGCCGTGGTCATCGGCTACTACGTCATCGGCAAGGTCCACCACGCCCTGCACACCCCGCTCATGTCGGTGACCAACGCGATCTCCGGCGTCGTGGTCGTCGGGGCTCTGCTGCAGTTCGGGCAGCACGGCACCGTCGTCTCGGTGCTCGCCGCGATCGCCGTCCTGCTCGCCAGCATCAACATCGTGGGGGGCTTCGCGGTGACCCGCCGCATGCTCGCCATGTTCACGAGAGGACCGGCACGGTGAGCCCGGAGACCGCGGCCACCGCCGCCTACATCGTCGCGGCGCTGCTCACGGTGATGAGCCTGGCGGGCCTGTCGAAGCACGAGACCGCGCGGGCCGGCGTCGCCTACGGCATCGCCGGGATGGCCGTCGCCCTCGTGGCCACGGTCGCGCTCGCCGCCCGGTCGCTCACCGCGGGCGGGATCGCGCTGCTCGCGGCGGCCATGGTGGTGGGCGGCGGCGTCGGGCTCTGGCGCGCGCGGGTCGTCGAGATGACCGGCATGCCCGAGCTCATCGCGCTGCTGCACAGCTTCGTCGGCCTCGCCGCCGTGCTCGTGGGCTGGAACGGTTACCTCGAGGTCGAGGCGGTCGGTGGTGCGCAGACGACCGTGCCGCCCGAGCTGCTCGGCATCCACTCCGTCGAGGTCGGCGTCGGGGTGTTCATCGGCGCCGTCACGTTCACCGGCTCGATCGTCGCCTACGGCAAGCTCTCCGGGCGCATGAAGTCCCGCCCGCTGACGCTGCCGGGCAAGAACGCCCTGAACCTCGCCGCGCTCGTCGCCTTCGTCGCCCTCACCGCCGGCTTCACGATCGCGCCCTCGCTCGGGCTGATGATCGGGATCACCGCGGTGGCGCTGGCGCTGGGCTGGCACCTCGTCGCCTCGATCGGGGGCGGCGACATGCCCGTCGTCGTGTCGATGCTCAACAGCTACTCGGGCTGGGCCGCCGCCGCCTCGGGCTTCCTGCTCGACAACACCCTGCTCATCGTCACCGGCGCGCTCGTCGGGTCGTCCGGTGCCTACCTGTCCTACGTGATGTGCCAGGCGATGAACCGGTCGTTCCTCTCGGTGATCGCCGGCGGGTTCGGTGTCGAGTCGGGCACGTCGGCCTCGGGCGCCGAGGAGGGCGAGCACCGCGAGGTCGACGCCGACGAGGTCGCCGAGATGCTCGCCGAGGCGTCGTCCGTGGTGATCGTCCCCGGCTACGGCATGGCCGTCGCCCAGGCGCAGTACCCGGTGGCCGACCTGACACGACGCCTGGCCGACCGCGGCATCGAGGTCCGCTTCGGCATCCACCCCGTGGCCGGGCGCCTGCCCGGGCACATGAACGTGCTGCTCGCCGAGGCGAAGGTGCCCTACGACATCGTCCTGGAGATGGACGAGATCAACGACGACCTCGCCACCACGTCGGTCGTGCTGGTCATCGGGGCCAACGACACCGTCAACCCGGCCGCGATGGACGACCCGGGCAGCCCGATCGCCGGGATGCCGGTGCTGCGGGTGTGGGAGGCGAAGAACGTCGTCGTGTTCAAGCGCTCGATGGCCGTGGGCTACGCGGGCGTGCAGAACCCGCTGTTCTTCCGCGAGAACACGTCGATGATCTTCGGTGACGCGAAGGCCCGGGTGGAGGACATCCTCAAGGCGCTGTGAATCGCGCCAAGGAGATGCGCACGTCAGCGCTCCTCCGTCGCGCTGCCCTGCGACCTCCGGCGCGGCGGGGTGGACCCCCTCAGGGTTCCAGCAGGACCAGCAGGTCCGGGCGCTCGAACATCACCGCGGCGTCGACGGCGGTGGGGTGCCCGGCGCGGGGGTCGGCGCCGGACTCCACGAGCGCGCGGACCACGGCCTCCTCGCCCTTGAACACCGCGCCGGCGATCGGCGACTGGCCCCGGTCGTTGAGACGGTCCGCGTCGGCGCCGCGCTCGAGCAGCACGCGCACCGCGTCGGCGTGGCCGTGGTACGCGGCGAGCATGAGGAGCGTGTCGCCCTTCTCGTTGGTGAGGTTCACCGGCACGCCGGCGTCGACGTAGGAGGCCAGCGACGCCGCGTCGCCGGTCCGGGCGAGGGTGAACACCCGGCCGGCGAGCTCCACGACCCCCGGGTCGGGGGCCGGGCCGGAGGGGTCGGGCGGCATCTCGCTCATCGCCGTCCGAGTCTAGGGCGGTGCCGCCCCGGTCAGCCGCGCGCGAGCAGCAGCGGGACGAGCTGCTCGGCGTCGGTGAGCGAGCCGTGGTGGCCCACCAGCGCGGTCTCCATCGGCTCGATCCGCGAGCGCACGAGCGTCCAGTTGTCCCGCGTGGCGGCGACGACGTGGCCGATGCGCCCGCGGGCGGCGTCGGTGACCCGGTCGCCGAACCAGCCCTCGGCGACGGCCTCGTCGCGCGTGCGCACCCAGGCCGCGTCACCGAGCTCGCCGCACCACGCCGCGACGACGTCGTCGAGCGCCCCGTCGGCGACGAAGACGTGGCGCACCCGCGCCTCCCCGGCCAGCCGGCGGACCCCGGCCAGCAGCGCCGGGGTGGTGTCGAGGTCCACCCGCCAGCCGGCGTCGGTGCCGACCATGCCGTGGTCGGCGACGACGGCGAGCACCGTGTCGGCGGGCAGGTCCTCGGCGATCGCGGCGACCAGCCGGTCGATGATCCCCAGCTGCAGCAGCCAGGGCCGGCTGCCCGGCCCGTGCGCGTGGCCGAGCAGGTCGAGGTCGCCGTGGTAGGCGTAGCAGAACGCCCGCTCCGCGGCGGGCCCCGAGCCCAGGGCGTCGAGCACCGCCGCGGCGAGGTCGCCGAGGGCGGAGACGCCGTGGAAGCGCCCGCCCCGCAGGGCGGCCCGGGTCAGCCCCGAGCGGCGCTGGATCTCCGGGGCGATCGTGGTGACCGCGACCCCCGCCCGCGCCGCCCGCTCGAGCACGGTCGGCGCCGCCTGCACCCGCTCGGGCGGCAGCTCGCGGCGCAGGTCGACCGGGTCGGTCGAGCCGTGCGCGCACCAGCGCAGCGTGTTGAGCACGGTGTCCGCCGGGGCGTCGGGGTCGTCGAGCGGCGGCACGCCCATGCTGTAGCCGACGATGCCGTGCTCGCCCGAGGCCAGGCCGGTGCCCAGGCTCGCGACGCTGACCGCCGTCGTCGCGGGGAAGCCCGCGCGCAGCGTGCTGCCCCGGGCCGCCAGTTCGGCGAGGGCGGGCGCCCGGTCGGCGTGCTCGGCCAGGAGCTCCGCGCCGAGCCCGTCGACCAGCAGCAGCGCGACCCCGCGGGCGTCACCGATCCCGAGTCCGTCGGCGAACCCGTCCACCCCGAGCGCGGCGGCGAGGGCGGGCGAGACGTCGGCCAGCGTCCCGGCGGGAGTCATGGGCCGCAGTATGGCCCGCCCCGACCCCGGCCGGCGCCGTGGCGGACGGTCACCGGGCCACCACCTCGGGTGAAAGGATCAAGGACAATCCGGCGTCGCAGGACCTATCCTCCCCCGAGGTCCGTTCCGAGCGGAGGTCGCGATGACGACGACGTCAGGGGGAGCGGGCGGCGTGGCCGCCCCGCCCGAGCAGGAACTGCCAGTGGCGGTCGACGACGAGGTGCTCGAGCAGGAGCGCCGGCGCTGGACCCCCGCCCGGATCGCCGTCTGGGCCGCGATCGCGGTGCTCGGCGGCCTGGGCTGGGTGATGGTCGCGCTCGTCCGGGGCGAGACGGTCAACGCGATCTGGTTCGTGTTCGCCGCGGTGGCCACCTACCTCATCGCCTACCGCTTCTACTCCACCTACATCGAGCGCAAGCTGCTGCGCCCCGACGACCGGCGCGCCACCCCGGCCGAGCACTCCGAGAACGGGCAGGACTACCTGCCGACCGACCGCCGGGTGCTCTACGGCCACCACTTCGCG
>JAQSWW010000287.1 GCA_029266415.1 Actinomycetospora sp. | reverse complement strand
GGCCGCGACAAGCCGAGCATCCTCGGCGACGCCGTCGAGGCGGTCCTCGGCGCGGTGCACCTCCAGCACGGCATCGAGACATCGCGTGTCGTCGTCGAGCGCCTCTTCGGCGAGCTGCTGCGCACCGCGCCGCTGCTGGGCGCGGGCCTGGACTGGAAGACCAGCCTCCAGGAGCTCACCGCCGCCCGCGACCTCGGCGTGCCCGAGTACCGGATGACCGAGCAGGGCCCGGACCACCTCAAGGAGTTCACCGCGACGGTCTACGTCGCAGGCGTGGAGCGCGGCACCGGCGTCGGCCGCACCAAGAAGGAGGCCGAGCAGAAGGCCGCCCGCTCGGCGTACCAGTACCTGGAGGGGGAAGCTCCAGGGCCGGACGCGAAGCGCAGCGGAGCCGGACCATCCGGTAGTGCCTGAGCTCCCCGAGGTCGAGGTCGTCCGGCGGGGTCTCGCCGAGCACGTCACCGGGCGCCGGGTCCGCGACGTCGAGGTCTTCCACCCCCGGTCCGTGCGTCGCCAGGCCGGCGGCGCCACCGAGCTGCGCGAGCGACTGTCCGGACAGGTCCTGCGCGCGGTGCGGCGCCGGGGCAAGTACCTGTGGGTGGAGCTGGGCCCCGTCGACGCCGACGCGCCCGAGGCCGCCCTGCTCGCGCACCTGGGCATGAGCGGTCAGCTGCTCGTCCAGCCCGCCGACCGGCCCGACGAGACGCACCTGCGCATCCGCCTGCGGTTCGACGACGGGGGCGGCGAGCTGCGGTTCGTCGACCAGCGCACCTTCGGCGGCCTCACCGTCACCGACGTGACCGGGCCTGACGCGCTGCCCGTGCCGGTCGCCCACATCGGGCGCGACCCCATGGACCCGGCGTTCGACGCCGAGGCCGCGGTCGGCGGGCTGCGGCGCCGCCGCACCGGGGTCAAGCGCGCGCTGCTCGACCAGACGCTGGTCTCGGGGATCGGCAACATCTACGCCGACGAGTCGCTCTGGCGGGCGAAGCTGCACTACGAACGCCCCACCGCGACCCTCACCCGGCCCGAAGGACGCCGGCTGCTCACCGCGGCGCGCGCGGTGATGGACGAGGCGCTGGCGGCGGGCGGGACGTCGTTCGACACCCTCTACGTCGACGTCCACGGCGACGCGGGCTACTTCGACCGCGCCCTGGCCGTCTACGGGCAGGAGGACCGGCCCTGCCCGCGCTGCGGGACGCCCGTGCGGCGCGCGCCGTTCATGAACCGCTCGTCCTACTGGTGCCCGACCTGCCAGCCCCGGCCACGGCGGCGCCACCCGTGATCAGGGGCTCTCCGCCCGCACCACCTCCAGGTTCCGGAAGGTGGGGGGACCGTCGCAGAGGGCCCGCATCTTCTCGGCGAAGGCCGTGGTGACCGGGTGGTCGGAGTTGCGCCGGGCCTCCTCGGCGCTCGGGAACGCCACGACCTCCAGGTAGGTCTCCGGGCGGTCCCGGTCCCGGCCCATCACCATCCAGCCCACGGCCCGGTCGGCACCGATGTCGGTCTTCCAGCCGTCGATCAGCGCGTTCAACTCGTCGTACGACGACGTGCTGAACTCGATGATCTGCACGAACGCCCCCGGCCCGGTCGCCTGCGGGGCGGGACGCAGCCCGGCCCGCAGGCCGGCGCGCAGCTCCTCGCCGTCGGTGTGCCCGTGCACCGCGACGGCGTGGGCGGCCCCGGCCTCGAGGACCTCGTCCTCCTCGCCGGTCAGCGTGAGCGTGCACCCGGACTCGCTCGGGATCTCCCGGCAGTCGAGCATCGTGCGGGGCATGGCGGTCCTCCTCGGTACCGACACGGACAGCGGCACGACCAGTGAAGTCGTGTCACGGCCCCGTGATCGATACGGAGGTTTCCGTAGGCCGTTCGAGTGACGCGTGGCGCCGCAGACCTGGTGGAAGGGGGTCCGCAGGTCGACACTCGGTGACCCGCCCCGGAGCGTGCCATGACCGCCCAGCGCCTCCTCTCCGCGGCCCTCGACCTCGTCGAGGGCACCACCGCCGTGCGCACCGTCGGCGATCTCGACCGGGCGGTGTGGCCGCGTCTCGCCGTGCTGGTCGGGGTCGAGAGCGTGGTGGCCACCGGGTTCGACGGGCGGCTCCTGCGCTGGCCGTCCGGGACCGACGTCGCGGGGCCGGCGGGGCACCGGGCCGTGCTCGTCCTGGGGCGGGCGGGAGCCGGGGCGCGGGTCGCGCTCCACCGCGGGGACCCGGACTTCACCGATCGCGACCGCGCCCTGCTCGACCTCGTGCGCCCGCACCTCGGCGACGCCCTCCGGCGCGCCACGCACGGGTCCCCGCCGCGGCGGCTGACCACCCGGGAGCGGGCGGTGGTCGCGCGCGTGGCCCGGGGCGCCACCGACGCGGCCATCGCCCACGAGCTGGGCATCAGCCGGCGCACGGTGGGCAAGCACCTCGAGAACGCCTACGCGGCCCTCGGCGTGCACGACCGCACCTCGGCGGCCCTGCTCGCCGGGACCCGGTAGCCGGTCAGACATCCCATGGGGTGGCGGGTCAAGCCGCGGAGGTCTGATGGTGGGCCCAGGCGGTGGTCTCGTCGTAGCGGGTTCGGGTCTTGAGGCAGCCGTGCAGGATGCCGACGAGGCGGTTGCCGAGCTGTCGTAGCGCGGCGTGGTGGCCGGTCCCGCGGGCGCGTAGCTGGTCGTAGTAGACCCGCGCGCCGGGTGAGGCGCTCAGGGCGCAGAACGCCCATTGGTGGACTGCGTCGCCGAGGCGGCGGTTGCGGGCATACCGGGCGAGCACGACGGTTTTGCGCCCCGAGGCGCGGGTGATCGCGGGTCGTCGCCGAACTCGGCGAGCACGCGGGCGCCGAGCACGGTCCCGAGGCCCGGTTGGCTGAGGTAGATCTCAGCGTCCGGGTGCCGGCCAAAATTCTGGGCCACCACCTCCTCGAGGGTCGGGATCTGGGCGTTGAGCCCGACGATCAGCCGCACCTGAGAGGCGGCGATCGTGGCGTACGCCTGCTCGATCGCCGCGGCCTGACGCAGCGCCGGGGCCCGCAGGACGGTCTGGATCGCCTCGGCCTTGGCCTCGACCTCGCGGCGGCGCCCACGCTGCAGGATCGCGGCGATCTTCGCCCGGGACAGCCGCGCGGCCCGGTCCGGGTCGCCGGCCCGCTCGATCAGCTCGAGTGCGTCGCGGTCAGCGAGCTCAAGCCTGCCCGCGGCGAGGGCCTCCAGCACCGCGGGGAAGTACTCCCGCAGCGCCTGGCGCAGCCGCTGCAGGTGACGGGTGCGTTCCCAGATCATCGACTGGTGCGAACGCGCGACCAGCTTGAGGCCCTCCACGGCGTCGCTGTCCCCGGCGACCGGGCGGTGATGCGCGCGGTCCAGGCGCACGATCTCGCCCAGCACGTGCGCGTCGCCGGGGTCGGACTTCGCCCCCGAGGTCGAGTGCCGCTCCCGATAGCGGGCCGCCGACATCGGATTGATCGCGAACACCTGGTAGCCCGCGGCGATCAACGCGGCCACCCACGGACCCCGGTCGGTCTCGATCCCCACTACGACCTCGCCCTCGGCGAGCGTCCCGGTCTCGGGGTCGATCGACGCCTCGTCGAGGTGCTCGGCCAGCAGCTCGTGCAGGCGACTCATCCCCGCCATGCCCTCGGGCAGCCGGGCCCGGGCCAGTCGGCGCCCCTCGTCGTCGAGGACCTCCACGTCGTGGTGGTCCTCGGCCCAGTCATCACCCACGAACAGCACCACAGCCAGCCTCCCGATCACCCGAACCGCGAGATCGGCAGCGCGGAGCAGGAAGCCGCGGACTAATGGTCAAGTGCTCACCAAAGCTCGGCCCGGGGCACGTCATCCCATCAGCGATCTACGCCTGCTCACGACCGGCGGGCGCACGATCTGACCCTAGAGCTGAATATCCGCTCCGTCCTCCAGAGTGCTGACCCGCCGGCCGCTACCAGCGCCGAGCCTCTCACCAACCGGCCCAGCGCCCCCCATTAGTCC
>JAQSWW010000158.1 GCA_029266415.1 Actinomycetospora sp. | reverse complement strand
GCCAGCAGCACCGACGACGCGGCCCCGACGATCGTGCCCACGAGCTGGACCAGGGCGAGGTCGCCCAGCACGCCGACCCCGAGCAGCACGACGCCGACCACGAACAGCCCCATGAGCGGCAGCGCGGCGATCAGCGAGGTGTTGAGCGAGCGCATGAGGGTCTGGTTGACCGCGAGGTTCGCGGCCTCGGCGTACGTCCGGCGCGTGAGCCCGAGCAGGCCGCGGGTGTTCTCGCGGACCTTGTCGAACACGACGACCGTGTCGTACAGCGAGAACCCGAGGATGGTCAGCAGGCCGATCACCGTCGCCGGCGACACCTCGAAGCCGACCAGCGAGTACACGCCGGCGGTGATGATGATGTCGTTGGCCAGCGCCACCAGGGCCGCGAAGGCCATCCGTCGCTCGAAGTAGAACGACAGGTAGACGGTGACGAGCACGAGGAACACCGCGAGCGCGATGAGCGCCTGCTGGGTGATCTCGCCGCCCCAGCTCGCGCTGACCGCGCTGTCGGAGATCGCGTCCGGGTCGGGCGCCCCGGTGATGCCCAGCGGCTGGAACTGGTCGAACAGGGCCTGGCGGAGCACCACGACCTGGCCCACGCCGAGGCGCTCGGACCGGATGATGATCGTCGACGTCGCGCCCTGGCCCGCGCTCTGCACCGACGTGGCCGGGATGTCGACGGCGTCGGCGAACACCTGCTCGACCTGCTCGGTGGCGATCGGGCCGTTGGCGCCGACGGCCGGCATCTGGACGCTGGTGCCGCCCTCGAAGTCGATGCCGAAGTTGAAGCCCCGGATGACCATCGAGAGGATGCAGATCACGATCGCCACGCCGAAGATCGCGTACCAGGTGCGCGAGCGGCCGACGATGTCCAACCCGCCGTTGCCCCGGTAGAGCATGTCGAGGCGGCCGGACCGCCGCTGCCGTCGGGGGCCGCTGGCATCGTCGGGGTCGCGCGGCCCGTCGGCGGAGTCGGCCTCGTCGGCACCCTCGATCTCGTCGGCGTCCGTGTCCGCACCGTCGACGGGATCGAGCTCGTCGTCGAGGCGGTCGTCGGTGTCCCGCGTGGCGTCGGCGCGGCGCCGTCCGGACCCGGTGGGGCGGCTCATCGCGCACCTCCGCGGCCCGCGCGACGCGGGGCCGCCGGACGGTCCCCGGCGCCGGTGCGCACCGGGCGGCTCCCCCCGCCGGCCCGCGGCGGCCCGGACCCGGTCGAGCGGGGCGCGTGGCGCACCACCTCGCCGAGGCCCGACCAGGCCGGGCTGGAGAACAGGCGCGAGTTGGACGCGAGCGCCAGCAGCGGGTGGGTCACGAGGAACACCACGATGAGGTCGAGGACGGTGGACATGCCCAGGGTGAACGCGAAGCCCTTCACCTGGCCGACGGCCAGCGCGTAGAGCACGACCGCGGCGAGGAAGCTCACCGCGTCGCCCGAGAGGATCGTGCGTCTCGCCCGGATCCACCCGCGCGGCACCGCCGAGCGGAAGCTGCGGCCCTCGCGGACCTCGTCCTTGATCCGTTCGAAGAAGATGACGAACGAGTCCGCCGTGATGCCGATGGCGACGATGAACCCGGCGACCCCGGCGAGGTCGAGCGTGAACCCGATCCCGCGCCCGAGCAGCACCAGCACCGCGTAGACGACGAGCCCGGACAGGATCAGCGACAGGATCGTCAGCACCCCGAGGGCGCGGTAGTAGAACAACGAGTAGACGAACACCAGGATCAGCCCGACGACACCGGCGATCAGCCCGGCCTGCAGGGACGCGAGCCCGAGCGTGGCCGACACCGTCTGGGCCTCGGAGGTGTCGAACGACAGCGGCAGCGAGCCGTAGCGCAGCACGTTGGCGAAGTCGGTGGCCGAGGCCTGGTTGAAGTTGCCGGAGATCTGCGCGTTGCCGTCGAGCAGCGGCTGGACGATGCGCAGCGCGGAGACCACCTGCGAGTCGAGCACCACCGCGTTCGAGTTGTTGACGTTCGCGCTGGTGTAGTCGGCCCAGGTGCCCGCGGCCTCGCCCTTGAACGCCAGGTTGATCACCCAGCCGACGCCCTGCGGGTTCGGGTTGGGCGTCGCGCTCGCGACGTCGGTGCCCGAGAGGATCGCCGGGCCGAGCAGGTACTTCTCGGTGCCCTCCCGGTTGCAGGCCACCAGCGGCCGCGCCGGGTCGTCGTAGCCGCGCAGCGGGTCCTCGACCGCGCAGTCGAGCGCCAGCGCCGCCTGCTCCTGGACCGCGGGGTCGTCGCTCTGCCGCGTCGCCTTGGCCTCGGCGATGGCCTGCGCCTGCCGCGGGTCGGCGGACGTGCCGGGGTCGCCGCCGCCCGGCGGCGGCGCGGGCACCGGCGGCTGGGCGGGCCCGATCGGCGCGCTCTGCCCCGCCGGCGCGGAGCCCGGCGTGCCGGCCCCGGTCGGCCCGCCGGGTGCGGTGGCCCCGGGCTGGCCGGGTTGACCCGCCTGGGGGTTGGCCGGGATGGGCCCGCCGATGACGGGACGGAAGTAGAGCCGCGCCGTCTGGCCGAGCGAGCGCGCCTGGTCGCCCTCCTGACCGGGGACGGTGATGACCAGGTTGTTGCCGTCCTGGACCACCTCGGCACCGCTGACGCCGAGCCCGTTGACGCGCTGGTCGATGATCTGGCGCGCGAGGTTGAGCTGGTCGGGCGTGGGCGCCGCGCCCGTCTCCGTGCGGGCGGTCAGCGTGACCCGCGTGCCGCCCTGGAGATCGATGCCGAGCTTCGGCGTCGGCGACCCGTCCCCGGTGAGGAAGACCAGTCCGTAGAGCACCGTCACGATCGCCACGAAGGCGGCGAGGTAGCGCCCTGGCCGGAAGCGCACGGTCGGAGGGGCCACGCTGCGTTGCTCCAGATGCTCGGGTGGTTCAGCCGGGGAGGGGCTCGCCGCGAGGGTAGGCGCCGCGCCCGGCACCCCCGGCGGCGCCCCGCCCCGGGTGGCTCAGGACCGGCGCGGCGAGGACACGTTGTCCGTCGTGTCCGCCGGGGTGTCCTTCTTGTCCCGGTCCGTGCTGGCCGGGGCGTCGACGACGGGCGTCGACTCGGTGGGCACCGACGACTCGGGCAGCGCGTCGATCTCGTCGAGGTCCTCGGCGTCGACCACCGCCTCCTCGGGGACGAGCTTCTCGCGCACCGCGGCCCGCAGCCACGTGGTGACGACGTCGGGGGCGATCTCGACGTCGATGGTGCGCTCGTCGTCGACGTCGACGACCGTGCCGCTGATGCCCGAGGTCATGACGACCACGTCACCGACGGCCAGGCCGCTCTGGATGCTCTGCTGCTTCTGCTCCTGCTTCTTGCGCTGACGGCTGGACATGAACACCAGACCGATCATGAACAGGATGAGCAGGGGGAAGATCAGGTCCATGGGTTCTCCGATCACCGAGCGGGCGAGGAGTCGTGCACCCCGCGCGTGTCCGATTCCGAGTCTGCCAGCTCAGGCGAACAGGGTCCCCTGGCCCCGGCCGTCGTTCGCGTCCGGGCCGGGCGCGTCGGGGCCGGACGTGGGCGGCTCCTCGCCCAGGTGGCGCCACGCCGCAGGAGTCGCGACGCGTCCACGGGGCGTGCGGGCGAGCATCCCGGCGCGCACGAGGTAGGGCTCGCACACCTCCTCGACGGTGCCCGGCTCCTCCCCCACGGCCACCGCGAGCGTGGACACGCCGACGGGCCCGCCGCCGAAGGAGCGCACCAGGGCCCCGAGGACGGCGCGGTCGAGCCGGTCGAGTCCCAGCTCGTCGACGTCGTAGACGGCCAGCGCCGCCCGCGCGACCTCGCGGGTGACCGTGCCGTCGGCGCGGACCTCGGCGTAGTCGCGCACACGGCGCAGCAGGCGGTTGGCGATGCGCGGCGTGCCCCGCGAGCGCCCGGCGATCTCGCGGGCCCCGTCGGGGCGCAGCACGACGTCGAGGATGCGGGCGCTGCGCACGAGCACCTGCTCGAGGTCGGAGGGCTCGTAGAACTCCATGTGCGCGGTGAAGCCGAACCGGTCGCGCAGCGGGCCGGTGAGCGCGCCCGCCCGCGTCGTGGCCCCCACCAGCGTGAACGGCGCGACGTCGAGCGGGATCGACGTGGCGCCGGGCCCCTTGCCCACCACGACGTCGACCCGGAAGTCCTCCATCGCGAGGTAGAGCATCTCCTCGGCCGGGCGCGCCGTGCGGTGGATCTCGTCGATGAACAGCACGTCGCCCTCGACGAGGTTGGACAGCATCGCCGCGAGGTCGCCCGCACGCTCGAGCGCCGGCCCCGAGGTGATGCGGACGACGCTGCCGAGCTCGGCGCCGATGATCATGGCGAGGCTGGTCTTGCCCAGGCCCGGGGGCCCGGACAGCAGCACGTGGTCCGGCGGGCGGCCGCGGCGCAGCGCACCCTGGAGCACGAGGTCGAGCTGCTCGCGGACCCGGGGCTGGCCGATGAACTCGTCGAGACGGGCGGGGCGGAGCTTGTTCTCGACGTCGCCCTCGCCGTCCGCCGCCGTGCTCGCCAGCGCGGAGGCCAGGCTCGCCTCCACCTCGGTCGAGCTCCGCTGCGCTCCGTCTCCTCCGAGACCGGGGTCGCTCATCGGCCCGGCCCGAGCCGGGTGAGCGCGGCGCGCAGCACCACCGACGAGTCGGACGGGCCGCCGGCACCGAGCACCTCGTCCACCGCCTTCTCCGCCGGCTTGGCCGCGAAGCCGAGGCCGATCAGCGCCTCCACCACCTGGTCGCGCAGCGTGCCCGTGGCCACCGGCGACGCGGGCACCCCGTCGTCCCCGGCGTCGGCGGGCGAGGCGGGGGCCACCTTGTCGCGCAGCTCGACCACCAGCCGCTCGGCGCCCTTGCGCCCGATGCCCGGCACGCTCATCAGCGTCGTGAGGTTGCCGTCGGCCAGCGCGACCGAGAGCGACTGCGGGTCGAGCACCGCGAGCGTCGCCAGCGCGACGCGCGGCCCCACCCCGGAGACCGTCTGCAGCAGCAGGAACATCTCGCGCTCGGCGGCGTCGGCGAACCCGAAGAGCGTCAGCGAGTCCTCGCGGACCACGAGCGCGGTGTCGAGCCGGGCCGGCTGGCCGCGGCGCAGGCGGGCCAGCGTCGAGGGCGTGGCCTGCACGGCCAGCCCCACGCCCCCGACCTCGACCACCGCGTGGTCGAGCCCGAGGGACAGGACCTCCCCCCGCACCGACGAGATCACCGCACGACCCTCCCGACCGCCCCGACGAACACGCGTTCGAAGGCTACCGGCCGCCTCCGACACTCCCGGGGACCGCCGCGCCTGCTCACCCGGTCAGGAAATCGGCGAGCACCGGGGCCAGCACCGCGGGCGTGACGAGGTGCCCCTGACCCGGCAGGGTCCGCCGCCGCGCGCCCGGGACGGCCGCGGCCCGCGAGCCGGTCGGCCGGCAGCGCGTCGCGGGCGACGAGGGCGACGTCGTGCGGGAGCGCCGTGGCCAGGGCGACGGTCCGCGACCAGAACAGCGCTCGAGGACGAGCACGGCGCCCGCGGAGTGCCCGTAGTGGAGGGGCACTCCACCCGCGGCGGCCGTGACGGCGGCGAGGTCGGCGACCTCGGCGGCCACCAGCGCGTCGCCGTCGGGCCCGACCGGGTCCCGCCGCGGGTCGGGCACGCCCTCGCTGTCGCCGCGGCCGTGCCGGTCCCAGAGGTGCACGGTCGCGCGGTCGGCGAGGGTCTGCGCGAGCAGCCGGACGCTCGCCCGGTCCTGCAGCGCGCCCGTGGTGAGCACCAGCGGCGGGCCCTCGCCCACCGTCTCCACCGCGATCCGCGTGCCGCCGGCGGACACGAGGTGGGTGGGCGTCACCGGGCCCGGCGCGCCGCGGCGAGGCGGGCCCGGTGGTGCTTCGCGACCTCGGCGGCCCGGGCCTCGGCCTCGGCCATGCGCGCGAGCATCGGGGCGCGCCAGCAGTGGCACACGGCCAGGGCGAGGGCGTCGGCAGCGTCGGCGGGACGTGGCACGTCACCGAGGGCGAGCACGCGGGTGACCATCGTCGTCACCTGCTCCTTGTCCGCCCGCCCGGAGCCGGTGACCGCGGCCTTGACCTCGCTCGGGGTGTGGAACGCGACCGGTAGTCCCGCCCGCCCGGCGACCAGCGCGACGACCCCGCTCACCTGGGCGGTGCCCATCACCGTGCGCACGTTGTGCTGGGCGAACACCCGCTCCACGGCGACGACGTCGGGGCGGTGCTCGGCGATCCACGCCTCGACCGCGTCGGCCACGGCCCCGAGGCGCCGGGCCACCTCGGCGTCGGCCGGGGTGCGGACGACGTCCACGGCCACCGCGCGCACCGACCGCCCGCCGCCGCCCTCGACGACGCCGAGGCCGCAGCGCGTCAGCCCCGGGTCCACGCCCAGCACCCGCATGGACCGCGACGCTACGGGTCACGGACGCACGGGCGCGTCGTCGTCCCCCTCTCCCGGCGTGTCCCGGCGGCGAGGAGCCGGGCATGCTGATCGCGTCCCCCGGGCAGCGTCGCCCGTCCCGCGCACCGCGAGGAGGAACGACCCGTGAGCAGCCCGACCGAGGAGCCCCGCCCGCCCTTCCCGCCGTTCGACGAGGAGTCGGCGCGCGCGAAGGTGCTGGCCGCCGAGAAGGGGTGGAACACCCGCGACCCGGAGAAGGTGGCCCTGGCCTACACGGTCGACACGGTGTGGCGGAACCGCGACGAGTGGATCACCGGGCGCGACGAGGTCGTCGCCTTCCTGACCCGCAAGTGGGAGCGCGAGCACGACTACGCCCTGCGCAAGGCGCTGTGGACCTACGGCGGGCACCGCATCGCCGTGCGCTTCCAGTACGAGTGCCGCGACGCGGACGGGCAGTGGTGGCGCTGCTACGGCAACGAGAACTGGGAGTTCGCGCCCAACGGGCTCATGGCCCGGCGCGAGGCGAGCATCAACGACCTGCGGATCGACGAGGCCGACCGGCGGATCCTGGGGCCGCGGCCCGAGGGGGACGACAGCGAGATCCCGATCTAGGGCGTACCTCCGCCGTCGAGCAACGATCGTTCGTGGCTGCGCCGGTAGCCGTCGGCCACCAGCTCGTATCCCTGGAACCGCTCCCAGGGCCGGGACGGGATGCCGACCAGGACCTCGATCCCGTCGGGGTCGACGACGGCGACCAGGTCGGCATCGTCGTGCCGGCGGGAGGTGGGGGTGAGCCCGAGCGCGGCCGCGTGGGCCCGGTAGCGCTCCAGTGCGGCGCTGTCCGTCACCCGCCAGATGATCGGGTGCTCGCCGCGCAGGTCAGCGGGCCCGTCGAGGGACGCCCGTAGGCGCAGGCTGAGGGCGAACCCCGCCCGGGGATGGCTCAGGCTGCATCCGGTGACTCGGCCGTCGTGGACGAACTCGCGCAGCACGGTGAGTCCGAGGAGCCGGGTGTAGAACCGGGCGCTCGCCGCGACGTCGGTCACCGGCAGCATCGCGACGAGTATCGCTTGAGGGTGGGGGAGGTCCTGGTCGCTCGGTGTGGTGGTGAGAGCTCCTGGGTTCGCGGGCATGGCCGGCTCCTGTAACCTGACGATGTGTGTATCGAATACAGTAGATGTCAGGCACGATGACGGGCAAGCGGGTCTACGAGTCGCCGCTGCGGACCGGACAGGCGGCGCAGACGCGACAGCAGATCATCGACGCGGCACGGCGCGCGTTCGTGCGCGACGGGTACGGCGGCACCTCGATGGCGGCCCTCGCGAGGGAGGCCGGTGTGTCGCGCGAGACGCTCTACAAGACCTTCCGCACCAAGCCCGACCTGCTCAAGTCGGTCTACGACGTGGCCGTCGTCGGCGACCACGAGGCGGTCGCGGTGGCCGACCGACCCGCGTACACCCAGATGCTGGCCGATCCCGACCCGGATGCGGCGGCCCGGACGTTCGGGATGCTCTCCGCCGAGCTCGTCGAGCGGATCGGGCCGGTACTCAGGGTCCTCGCCGATGCCGCCCACGAGCCCGAGCTGCAGGATCTGCTCGACGCGACGCGGGCCGAACGCCTCGAGGGCACGCGGAGTCTGCTCGTCCAGCTCTCCGGCACGCCGGAGGGCCCTGCGCTGGACCGCGCCGTCGACGTGGTCTGGACCCTCGTGTCACCAGAGGTCGCGCTGCTGCTCACCGAGCAGCGCGGCTGGACGCGCGAGCAGTACGGCCACTGGCTCGGCGAGACGGTCGCCGAGCAGGTGCACCGATTGAGGCGCTCCTAGCGCCGCGGCCCCGGGTCGTCGTGTCGGAACGTCACGCTGACCCGCGGCCCGGCGCCGGGCCACTTGGGCACCGTGTGCTGCCAGTCGTGCTGGCAGCGCCCGCCCATGACCAGCAGGTCGCCGCCGGCGACGGTCAGCCGCCGCGACGGGCCGCCGCCCACCGGGCGCAGGCCGAAGCGCCGCGGGGCGCCGAGGGAGACGATGGCGACGATCGGCGCCTCGTGGGTGTACCGGACGCGGTCGCCATGCCAGGCCACCGAGTCGTCGCCGTGGCGGTAGAAGTTGGCCGACACCCGGTCGAAGCGCACGCCGTAGCGCGCGGTCAGGGCCGCGGCCACGGCGGGCGCCGGGTCGGGCGCCTCGTCGACGCGCCAGCCGCAGGTCAGGCGCGGCTCCATGACCTCCTGGTCGTACATGCGCCGGCGCCGCTGGTTCCACGGCGCCTGCGCGACGATCGCGTCGAACCAGGCGTCGGCGCCGGTGATCCAGGCGGGGGCGAGGTCGACCCAGGAGCGGTCGTCCAGCACGATGCGGCGCGGGAGCACCGCAGGATCCACAGCAGGGTCGGCGGCGACAGGGTCGGCGCAGCCCCCGAAGAGCGAGGGCGTCCAGGCGGCGGTCATCCCGACCAGTAGAACACGTGTTCGAGTCGAGGTGTGAGTGCTTTCCCGTGCCAGGACACGGGCAAGCGCTCACCAGCCCGGAGGGCAAAGTGGCCAGCAAGCACATCGTCGTCCAGGGACGCGTCCAGGGCGTCAACTTCCGGTCGGCCGCGGAGGACGCCGCCACCGATCTCGGGGTCGCCGGGTGGGTCCGCAACCGCGACGACGGCAACGTCGAGATGCTCGTCGAGGGCGACGACGCGGCCGTCCACCGCATGGTGGAGTGGGCCCGCCGGGGACCGTCGTCCGCCGAGGTGACCGGCGTCGACGTCACCGACACCGAGCCGCAGGGGCTGGGGTCGTTCGAGCAGGCATGAGGCTCACCGCCGAGCAGGTCCGCGCCTTCCGCCTCCGCCGCCAGGGCCTGACCGACCGCGACGGCACGGGTCCCGTCGACGTGGCCCGGCGCCTCGTCGGCGTCCAGGCCCAGGTCCCGTCCGCGGCGGCCCAGGCGGTGGCGGTGCGGACGGCCACCGGCTCGGTCGGCGACGGGACGGTCGACGCGGCGCTGGCGGCGGGCGCGCCGCTCCGGACGTGGTCGATGCGCGGCACGCTGCACCTGCTGGCCGCCGACCACGCGCCCGCGGTGCTGGCGCTGCTCGCGTCGGCGCGATCGTGGGACAAGGGCGCCTGGCAGCGGGAGTTCGCCACCGCCGCCCAGATGACCGCGCTCGCCGCGGGCGCCGCCGAGGTGCTCGCCGACGCCGTGCTCACCCGCGAGGAGCTCACGGCCGCGCTGGTCGCGCACACCCGCGAGCCCGGGCTCGCCGAGGCGCTGGGCTCGGGGTGGGGCGCGGTGCTCAAGCCGCTGGCCTGGCAGGGCCTGCTCTGCCACGGCCCGCCGGCCGGTACGCGGGTGACCTTCACCAGCCCGCGCGTCGCCGTCCCGGGCTGGCCCGGCCTCCCCGACCCCGACGAGGCCGCGCGCACCGTCGTCCCCGCCTTCCTCGCCGCGCACGGCCCCGCGACCCCGGCCGCCTTCGACGCCTGGCTCCTGCGCGGGGCGACCCCGAAGGCGCGGCTGCGGCGCTGGTTCGCCGACCTCGTCGCCGACGGGACGCTCACCGAGGTGGACGTCGACGGCGAGACCCGCCACGCCCGCACCGCCGACCTCGACGACCTCGCCGCCGCCACCGCGCCCGATCCCCGCCTGCTCGGCCCCTTCGACCCCTACGTGCTCGGCGCCGGCACCGGCGACCCCGACCTCGTGCCGCCGGCGCACCGGAAGGAGGTCAGCCGCGCCGCCGGGTGGATCGCGCCGGTGGCGCTGGAGGCCGGCCGGGTCGTGGGCACCTGGAGCGCCGAGGACGACCAGCTGACGGTCACGCCGTTCACCGGCCCCGTGCCCGACCTCGCGGACGAGCGGGCGGTCTGGAGCCGCGTGCTGGGGCGGGTGCTCACGCTCCCGCCGTGACACCGGCGCGCCCGGGTCCTCATCCCGCGGCCAGGCGTTCGAGACGCAGCAGTTCGACACCCGCGGCGTCGACGAGCCGTCCCGTCTCCGCGTAGCCCGCGCGGCGGTAGAGCCGCAGGTTCTCCTCGCTGCGCGCGCCGGCGACCAGCCAGGTG
>JAQSWW010000286.1 GCA_029266415.1 Actinomycetospora sp. | reverse complement strand
GGAGAGCATGTTGTGCGCGCTCGTCACCGCGTGGAAGTCGCCGGTGAGGTGGAGGTTGAACTTCTCCATCGGCACGACCTGCGAGTAGCCGCCGCCCGCCGCGCCGCCCTTGATGCCGAACGTCGGGCCCATCGAGGGCTGGCGGATCGCGACGACCCCGCGCTTGCCGATGTGCGAGAACGCCTGCCCGAGCCCGACCGTCGTGGTCGTCTTCCCCTCCCCCAGCGGCGTCGGGGTGATCGCGGTCACGACGACGTACTTGGCCCGGGGACGGTCGGCCATCGCCTCGATCGCGTCCAGCTCGATCTTGGCGACGTCGTGGCCGTGGCGCTCGAGCAGCTCGAGCGGCAGGTCCATCTGGTGGGCCACGTCGTCCAGGGGCTTCAGCGTCGCCGCCTGCGCGATGTCGAGGTCCGACGGCATGCTCACGCGCGTCCTCCGCTCGTCCGCGTCACCCCGGCTCCGGCACCGGCGCCGGGGACTGCCGGAGGACTGTCGTTGCGGCACGCTGGCAGACCCGCGCCGATCTGTCAGCCCGGCGGATCACGCACGTCCCGTGCCAGCGTGGGGGCCACGCCGGCGTTGGACGCCAGGAAATCACCCCGCTCGCCGCGCGCGAGCACTCCCACACCGGCGCTCCCATCGGCGAGGATGTCCCCGTGGCGGGCGGGGGGAAGCGACGGGTGCTGCTCGTCCTGGTGCTGCTGCTCGGCGCCGGCTTCCTCGTCACACCGGCCGCCGGGGCCGCCCCGGGGGCCGCGCCCGCGTGTCCCACCGCGACCCTCTTCGCCGTCCCCGGCACCGGCGAGACCTCCGAGGCCGCCGACCCCGGCCGCGCCGTCGGGCTGCTCGCGGGCCTGACCGACCCGTTGGCCCAGCGTTGGGGCGACCAGCTCTCGGTGCGCTACGTCCCCTACCCGGCCTCGCTGGACCGCCCGGTGCTCTACCCGCTGTCCGAGCTGCGCGGCGCCGACCGGCTCGCCCGCGACGCCGCGGACGTCGCCGCCCGCTGCCCCGACACCACGATCACCCTCGTCGGCTACAGCCAGGGCGGCGACGTGGTGAGCGACGTCGTGCACCGCGCCGCGCGCGGGACGATCGCCCTGCCGCCCGAGCGCATCGCCGGCGCCGTGATGCTGGGGAGCCCGCGCCGCGACCCGGAGGCGGCGAACCTCGTCGACACGCCGGGCCGCGGCGTCCTGGGCCCGCGCCCGACCCGCGAGCTCGAGATCTACGACGGGCGGGTCTACGAGGTGTGCGCGCCCGGCGACCCGATCTGCGCCACCGAGAACCTGGACTGGCGCGTGTTCCGCGACGGCTGGGCGTCCGGCGCGCACCGCGCCTACCCGGACCTGCCGATCGCGCCCGCGGGCCTGCCCCTGTTCACCGTGCTCGAGCGCGGCGTCGACACGCTGGTGGCGCGCGGCACGGTCACGGCGTTCGCGGCCGTCGGGCCCTGACGACGCCCGTACGCTCGGGCGGTGACCGAGCGGGTGGCGGGGCTTCATGGCTGACCTGCTGGGCCGGATCCTGCCGGTGTTCGCGGTGATCGCGGCCGGCGCCGTGGCCGGGCGGTTCGAGCGCTTCGGCGAGCGCACCGCCACCGTGCTCAACGACCTCGTCTACTGGATCGCGCTGCCCGCCCTCATCTTCACCTCGGTGGCCGGGGCCGACCTCTCCGCCGGCGTCCCCGGGTCGGCGCTGATCGCCTCGGTGGCCGTGCTGCTCGTCGCCTACGCGCTCGGCTCGCTCGCCGCCCTGCTCGTGCGGCGCCCGCCTCGCGAGGCCAACGCCGTCGGGCTGGTCGCCGGCTGGGGCAACGTCGGCTACCTCGGCATCCCGCTCACCGTGGCCGTGCTGGGTCCGGCGGCCGCGTTCGCGGCGTCGCTCACGTCCACGCTGCACACCGCGCTGGCGATCAGCGTGTTCCTCGTCGTCGCGACACTGCACGGGCGCGGCCGGGGCGAGGACGGCGCGGTGGCCCTGCCCGCGCTCCTCGCGCGGCGGGTGCTGGGCAACCCGGTCGTGATCGGCATCGCCGCCGGGCTCGCCGTCGCCCTCTCCGGGCTGGCGCTGCCCCGACCGCTGGCGACGACGGTGGAGATGCTGGGCGACCTCGCCGCGCCGGGAGGCCTCCTGGCCCTGGGCATCCTGCTGCGCGGGGCCGTGGGCTCGCTGCGGGAGTCGCGGGCGCAGTGGGTGCCGATCGGGGCGGCGGTGCTGATCAAGCTCGTCGTCATGCCGCTGCTCGCCCTGGGCGCGGTCGCATGGCTCGGGATTCCGGCGCCGTGGGCGGCCGTGCTCGTGGTGATGTGCGCCCTGCCCGACGCGGCGACGGTGTTCGTGCTCACCGCGCAGTACCGGACCTGGTACCGCGAGAGCACCGCGGTGGTCGTGATCACCACGGTGCTCTCGCTGCTGACGCTGCCGCTGGTCCTGCTGGTGCTGCCGTGACCCGCTCAGTTGTCGCTGCGGAAGGCCTCACGCCGCTGCTCGTGCGTGCGGGCCCCGGCCATCCGCCACACGCTCGTGCGCTGATCGTCGCTGGCCGTGCCCTCGGCGACCGCGCGCTCGGCGTCGGCCATCGCGCGGTCCATCGCGGCCTCGGCGGCGTCGGCCGGGGTCGGGGCCACCCAGCCCCGGTGGGCGTCCTCGGGCTCGTCGTGTCGGCGCTGCTCGGTACTGCCGATCATCTCGTCCACCTTCGGTCGCGCGTCGTCGTGATGACGGAGCGGGCATCCCCGGGACCGGTGGTGCCCAACCGGTTGCATGCATCACCCGGGCGGGCGGACCGGTGACGGCGGCGACCGCCGGGGTCGTGCTCGCGGGCGGCCGGTCCCGGCGGATGGGCACCGACAAGGCCCTGCTCCCCCGCGGCGGGACGACGCTGCTCGGTCACGTGCTCGGCGTCCTGGCCGCGGCCGTCGACGCTGCCGGGTGCTGCACGACCCGGTCGCCGACCTCGGCCCGCTGCAGGGGATCGCCACCGGCCTGGGCGCCGCCGCGGCGGACGGCGCGCCGACGGCGTTCGTCGCCGCGGTCGACCTGCCGCACCTGCACGCCGCGTTCGTCCGCGCGGTGCTGGCGCACCGGACCGCCGGGGTCGAGATCGCCCTGCCCGTGCTCGACGGGCACCGCCAGCCCCTGGCCGCGGCTTGGGACACCACACTCGGCGATCGGGCCGCGCAGCTGCTCGCCGGCGGCGAGCGCCGCCTCGGCGCCCTGGTCGCCGCGAGCCGGGTGCGCGAGCTCGACGCCGCCGCCCTGCTCGCCGACCCCGCGCTGGCCGCCCGTGACCCGGACCTGCGGGCCGCGCGCGGGGTGAACACGCCCGAGGAGTGGGAGCGCGCGACGCGGGAGCCGCCGGATCCGGGCTCCTAGGCTGACGAGCATGGCGGACCTCAGCGACCCCGACATCCGCGCCTTCCTCTCCGAGGGCACCCGCACCGGCAAGATCGGGTGGACGGCGAGGGACGGCCGGCCGCTCGTCGCGCCGATCTGGTTCCTTCTCGAGGACGACACCGTCGTCTTCACCACCGGCGCCGACACCGCCAAGGGCCGGGCCCTCGCGCGCGACCCGCGTGCCGTCCTCTGCGTCGACCTCCAGGAGCCGCCGTACGCGTTCGTGCAGGTCCAGGGCTCGGTGACGCTCTCGGAGGACCCCGACGAGCTGCGGCGCACCGCCACCGCGCTCGGCGGGCGCTACATGGGCGCCGACCGCGCCGAGGAGTTCGGCGCCCGCAACGGCGTGCCCGGCGAGGTCGTCGTGCGCCTGCACCCGTCGAAGGTCGTCGCCGCGCTGGACATGACGGGGTGAGCGCACCGCCGCCGCTGGCCCGAGCGCTCGACCTCGCCCCGCACCCGGAGGGCGGCTGGTTCCGGCGCACCTGGACCAGCGGCCACGCGCTGACCCCGGCCGGCTATCCCGGGCCGCGGGCGAGCGCCACCGCCATCCTCTACGTCCTCGCGCCGGGCGAGGCGTCGCGCTGGCACCGCGTGCGCTCCGACGAGCTGTGGTGCTGGCACCGGGGACCGGCGCTGGCGCTGGTCCTCGGTGGCGACGGCGACGCCCCGGGCGACGAGCACCCGATCGTCCTCGGCGACCGCGTCGAGGACGGGCAGGTGCCCCAGGCCCTGGTCCCGGGCGGCACCTGGCAGCGCGCCGCGCCCCGCGGTACCGACGCCGAGGTGCTCGTGACGTGCGTGGTCAGCCCCGGTTTCGACGACGCCGACTTCGCGCTGCACCCCTAGTTCGCCGCGGGGTCGCCCTCCGCCGGTGCCGCCGCGTCGCCCTCGCCGGCCGGGTCCTCGACGGGCACCTCCGCCTCGCCGGCGGGCGGGACCTCCCCGGCCGGTTCGGTGGGCACCACGGACGCCGTGGTCGTCGACGTCGCGGCGGCGGACGAGGGCGCGGAGGCCGACGTCGAGGGCGACGGCGACTCCTCCTGGGCGGTGTCGCCGGGGTCGGAGCCCGCGACCGGGGTGAACGTGCCGAACGTCTGCTTGGGGGCGTCCTCGAGCGCGTCGTCCATGAACGTCTTCCAGATCTCGCTGGGCAGCCCGTGGCCGTAGACCGGGCGGCCGTCGGCGGTCCGGATCGGGGTGTTGTCGTCCGTGCCCACCCAGACCACCGTCGAGGCGTTGGGCGTGTACCCGGCGAACCACGCGTCGTTGTTCTGGCTCTCGACGTGCGACTGGACGGTGCCGGTCTTGCCCGCCGCCTGCCGCCCGCCCTCCAGCGACACCCCGTCGTACTCGGGCACGTCGCGCATGGCCTCGGTGACGTTGCGGGCCACGCGCGGGTCGATGCGCTGCTCGCCCTGCATCGTCGACTGGTCGTAGAGGACCTCGCCGCTGGCCGTCGTCACGCGCTGCACCAGGTGCGGGCGGAAGTACATGCCCTCGTTGGAGAACGTCGCGTAGGCGGACGCGAGGTCGACCGTGGTGGTCTCCTGGTTGCCCAGCGCGATCCCGCTGTCGGGGTTCTCCATCGGCTGCGTGATGCCGGCCTGCCGCGCGGCGGCCGCGACGGCCTGCGGGCCGACCCGGTTGCCGAGCGCGGTGAACACGACGTTGTTCGACAGCGTCATCGCGCGCTTGAGGCTGCAGTCGGCGCAGTCGGCGCCGTCGACGTTGCGGACGGTGCGGCCGGGGATCGCCCGCCCGTCGAACTCCGTCGAGATGCCGATCGGCGGGTCCTGCTGCAGGGCGGCGAGCAGCACGAACGGCTTGAACGTCGAGCCCGCCTGCTTCTCGACGCGGGCGTAGTCCAGGCCCGCGCCGTTGTCGCCGCCGTAGTAGGCGAGGATGCCGCCGGTCTCCGGGTCGATCGACACGGTCGACGTGCGCAGGTTGTCCGGCTGGCCCCGCATCTTCGAGCGCACCGCGTCCACCGCCTCGCGCTGGGCCGTCGGCTCGATCGTCGTCTGGATCTGCAGGCCCTCGGTGAGCAGCGCGTCCTCGTCGATCCCGAGCGTGCGCAGCTCGTCGCGCACGGCGCTGTAGATGTGGCCGCGGTCGTCGTCGGGCACGCCGCCGGTGACGCGCCGCGGCGGCACCGTCGCCGGGAACTGCGCCGCCGCGCGCTCCGGGGCGGGCAGCCAGCCCTGGGCGACCATGCCGTCCATGACGTAGTTCCAGCGGCGCAGAGCGTCGTCGGGGTTCTGCGCCGGGTCCCACTTCGACGGGGCCTGGATCACGCCGGCGAGCAGGGCGCCCTCCGGCGGGGAGAGCGTCTCGACGGGGCGG
>JAQSWW010000157.1 GCA_029266415.1 Actinomycetospora sp. | reverse complement strand
CCACGGCATCCCGCGCGAGCTCACCGAGCGGCTCGACGACGAGGTCCGGCGGTTCTTCGCGCTGCCGTCGGCGGACCGTCTCGCCATCGAGAACACCGCGTCGACAGCGAGCGCACCGCCGGCGCGGCCGATCAGCGCGAGCAGATCGACGTCGGCCCGGAGCGGGCGCCGGTCGACGGCCCCGAGCGGTACTGGGGCCTCGTGGGGCCCAACCAGTGGCCGCCGGAGCTCCGCGAGGCCGTGCTGGCCTGGCAGGAAGAGGCGTTGCGCGTGAGCCGGAAGATCCTGTCGGCGCTGGGGTGGAGGACCACTTCGACCGCTGGTTCGACGAGGAGTCGCACCTGCACCTCAAGGTCGTTGCACTACCCGGCGGGGGGTCCACCGGGCAGGGCGTCGGGGCGCACGAGGACTACGGGTTCCTCGCTCTGCTGCACCAGGACGACGTCGGCGGGCTGCAGGTCCAGGTGCCCGGCACCGACGAGTGGCTCGACGCCGTGCCCGTGCCCGACGGCTACGTCGTCAACATCGGCGATGCTCGAGGTCGCGACGCGCGGCTACCTCACGGCCACACGCCACCGCGTCGCGAGCCCACCGCCGGGCGTCGACCGCTACTCGGTGCCGTTCTTCCTGGGCCCGCGGCTCGACGCCGCCGTCGAGCCGATCGACCTTCCGCCCGAGCTCGCCGCCGAGACCGGCGCGTGGGACCCCGCCCAGGACCCGGACAACCCGCTGCTCGCGGCCCACGGCGAGGACGCGCTGATCGGGTGGCTGCGCTCCCACCCCGCCGTCGCCGCGCGCTGGTGGAGCTGAGACGCCGACCGGTGGACGCGGGCGAACTGTTCGCTGCCGCAAGATCGGCGGACGGAGCAATCCGGTCATGTCGTCCCACGCCGGACGGACCGGACACCTACGGTCTCGCGCATGAGTGCTTCGCCCTCTCCGACCCCACCCCGCACACCGATCGTCAAGGTCGTCGCGGCGAGCATGCTCGGCACCACGGTCGAGTGGTACGACTTCTTCCTCTACGGCGCACTACGGCGACAAGATCGGCCGCAAGAAACTGCTGGTCGTGAGCCTGATGATGATGGGCGTCTCGACGTTCCTCATCGGCCTCCTCCCCGGCTACGCGACCATCGGCGTCGCCGCGCCGCTGCTGCTGGTCCTGCTGCGGCTGATCCAGGGCTTCGCCCTCGGCGGCGAGTGGGGCGGCGCCGTGCTCATCGTCTCCGAGCACGGCGACCCGAAGCGGCGGGGCTTCTGGGCGAGCTGGCCCCAGGCCGGCGCCCCGGCGGGCCAGCTGCTCGCCAACGGCCTGTTGGCGTTGCTCGCCGTCGTGCAGAGCGAGGCCGCCTTCCAGGAGTGGGGCTGGCGCATCCCCTTCCTGCTCTCCGCGGTCCTCATCGCCATCGGGCTCTACGTGCGCCTCACCGTCGAGGAGTCCCCGGTCTTCCGCGAGGCCCAGGAGCGCGCCGCCGCCGCGGCCGCCGAGCGTGCGGGCGGGGCGCAGCCGGCCGCGGCGAACATGCCGATCCTCGAGGTGTTCCGCCGCTACCCCCGCGAGGTCCTCACCGCGATGGGCGCCCGGTTCGCGGAGAACGTCTCCTACTACATCTTCACCATCGTCATCTCGACCTACATGACCCGGCAGTTCGGCCTGCCGTCCTCGTTCGTGCTCGGGGCCGTCCTCATCGGCGCCGCCGTCCACGTGGTGACGATCCCGCTCTGGGGCGCGGTCTCCGACCGGGTGGGACGGCGTCCGGTCTACGTGATCGGCGCCGTCGGGGTCGGGCTGTGGGCGTTCGCGTTCTTCGCGCTGCTCGACACGGAGAGCTTCGCCCTCACCGCCCTCGCGGTCGTGGTCGGCCTGCTGTTCCACGGCGCGATGTACGGGCCGCAAGCGGCGTTCCTCTCCGAGCTCTTCGGCACCAAGGTCCGCTACTCCGGCGTGTCCATCGGCTACCAGCTGGCCTCGGTCGCCGCCGGCGGGCTCGCGCCGATCATCTCCGTCGCGCTGCTCTCGGCCTTCGGCACCGGCTACGCCATCGCGGCCTACGTCGCGGCGAGCTCGGTGATCACGCTGGTCGCGGTCCTGAGCTACCGCGAGACGCGCGACCGCGACCTGAGCGCCGACGCCGGGTTCGGCAACACCAGGACGATGGAGCGCCGCACGTCCTCGTGAGCCCATCGCCGGCGTGTGCTGGCGGGCCGCACGGCACCCGGCCGGTGGAGCGAACGCGCCGTTCGCTGCTCCTTGCGCAACGAACGGCGCGTTCGCTCCGTCAGGGTCGCCGGGTTCAGCCGTACCAGGTCCGCTCGAGGAGCTCGTCGGTCAGCACGGGCGAAGACCCGCCCGTGATCGATGTGCCGGCGGCGCACGAACGGCCCCCGGCGCGGCCGCCGGCCTCAGGTCCGGACGACCGGGTGGCGACGCAGGTCGTCGCGCAGGCGCGCGAGGGCGGTCGCGACCTCGGCGGCGATGCGCTCGGCGTCGCGCTCCCAGTGCTCGGTACCGGCGCCGTCGCGGGTCACCTCCCGACGGACGAGGGCGTCCAGGTCGGTGAGGAGCTCGGCGACGGCGGCGCCGCGGGGGCTGAAGCGGGAGACGGTGATGGCCATGGGGACCTCCGGAGGACCTCGCCGGGGACGGCACCCGCGATCGGCGAGGAGAAGTGGGTGAGGGCGAGCGACGGCGCCTGGCGACAGAGGTCGTCCAGGAGGCGTGCTGCGCGCTGCGCGAGCGGCATGTCGGCTCCGACGGGCGTGCGGGGCGTCCGCCCGGGACAGCACCCGGGCGCGGCTCAGCGGGTCAGGAGCGACAGATCGCGGCGGAGGTCCGGCACAGATCGACGTGACGGCGCCACGCGTGCCACACGGTGGTCGGCGCCTCGGTCACGGACCCGACCGTACGCACCGGCCGTGTCGCGGCGCCAGCACCGTGTGAGCGATCTCGACGGGTGTCACAGTGACGCTCATGGACGAACTGGTGCACCTTGAGGTCACGGGCGGCACGGCGACGATCACGTTGGACTCGCCGCGCAACCGCAACGCGCTCTCCGCGCAGCTGCGCCGCGAGCTCGCCGCCCACCTGGACACCGCCCTCGCCGACGACGTCGTGCGCGTCGTCGTCCTGACCCACACCGGGCCCGTGTTCTGCTCCGGCATGGACCTGCGCGAGTCACGCGGGGCAGGCGCGGGCGACCAGGGCGTCCACGAGTTCCCGGGGATCCTCGCGACGCTCTGGTACGCCGACAAGCCGATCATCGGCCGCCTCGCCGGCCCGGCGCGGGCGGGCGGGGTCGGGCTCGTCTCGGCCTGCGACATCGCCGTCGCCGCCCGGGAGGCCACGTTCGCGTTCACCGAGGTGCGCATCGGGGTCGTGCCCGCGGTGATCTCCTCGACCGTGCTCCCCCGCCTGCTGCCGCGGGCCGCGCACGAGCTGATGCTCACCGGCGAGACGTTCGACGCCGACCGCGCCGCAGCGGTCGGGCTGGTCAACGTGGCGGTCGACGCCGACGATCTCGACGCCGAGGTCGCGCGCTACGTCGACATGCTCGCGCGCGGCGGGCCGCAGGCCCTCGCCGCCACCAAGGCCCTCCTGCGCCGCGACCGCAGCGAGCACCTGCAGCAGGACCTCGAGGCGATGCTCGAGCTCTCGGCGGAGTTCTTCGCCTCCGACGAGGGCCAGGAGGGCATGACGGCGTTCGCGGAGAAGCGGTCGCCGTCCTGGGTGCCGGACGTCTGAGCGTCGCTCACACGAGGTTGACGACGATCACCAGGAGGAGCAGCACGATCAGGGTCGCGGTGACCCACAGGCGGGCGGCGCGCCGGTCCACGGCGCTCAGGCCTCGGTCGTCGTGCCGGCCCGCCGCTGCGCGCGGCGCTCGGCGGCCTCGAGGCGGGCGGCCACCGACCGCTCGACGACGGTGTCGATGATCGCCGCCGCGCCCCAGCACACCGGCCCGACGACGGCGACGACGAGGACGACCTGCACGGCGAAGTCGAGCTGGGTGAGCCACAGCTCGACGCCGTCCCACCAGGTCGCGACCGCACGCAGCACACCGGTGACGGTACGCGGGGAGCGGTGAGGCCGGTCAGCGGGACAGGAAGTCCTCGAGGAGGGGGGCCACGATCCCGACGCGCGCGACGACCTCCGTGTGCTTCGTGCGCGGCAGGACGGCCAGGGCGGCGTCCGGGATCGCGTCGGCCATCGCCACGGCGTGGTCGACCCGCACGAAGTCGTGGTCGCCGATCATCACCAGCGTCGGGGCCGTCACGCGCGCGAGGT
The DNA here is from genome assembly GCA_029266415.1 of Actinomycetospora sp. GTDB lineage: Bacteria > Actinomycetota > Actinomycetes > Mycobacteriales > Pseudonocardiaceae > Actinomycetospora. The sequence goes on along the minus strand of JAQSWW010000157.1, from coordinate 14,450 downwards.
CGGCGAGCGACCAGTTCTCCTCCGCCGTGACGATCGGGTCCAGCTTGGCGACCACGGTCTCGAAGCTGCTCAGGCCGTACCGCTCGTACTCCGCGACCATCGCCCCGAACTCGGCCTCGGTGGGCATGCGGGTCGACGTCGCGTACGTGCTCGGGTCGTGGATCTCGGCGTGGTAGCCGTCGGCGCGCGTGTGGACGGCCGCGAGCACCAGCCGGTCGACGCGGTCGGGGTGCCGCACCGCGGCCTCGAGGGCGACGAGCCCGCCCCAGCTGGAGCCGAGCACGTCGGCGCGCTCCAGCCCGAGGTCGTCGAGGACCCCCACGACGTCGCCGGCCTGGCCGGCCAGCGTGATCTCGCGGTCGACGTCGGCGGTGCGGCCGTGGCCCTGCAGCTCGATCGGGATGACCCGCCGCGTCGGGGTCAGGCGGGGCATCAGGGCACCGAAGCTCAGGTCGAGCGTCATCCCCCCGCCGTGCAGGAGCACCAGCGGCGCGCCGGCGCCGTGGTCCTCGTAGTAGACGTCGATGCCGGGCAGCGGGGCGTACACGGGTCCTCCAGGAGGTTCGTCGGGGTCTCACCGGTCCAACCGCGTCCGCTCACCGAACTCATCGGGCGTCGGGGAAGTCGTCCCGGATAGGTTGCGGGCATGTTCGCGGTCTACGCCTCCGAGCCCAACGCCGACGACCCGCTCGCCTCCCTCGTGGTGGGCGAGCGGCCCGACCCCGACGTGCCCGAGGGGTGGGTACGGGTCAAGGTCGAGGCGGCGAGCCTCAACATGCACGACCTGTGGACGCTGCGCGGCGTCGGGATCAAGGAGGACCAGTTCCCGATGATCCTGGGCTGCGACGGCGCCGGGACGCTCGACGACGGCACCCCCGTCGTCCTGCACTCGCTCATGGGCGACCCGGACTGGAAGGACGACGAGACCCTCGACCCGAAGCGGAAGATGCTCACCGAGTGGGCGCAGGGCAGCTTCGCCGACTACGTGGTCGTCCCCTCGCGCAACGCGCTGCCCCGGCCCGAGGGCATGACGGCCTCGACGGGTGCCGTGATGGGCACGGCGTGGCTGACGGCCTACCGGATGCTGTTCACCAAGTCCGGGCTCCGCGGCGGGCAGACGATGCTCGTGCAGGGTGCGTCGGGCGGCGTGTCCACCGCGCTGATCCAGCTCGGGCGCGCCGCGGGCATGCAGGTCTGGGTCACCGGGCGCAGCGACGAGAAGCGCGAGCTGGCCCTGCGCCTGGGCGCGCACCAGGTGTTCGAGTCCAACGCCAAGCTCCCGGGCAAGGTGCAGGCCGTGTTCGAGACCGTCGGCGAGGCCACGTGGAAGCACTCGCTGCGCGCGCTCGTGCCGGGCGGCACGATCGTCTGCTCGGGCGCGACCTCGGGCAACGCGCCCAGCGCCGACCTCGCGCAGGTGTTCTTCCTGCAGAAGAACGTCGTCGGCTCGACGATGGGCACGCTCGCCGAGCTGCGCGACCTGCTCGAGTTCGTCGCGGCCACGGGCATCGTCCCGGAGATCGGTCAGGAGCTGCCGATGGCCGACGCGAAGGACGGGTTCCGGTCGATGCTCGACGGCGTCACCGCCGGCAAGATCGTCTTCACCCGCTGACCCCTATGTGAGTGGAATTCGCGGCTACCGCCGCAAATTCCACTCACGTAGGAAGGCGAGCAGGGTCGGGGTGACGGTGACGGCGTCGCGGACCGGCAGCCAGTGGTCGCCGCCGGGCACCGGGACGAAGGTGAACGGGCCGTCGAGGTAGCGGCCCGAGTCGGCCATCTGCGCCTCGCCGAGCGCGGCGTCGGCCCCGCCGATCATCCCCAGGACGGGGATCGTGAGCCGCGGCAGCCCGAGCGGGCTCTCGTCGACGAACGTGCGCGGGTCGATGTTCGCCCGGTACCAGGACAGCCCCGCGGCGAGTGCGCCCGGCCGGGCGAGGTCGCCGATCTGGGTACGCACCAGCTCGTCGTCGGACGCCCGCCCGGGGTGCAGCCACCGGCGCAGCAGCGCCCAGTCGTCCGCGGGCAGGACCTCCTCGGCCACCCCGGGGAACTGGAACCACAGCATGTACCAGGACAGGGCCCGCTGCTCGAGGCCCGCGCCGCGGAACGCCTCGGGGTGCCCGACGGCCAGCGCCGCGTAGCGGGTGACGCGGTCGCTGCGCATCGCCAGCGCCCAGCCCACGACCGAGCCGAAGTCGTGCCCGACCACGGCCGCGCGCTCGACCCCGCCCGCGTCGAGCAGCGCCAGGACGTCGGCGACCGCGTGGCGGATCCGGTACGACGCGACGTCCTCGGGCCGGTCGCTGTCGCCGAACCCGCGCAGGTCGGGCGCGATCACCCGGTAGCCGGCGGCGACGAGGGCCTCGATCTGGGCGCGCCACATCGTCGCGCGGTCGGGGAAGCCGTGCAGCAGCACCACGGCGGGCCCCTCCCCTGCGTCGAGCACCGACAGCGTGATGTCGGGCAGGGCGACGCGGACCGGCGCGGGGAGAGCGGTCACGCGGACAGCCGCCCGGCGGCCGGCACGACCTGGGCGAGCACGGCGCGGGCGACCGCGTCGTTGGCGCGGAAGCTCAGGGCGTTGGTGTTCGGACGGGTGAACGCGCCGGGGATGCGCACGTTGGTGTGCGGGCCGATCGCGAACCGGGTCGGGTGGGCCTCGCCGTCGTCGTCCACCAGGCGGTAGTCCGAGGGGCGGACCCGCACCAGCCCGGTGTGGTGCAGCACCACGGCGCCCTCGCCGTGCGCGACGGCCGCGTCGGCCGAGCGCACCGCCGACGAGCACGCCTGGGTCGGGCAGCCCCCGCCGAGGTCGAGGACCTCCTCGTCGAGCTGGCCGTCGGCGTGCAGCGCGGCGAGCATCGGGTCGGCGCTGCGGCTCACGCTCGGCGCGGGCAGGCGGGCCTCGACGAACGTGCGTGCCTCGATCTCGACGCCGTCGAGGCTGTCGCTGCGCGCCCGGAACACGCCGGCGTCTCCGTCGGCCTCGACCACGAGCCCGGCGCCGAGGAACCGCACGTACCCGGCGCGCGAGAGCGCGAGCAGCTGGCGCAGCCGCGGTCCCGGCGGGCCGCTGGCGAGCGAGCTGAACAGGTTCTGCCACCACGACAGGTCGCGCGCGCGGGACGCCGGGGTCAGCGCGTCGGTGCCCGCGAGCTCCATGACCTGCGCGAACACGCTGAGCAGGGCCACGAACGCGCCGAGCTCGGCGGTGTAGCGCTCGTCGACGTGGCGGGCGAGGTCGTCGGCGATGTACTCGCGCAGCGTGCGCTGCAGGGCGTCCGGGTCGTCGACGCAGACGTCGCGCAGCGGGCGGTCGATGCGCTCGAAGTCGAGGTGGTCGTCCGGGTCCGGCACCGACGTCGCGATCAGCTCGGTGCGGGCGTCGGAGTACCAGTCGAGCTCGGCGTACGCCGCGGCGAACGCGTCCCACGTGCTGCGCACGCGGTCGGGGTGGCCGTGGAAGAGCTCGTGGTAGTAGCCCCAGCCGACCTCCTTGGCCATGAGCGGCCACACGTCGCGGCGCAGGTCGATCCCGCCGCGCCGCACGAAGCCCGCGACGTCGTCGGGGCCCAGGAAGCGCGGCAGCGGCGGGCGGGGTCCGCGCAGCGCGTACTCGGTCTTGGCGTGGTAGGGCACCCCGCGCCCGGAGCCGACGTGCAGCACGGGCTCGCGACCGGACGGGACGTAGCGCAGCCGGCCGCCGTCACCGTCGGGCGCGAAGCCCCCGCCCCGTCCCTCGAACAGGAGCACGACGAGGTCGACGAACGCGAGGCCCATGCCGCGGGCGATCACCGTCTCTCCCGCCGGGATGTGGTCGAGGTCGGTGTCCGTGGTCTGCTCGGGCGGGAAGTAGCGCAGCCCGTGCTCCGCGGCGAAGGCGACGAGGTCCTGCTCGTCGGGGGTGGGGTCGGCGTCGAGGTGGCCGCTGGCCAGCACCAGGGCGTCGGCGTCGAGGCCCTCGCGGACCTGCACGGCCCACTCGTAGAGCGACGGCCCCGGCACGATCGGCCCGTCGCAACGGACGCTGTTGTCGGTGAACATCGTGACGTCGGCGGCCATGGAGTTCATCCACAGCAGCGACGACTGCTCGTGGCGCCAGATGCGCCCCGCGCCGGGCGGGTAGGGGTCGACGAGGTGGACGTCGAGCTCGACGCCCGGACCGACCCCGAACTCGCCGGCGCTGGCGGCGAGGCGTTCGAGCACGCCCGCCCCGCGCGGGCCCGCGCCCACGATCACGACCGACCGTCGCATCGTCCGTCCTCCCGCCGTGCGCGTCCGCGCTCGTGCGTGATTATCCGTGCTGGGGCACGAATAGGCACAGCACGCCGATAGGACGCACGAGCGCGGAGCGCCGAGCTCAGCGGCGCTTGGGACCGCGGCTCGGGCGCGGGGACACGGTCGCGGCCTCGGCACCCGACGCCCGGCGCAGGCCCATCGGCCGGCCGGCGACGCGGGCGCGCTGCAGGCGCTTGACCACGTGGCCCGGCACGTCGGCGGGCAGCTCGACCAGGGTGTGGTCGGTGCGGATGTCGATGTGCCCGATGTGCTGCGAGTCGAGCCCCGCCTCGTTGGCGATGGCGCCGACGATCGCCCCCGGCCGCACCCGCTGGTTGTGGCCGACCTCGATGCGGTAGGTGTCGGTGCCCGAGCCCACCGTCCACTCGGGGGCCTTGCCGCCGCGCCCCTGGCCGCGGTCCGGCTTGCCCTCGCGCGGCAGGCGCTTGTCGCCCCGCGGCGACGGCGCCGGCAGGTCCTCGACCAGCAGCGGCTTGGTGCCCTGGACCATCTTGGCCAGCGCGGCCGCCAGCTCGAGCGGGTCCACGTCGGTCTCGGCGACGTAGTCGCCGACGATGCCGCGGAAGACGTCGATGGGGTCGCCGCCGGTGACGGTGCCGTCGAGCGTGCCGGTGATGCGGTCGGCGAAGCGGCGCTTGCGCACCGCGTTCACCTCGTCGGTGCCCGGCACCGACATCTCCTCGGCCTTCTGCTTGGTGACCGACTCGATCATCCGCATCGTGCGGATCTGGCCGCGCGTGACGAACGAGATCGCGTCGCCGCTGCGCCCGGCCCGGCCGGTGCGGCCGATGCGGTGGACGTAGGACTCGCTGTCCGGCGGCAGGTCGTGATTCACGACGAGCGAGATCCGGTCGACGTCGAGCCCGCGGGCCGCGACGTCGGTGGCCACCAGCACGTCGATCTCGCCCGCGCGCAGGTCGGCGATGGTCTTCTCGCGCTGGGGCTGGGAGAGATCGCCCGAGATCGCGACGGCCGCGAACCCGCGGCGGTTCAGCGCGTCGGTGACGTCGGTGGTGTTCTGCCGCGTCCGGACGAACACCAGGCAGGCGTCGAAGTCCTCGACCTGCAGGATGCGCGCCAGCGAGTCGGCCTTGAGCCGCTCGGGCACGACGACGTAGCGCTGGCGGGTGTTGATGCCCGTCTGCGTCTTCGACTTGATCGACACCTCGGCCGGGGCGTTGAGGTGGCGCCGCGAGACCTCGCGGATGGCGCCGGGCATCGTCGCCGAGAACAGCGCCACCTGCCGGTTCGCCGGCAGCAGCTCGAAGATGCGCTCGACCTCTTCGAGGAAGCCCATCTGCAGCATCTCGTCGGCCTCGTCGAGCACGAAGTGCGCCACGTCGGTGAGGTCGAGGGTGCCCTTCTCGAGGTGGTCGGCGACGCGACCGGGCGTGCCGACGACGATCTGGCCGCCGCGGCGCAGCCCGTGCAGCTGCGGGCCGTAGGGCGCGCCGCCGTAGAGCTGGACGACGCCCAGCCCGGGCACGCCGGCGCCGAGGCGCTCGACGGCCTCGGCGACCTGGATCGCCAGCTCGCGCGTGGGGGTGAGGACGAGGGCCTGCACGTGCTTCTGCGCCGGGTCGACCGCCGAGAGCATCGGCAGCGCGAACGCGGCGGTCTTGCCGGTGCCGGTCTGCGCCAGGCCCAGGACGTCGCGGCCGGCCAGCAGCAGCGGGATCGTCTCGGTCTGGATGGGGGTCGGGGTGTCGAACCCGGACTCGACCAGGGTCGGCAGGAGGCGCTCGGCGACGCCCAGCGCGGCGAACGCGGAGCCGGGGGCCGGCTCCTCGTCGGCGCCGTCAGCGGTCGCGACGTCCTCGTCGACCTGGTCGGTCGTCTCGTCGGCGGCCGGCTCCTCGGAGCCGGTCGCGTCGGGGGTGTCGGTGACGGAGGCCTCCTCGGCGGGCGGGGCGTCCGCGGGGCTCTCGTCGGAGGGGGAGATCACGTCGACGAGCTCGACGTCGTGATCGGACAGGACAGCAGCGTTGGTCACAGATCTCTTTCAGGAAGGGTACGGCGGACACGTGAGCTGTCCGCGGACCCGGTGACTCGCAGGTCCTTCCCAGGCCGACAGCTCGGCGCTGACAACCAGTCTACGCGTACGGTTGTTCCCGGCCGATCACCGGCACCGGTCGGAGCTACTTCTTCTTGGCCTTGTCCACGGCGTTCTGGTCGGTCGACAGGGCCGCCACGAAGGCCTCCTGCGGGACGTCGACGCGGCCGATCGTCTTCATCCGCTTCTTGCCCTCCTTCTGCTTCTCGAGCAGCTTGCGCTTGCGGGTGATGTCCCCGCCGTAGCACTTGGAGAGCACGTCCTTGCGGATCGCGCGGATCGTCTCGCGGGCGATGATCTTGGCGCCGATGGCGGCCTGGATGGGCACCTCGAACTGCTGGCGCGGGATGAGCTCGCGCAGCTTGGTGGCCATCGAGTTGCCGTAGGCGTAGGCGGCGTCGCGGTGCACGATCGCCGAGAAGGCGTCGACCGGCTCGCCCTGGAGCAGGATGTCGACCTTCACCAGGTCGGCGGCCTGCTCGCCGGCGGGCTCGTAGTTCAGCGACGCGTAGCCGCGGGTGCGGGACTTCAGGATGTCGAAGAAGTCGAAGATGATCTCCGCGAGCGGCATCGTGTAGCGCAGCTCGACGCGGCTGTCGGACAGGTAGTCCATGCCCTCGAGCTGGCCGCGCCGCGACTGGCAGAGCTCCATGATCGGGCCGACGAAGTCCGACGGCGAGAGCACCGAGACCTTGGTGATCGGCTCGTAGATCGTCGCGACCTTGCCCTCGGGCCAGTCCGCGGGGTTGGTCACCTCGGCCTCGCTGCCGTCGTCGAGCACGAGGCGGTAGACGGTGTTGGGCGCGGTGGAGATCAGCTCGAGGCCGTGCTCGCGCTCGAGGCGGTCGCGGGTGATCTCCAGGTGCAGCAGGCCGAGGAAGCCGCACCGGAACCCGAACCCCAGCGCCGCGGACGTCTCGGGCTCGTAGGACAGGGCGGCGTCGTTGAGGCGCAGCCGGTCCAGCGCGTCGCGCAGCAACGGGTAGTCGGTGCCGTCGATGGGATAGAGGCCGGAGTAGACCATCGGCTGCGGGTCGCGGTAGCCGCCCAGCGGCTCGGTGGCCCCCTTGCGCTCCCAGGTGACGGTGTCGCCGACGCGGGACTGCCGGACGTCCTTCACCCCGGTCATGAGGTAGCCGACCTCGCCCACCCCGAGGCCCTGGCAGGGCTTCTGGTCCGGCGAGATGATCCCGACCTCGAGCAGCTCGTGGACGGCGTTCGTGCTCATCATGCGGATGCGCTCGCGCGGGGTGATCCGCCCGTCGACGACGCGGATGTAGGTGACGACGCCGCGGTAGGTGTCGTAGACCGAGTCGAAGATCATCGCGCGGGCCGGGGCGTCGGCGTCGCCGACGGGGGCGGGCACCCGCTTGACCACCGAGTCGAGCACCGCGGGCACGCCGTCGCCGGTCTTGGCGCTGATGCGCAGGATGCTGTCGGGGTCGCAGCCGATGAGGTGGGCGATCTCGGCGGCGTAGCGCTCGGGGTCGGCGGCCGGCAGGTCGATCTTGTTCAGGACCGGGATGATCTCGAGGTCGTTCTCCATGGCCAGGTACAGGTTGGCCAGGGTCTGGGCCTCGATGCCCTGCGCGGCGTCGACCAGCAGGATCGCGCCCTCGCAGGCGGCGAGCGAGCGGCTGACCTCGTAGGTGAAGTCGACGTGGCCCGGGGTGTCGATGAGGTGCAGCACGTGGTCGCGCATCTCGCCGTCAGGGCCGGCCGCGTACCAGGGCAGGCGCACGTTCTGCGCCTTGATCGTGATGCCCCGCTCGCGCTCGATGTCCATGCGGTCGAGGTACTGGGCGCGGTAGGCCCGGTCGCCCAGCACGCCGGTCATCTGCAGCATGCGGTCGGCCAGCGTCGACTTGCCGTGGTCGATGTGCGCGATGATGCAGAAGTTGCGGATGCGGTCCGGCGGCGTGAACGTCTCGTCGGCGTACCCCTTCGTGCCCGGCCGTCCGGGGGTGCTCGCGGACTGCTGGGTCGTCTGGGTCAACGGGATCCTCACGCTCTCGCTCGGTCGGGCTCGTCCCCATCGTCCCACGACGGCGGGTCGGGGCCGGTCGGCGAGGCGGCGGGACCGTGTTGGTAGCCTGACTAGCACTGCGTGGTGCGGTCGAGCGCCCCCGCGCGCTCCCGTGCAATCGGTTCCCGACAGACGAAGGTCCGCATACTCCGTGGCGAACATCAAGCAGCAGGTCAAGCGCATCCGCAAGAACGAGGAGGCGCGCCGTCGCAACAAGGCGGTGAAGTCCCGCATCAAGACGGCCATCCGCCGGTACCGCGAGGCCGTGGAGGCCGGCGACGCCGAGGTCGCGGGCGAGCGCCGCCGCGAGGCCGGGCGCCTCCTGGACAAGGCCGCCGGCAAGGGCATCATCCACAAGAACCAGGCGGCCAACAAGAAGTCACGCATGGCCCACCGGGCCGAGCGCTTCTCGGTCGACAACAAGGCGGGCAAGACCCCGGCCTGACGTTCCGGACGCACGTCGACGGCCCGTCCCCGGTCTCCGGGGGCGGGCCGTCGTCGTGTCTCCGGAGTGTCAGCGAAGTGGCGTCGCTGACGTTGAGTGTCCGTATCGGTACTTCGATCAAGGGCGCGCGGTCAGCGCCGGCTGCTCCCCCGGGCCGCGAGGACCTGCTCGACCGCGTGCTCGAGCGCGTAGGCCGGGTCGGCGGCGGCGCCCTTGACGTCGGCGTTGAGGTCGGCGACCACTCCCATCGCGTGGGTGAGACCCTCGGCGCCCCACCCGCGGGCCTGGCCCTGGGCCTTGCGCACCTTCCACGGCGGCATCTTCAGCGCCGAGGCCATGGCGTACGGGTCGCCGCGGCCGGCGGCGCTGACCCGGGCGACGGTGCGCACGGCGTCGGCGAGGGCGTCGGCCACGAGCACGTGCGCCACCCCGGTCTGCAGCGCCCAGCGCAGCGCCTCCAGCGCGCCGGGGCGGTCACCGGTGATCGCCCGCTCGGCCACCGCGAAGCCCGTGACCTCGGCGCGCCCGCGGTGGAAGCGGCGCACGGCGTCGGCGTCGACCTGGCCGCCCGAGTCGGACGCCAGCTGCGACGCGGCGGCGGCGAGCTCGCGCAGGTCGGAGCCGACCGCGTCCATGAGCAGGCCCAGCGCGTCACCGGTGATGCGCCCGCCGGCCTGGCGCACCTCGGCGCGCACGAAGTCGGCCCGCTGGTCGTCGGACAGACCCACCGCCGACGCCTCCGTGGCGCCGGCGGCGCGCAGCCCCTCGAGCAGGGCGTCGCCCTTGGCGCCACCGCCCTTCGCCCCGCCCTTTACGGGCTTGGCGCCGGCCTTGGGCCGCCGGCCACCGCTCTTCGGCGGCCCGCGGTGGACGACGACGAGCGTCACGCCGTCGCTCGGGGTCTTCGTGTAGTCGAGCAGCAGCGTCGTCACCTCCGCGCTCGCGTCGTGGGCGTTCTCGAGCACCACCACGCGCGACTCGGCGAACAGCGACGGGCTCACCAGCTCGCCCAGCACCCCGGCGGTGATCTCGCCCACGGGCAGGTGCGCCACCTCGACCGCGGGGTCCACCTCGCGCGCCGCGGCGATCGCCCGCCTCACCGCGCGCTCGACCAGCAGCCCCTCGTCGCCGACGACGAGGTGCACCGACGCCGGGCTCTCGGGGCTCACCGGACCGATGGTGTCACGCGGGTCCGACGGACCCGGTCCACCCGTCCCCGCGTGAGCAGCGTCTCGTCGCGGCACGGCCGGTGGTCGCCCCCGGCGGGCTGACGTAGTGTCTTCGCCCGGACGTCCACGGGCGTCCGCACAACTGAACACGGCTCATCCAGAGGGGTAGAGGGACCGGCCCGACGACACCCCGGCAACCGGCGTCACGTACTGCGGACGATCACGGTGCCAATTCCGACCCGTTCGCGGGGAAGATGAGGAGGACCATTCTCATGACGCTGACTGCCCAGACCTCGACGACCACGTCGTACGACCTCGGGCCCGCGTGTGCGCTCGCCTGCCGCGCCTGCGGCCACCGCTCGGACCTCGCCGCCGAGTTCGCCTGCCCGCAGTGCTTCGGGCCCCTCGAGATCGCCTACGACTTCGGCCGCATCACCCGCGAGGACATCGAGCGCGGCCCCCGCAGCATCTGGCGCTACCAGGGCCTGCTGCCCGTGCCCAGCACCGTCGCGGACCACCCCAACACCGACCCCGGCTGCACCCGCCTGCTGCGCGCCGACCGTCTCGGCGCCGCGCTCGGGATCAAGAACCTGTGGGTCAAGGACGACACCGGCAACCCCACGCACTCCTTCAAGGACCGGGTCGTCGCCGTCGCCCTCGCCGCGGCCCGCGAGCTGGGCTTCACCGTGCTCGCCTGCCCGTCGACCGGGAACCTCGCCAACGCCACCGCGGCCGCCGCGGCCCGCGCCGGCTGGGACTCCGTCGTCCTCGTCCCCGCCTCGCTCGAGCGCGCCAAGATCCTCATGACGGCGGTGTACGACACGAACCTGCTGGCCTGCGAGGGCACCTACGACGACGTCAACCGCCTGGCCACCGAGCTCGCGTTCGAGCAGGAGGACTGGGCGTTCGTCAACGTGAACGTCCGCCCGTACTACGCGGAGGGCTCGAAGACCCTCGGCTACGAGGTCGCCGAGCAGCTCGGCTGGCGCATCCCCGCGCAGACGGTCATCCCGATCGCCTCGGGCTCGCAGCTGACGAAGGTCGACAAGGCCTACGGGGAGCTCGCCGCGCTGGGCCTGGTCGAGGACTCCCCGTACAAGGTCTTCGGCGCCCAGGCCGCCGGGTGCTCGCCGGTCTCGACGGCGTTCGCCGAGGGCACCGACGTCGTCCGCCCGCAGAAGCCGGACACCATCGCCCGGTCGCTGGCGATCGGGAACCCCGCCGACGGGCCCTACGTCCTCGACGCCGTGCGCCGGTGCGGCGGCGTGGTCACCGACGTCACCGACGAGGAGATCCGCGACGGCATCCGGCTGCTCGCCCGCACCGAGGGCGTGTTCGCCGAGACCGCGGGCGGCGTGACCGTCGCCAACGCGAAGAAGATGGTCGAGTCCGGCGCGCTCGACCCCGACGCCGACACCGTCCTGCTGATCACGGGCGACGGCCTGAAGACCCTGGACGCCATCGAGCACCAGGTGGGGCCGAAGGCGACGATCCCGGCGACGTCGAAGGCGGTGCGCGAGGCCCTCGGGCTGTAGGCGCCCGACGGCACGGCCTCACCGCCGCCGCGGGTCGGGTCGCGGGTCGCCGCGGGCGACGACGGACGGGCCCGCGCGGGGCTCCACGCTGCCGACCACCGCGAGGTCGCCCGACTCGTCGGTGCGCCGCACCAGCGTCCCGCTGCGGGCGAGGAGGCCCACCACCTGCGGGTTCGGGTGCCCGTAGGTGTTGCCGCGCCCGACGCTGACCAGCGCGAGCGAGGACCGGGCCGCGGTCAGGAAGGACGGCAGCGAGGACCGCGAGCCGTGGTGGGGCACCTTGAGGATCTCGGCGTGCAGGTCGGACCCGGTGCCGAGCAACGACGACTGCGACGCCAGCTCGGCGTCACCGGGCAGGAGCACCCGGCCCACCGGGGTGTGGGCGCGCAGCACCACCGAGGTGTCGTTCACCGCCGACCCGTCCTCGCCGTCGACGTGGGTCGGTGTGCGGACGGGGCCGAGGACCTCGATCACCAGCCCCGGCCACCGCAGCACGGTCCCCCGGCCCAGGCCCACCAGCGGGGCCCGCGCGGCGCCGGCCCGCCGCACGACCTGGGCGAGGGTGTCCGCCGGCTCCCTCGCCGGACCGAGCGCCACCCCGCCCACCGACCTCCCGGCCACTGCTCCGGCGAGCCCGCCGACGTGGTCGGCGTGCAGGTGGCTGAGCACCACCAGCGCGAGCGACCGCACGCCGAGCCGCGTCAGGCACGCGTCGACCACGCCCGCCTCCGGTCCGACGTCGACGAGCACGGCGCGCCCCGGCTCGCCCGTCGCCAGCACCAGCGCGTCGCCCTGCCCGACGTCGCACGCGACCACCGACCACCGCGCCGGCGGCCAGCCGGGCGGTGCGACCCGCGTCGGCACCAGCACCAGCAGCGCCCCCACCAGCCCCGCGGCCACCACCGCCCGCAGACGCCGCCAGCGCAGCGCGACGGCGACGAGCACCACGACCCCGGCCAGCACCGACGCCCCGAGGACCCCGCCCGGCCACGTCAGCGTCGCCCCCGGGACGGCCGCGCAGCGCCGCGCCACCCACACCAGCCACGACACCCCGGGACCGGCGAGCCACACCAGCGCGTACGCCCCACCGGTCCACCACGGCGCCACGGCCGCCGCGAGCACCCCGAGCACCGTCACCGGGGCGACGGCCGGCGCGGCGAGGAGGTTGGCGACCACCGCGACCAGGCTGACCTCGCCCGACAGCCCGGCGATGACCGGCGCGGTGACGACGTGCGCGGCCACCGGCACCGCGAGCGCCTCCGCCACCCCCGGCGGCACCCCGCGCGCCCGCATCCGCGCCACCATCCCCGGCGCGAGGAGCACCAGCGCCCCGGTGGCCAGCACCGAGAGCGCGAACCCCGGATCGGTCGCCAGCCCGGGGTCGACGAGCAGCAGCACGACCACTGCCGCCGACAGCGCCGGCACCACCGAGCGCCGCCGGCCCACCGCCAGCGCGAGCACCGTGACCCCGCCCATCACCGCCGCGCGCAGGACGCTCGGTGACGGCCGGGCGAGCACGACGAACCCCACGAGCGCGAGCGCCGCCAGCACCGCCGCCGTCCGCGGGCCCGCCCGGGCCAGGCGCGCCAGCAACAGCACCGCCCCGCACACGATCGCCACGTTGGTGCCCGAGACCGCGGTGAGGTGGGTGAGCCCGGCGGTGCGGAAGTCGTCGGCGAGGCCGGGAGCGACGCCCGAGGTGTCGCCGACGACGAGCCCCGGCAGCAGGCCCGCCGGGTCCTCGGCGAGCACCGCCCGGGCGGCGTCGCGCAACCCGCCCCGCAGGTCGCCCGCGACGCGCTGGGACAGCGGCACCGGGCCGACGGCGACGGGCGGGCCACGGACCTGGAGGACCGCGACGGTCAGGTCGGCGCGGTCGGGCGGGGCGAGCCGACCGCGGACGCCGACCACCTGACCGGGCAGCAGACCCGCCCACTGCTCCGCCGGCGCCATGAGCACCACGCGCCCGCCGGCCCGCCAGGCGGGCGCGGCGCCGACCTGCCCGCCCACGAGCTCGCCGCGGACCACCACGCGGCCGGGACCCGGGACCGTCGAGCGCACCGGGCGCGGGTCGGCGGTGACCACGACGTCGAGCCGCGCCCACACCCCGTTGCCGGTCGCGGGTCGCAGCGGGTGGCTCGCCACGGCGTGGGCGGCGAGACCCGCCACCAGGCCCACCGCCGCCGCGCAGCCGCCCGCCGCGACCACCGCCGCGCGCAGCCCCGGGCGTGTGCCGGCGCGCCGGGCGGCCACGACCGCAGCGGTGCCTGCGACGGCCACCAGCACCGCCGCCGCGCCCCAGCCCGCGGTGAGCGCGGCGATCGCCACGCCCCAGGAGGCCAGGGCGGCGGGCACCAGCCGCAGGTCCGGCGGCGGCGCCTCGGCGATCGGTGCCGGCGGGGCCCCGGCGCTCACACCGTGACCAGGTCGCGCAGCGTGGCGAAGCGGGCCTCGCCGATGCCGCTGACCTCCTGCAGCTGGTCGACCGTGCCGAAGCGCCCGTTCTGGCTGCGCCACTCGAGGATCCGCTGTGCGGTCACCGGGCCCACCCCGGGCAGCTGGTCGAGCTGCTCGAGCGTCGCGGAGTTGAGGTCGACCCGCCCGCCCGGCGCGCCGCCCGCTGCCCCAGCGCCCGCGGCCGGGGCCGCGCCCGCACCGCCTCCCGGCGGCGTCACCGGCGTCGGCACCCCGACGACCACCTGCTCGCCGTCGGCGATGCGGGCGGCGAGGTTGAGCCCGGTCAGGTCCGCGTCGGGCGTCGCCCCGCCGGCCGCGTCGACGGCGTCGCCGACCCGGCTGCCGGGCGCGAGGCGCACCAGACCCGGCCGGTGCACCCGGCCGGACACCGACACGACGATCGGCCCGGCGTCGGCGGGCGGCGCCGCGGGCAGGGCACCCGGCAGGCTCGGCGGCGCCGGGG
>JAQSWW010000008.1 GCA_029266415.1 Actinomycetospora sp. | reverse complement strand
GACCTGCTGCGTGACGTCCTCGGCGTCGTGCGGCGAGCCCAGGCCCCGGCGGGCGACGGCGAGGACCCAGCCGCCGTGCCGGTCGTAGGCCTCCCGCAGGGCGCCCGGCTCCCCGCGGGCCAGCGCCCGGCCGATGCGCTCGTCGTCGGGCACCGGGCTCGCGGTCGTGACGGTGGAGCGCCGGGACGGCGCGCCGCCGTCACTCACCGGACGCTCCTCACCCGTGCGAGGTGACCCCGGACGCACCGGGCGAAACCCCTCCCGGGGGCCGATCGTCGTCATCGCGGCTCCGCGAGCACGACGAGGTTGTCCCGGTAGCGGCCGACGTCCGTGTCGAAGGGTCCGTCGCAGGTCACGAGGGCCAGGCGCGGCGGCCCGCCCTCGCGGAACAGGTCCGCGACGGGAAGCGTGTCCTTGCGGAACGTCCGGACCTCGCGCACCACGTAGGCGACGGAGCCCTCCGGACGGTCGACGAGCACCTCGTCGCCGGGCGCCAGCCCGCCGAGGTCGGCGAAGGCGCCGTCGCCCTGCACGCGGTCGTCGACGTGACCGGCGAGCACGGCCGAGCCGGTCGCGGCCCCGGGCGCGGGCCCGAAGCGGTACCAGCCGACGTCGGCGACGCGCTCCGGCACCTCCATCTGCCCGTCGCCCGCGACGCCGACCGCGACCACGGGCGCATCGAGCCCGGCCGCGGCCGCGCGGACGCGGATCGGGGCGCCGGCGGTCGCCGGGGCCGGGCCGACGGGTGCGGGTCCTGTGACCGGTGCGGGTCCCGTGGCCGGTGCGACCGGTGCCGTCACCGCCGCCGGGGGCCCGGCGGGGGAGACCGCGTCGGAGAGCTGGGAGATCCCGGCCCAGGCCGGGCCGATCGCCAGCGCGAGGCCGACGACCAGCCCGACCAGGGCGGGAGTGCGGACGCTCAGCGTCGGCCCGCGGGACGCAGCCGGGCCAGCGAGAACCCGACGAGCGCGAGGCCGAGCACCGACATCGCGGCCCAGCCGGCGGCCGGGACGCTCGCGGCCGGCGCGCCCGAGGGAGCGCCGGAGGGCACGCCGTGCGGCGCGGAGTCGCCGCCGGAGACGGTGAAGGTGACGAGCTCGAGGCTGTCCTGCTCCAGCGAGCCGATGGCGTGCACGAACGTCGTCGTGCCCTCCTCCAGCGACAGGTCGGCCGGCCCGATCACCGGCTCGGTGGTGCCGGCCGCGGCCACGGCGGCCGAGACGGTGCCCGCGGGCACCTCGAGGGCCTCCTGGTTCGGGTTGGTCAGACCGCTGACCACGGCCTGCCCGCCCGCGAGCACGTCGACGGCGGGAGCCGCCGCGAGGTGGCGCACCACGACACGGGCCTGGCCGGCCGGGACCTCGCCGACCTCGTTGACCAGCGGCGTCAGCGACGGCTGGCCCTCGGCCGTGAGGTGTGCGGCGAGCGTGACGTTGCCGCCGGCAGGCACCTCGGCCTGCGCGGAGAGCAGCGCCTCGCCGGAGTCGTCGGCGGCGTCGGCCGGGAAGACGGCGACCTGGTGCGGACCGGAGGGCAGGGACAGCGGGCCCTTGGTGGTGCCCGGGGCGAAGTCGTCGAGGGCACGCTCGCCGTCGACGTAGACGTCGACGGGGGTGTCGGGGATGCCGTGCACGACGTAGACCGAGCCGGTCTCCTGGGCACTGGCGACTCCGGCGGTACCGAGCACGATCGCGGACGCGATCAGTGCTCCGCCGGCGGCGCGGACAAGGCGGCGCATGGGTTCTCCTGGTGGGGTGGTGCCACGTGCGGACACCTCCACTACGGCCCGGGCCCCGGACGTGGATGCACCTCGGCGGGAATTCCGTCGGCGGCGAGGCGGCGCAGGATCCGGTCGAGCTCGGCGCGGTCGCCGTCGGAGAGCTCGGCGAACACCCGGTCGGCCTCCGCGGCCCGCGCGGCGCGCACCGCCCGGCCGAGCTCGGTGCCCGCCGCGGTGACCACCACCTGCGTCGCGCGCCGGTCGGCCGGGTCGGGCCGGCGTTCGACCAGGCCGCGCTCGGCGAGGGCGTCGACGACCTCGGTGGCCGAGCGGGGGGCGATCCGCAGGTGCTCGGCGAGCTCGCCCGGGCGCACCGGCCCGTGGCGCAGGAGGACGTCCAGGGCGCGCAGCTGCGACGGCGAGATGCCCCACGGCGCGAGGGCCTCGCGCGACTGGTGGCGCAGCCGGCGCGCGACCTGCCAGAAGACCTCGGCCAGGGAACCGTCCCCCTCGCTGCTGTCGTACACGGGGAATACCCTCCATCGGGTGCTGTTGTAGCCTCACGTTGAGGTTACCTCAGCACTTCCACCTCGCGAAGGAGCCGCCCCTTGCCCCGCTACGACCCCACCCCCGAGATCCGCGCCGAGGAGGCCGAGCAGGCCCGCCGGGTCTCGCTGCGCCGCATCGCGCGGCTGTTCCGCCCGCACCGCGGGCCGCTGGCCGTCGTCGTCGTCGTGATCGTCGCGTCGTCGATCGTCGCGCTGGCCTCACCGTTCCTGCTGCGGGCGGTCATCGACGACGCCCTCCCGCGCCGCGACGTGCGCCTGCTCGCCCTGCTCGCCGGCGGGATGATCGCGGTCGCGGCGATCACCTCCGCGCTCGGCGTCGTCCAGACCTGGATCTCCACCGGCGTCGGGCAGCGCGTCATGCACCGGCTGCGCACCGACGTCTTCGCCCACCTGCAGCGGCAGTCGCTGGGCTTCTTCACGCGCACCCGCACCGGCGAGGTGCAGTCGCGCATCACCAACGACATCGGCGGCATGCAGACCGTGGTCACCTCCACGGCCACGTCGATCGCCGCCAACCTGACCACGGTCGTCGCCACCGCCGTGGCCATGGTCGCGCTGTCCTGGCAGCTCGCGCTGGTCACGCTCGTCGTGCTGCCGCCCGCGGTGCTCGTCAGCCGCCGTGTCGCGCGCATGCGCCGCACGTTGACCGCCGCCCGCCAGCGCGAGCTCGCCGACCTCAACGTGACCATCGAGGAGGGCCTGTCGGTCGACGCCGCCGCGCTGCACCGCACGCTGGGTACCGGTCCGGCGCTGGTCGAGCGCTTCACGGCGTCCTCGGCGCGCCTGACCGACCTCGAGCAGCGCTCCCAGCTCGCCGGGCGCTGGCGGATGGCCACGATGAGCGTGGTGTTCGCGGCGATCCCGGCCCTGATCTACCTCGGCGCGGGCCTGCCGTGGACCGTCGGCCAGCTGTCGATCGGCACGCTCGTCGCGTTCACCTCGCTGCAGGCCGGCGTCTTCCGGCCGCTGTCGGGGCTGCTCGACGTCGGCGTGCAGGTGGCCAGCTCGCTGGCGCTGTTCGCGCGCATCTTCGAGTACCAGGACCTGGTCGTGGACATCGCCGATCCGGAGCACCCGGTCGAGGTGCACGACGTCCGGGGCGACGTCCGGATCGAGGGTGTGACGTTCACCCACCCCGGCGGCGACCGCCCCGCCCTCGACGGCGTCGACCTCGCGATCCCGGCCGGGACGACGCTGGCGCTGGTGGGGGAGACCGGGTCGGGCAAGACGACGCTGGGCGCCCTCGTCGCGCGCCTGCACGACCCCGACGCCGGCCGGATCACCATCGACGGCGTCGACCTGCGGGACCTGCGCCTGGCCGACCTCGCGGGCATCGTCGGCGTCGTCAGCCAGGAGACCTACCTGCTGCACACCACCGTGCGCGAGAACCTGCGGGCCGCGAAGCCCGACGCGAGCGACGCCGAGATCGAGGCGGCCGCCCGGGCCGCACGCATCCACGACGTCGTCGCCGGCCTGCCCGAGGGCTACGACACGATGGTCGGCGCGCGCGGCCACCGGTTCTCCGGCGGCGAGAAGCAGCGCCTCGCGATCGCCCGCACGCTGCTGCGCGACCCGCGCGTCCTCGTGCTCGACGAGGCCACCAGCGCGCTCGACACCGGGACCGAGCGGGCGGTGCAGCTCGCGCTCGACGACCTCGCGCGGCACCGCACGACGCTGACGATCGCGCACCGCCTGTCGACCGTGCGCCACGCCGACCGCATCGCGGTGCTCGACCACGGCCGCGTCGTCGAGTCCGGGACGCACGCCGAGCTGGTCGACCGCGAGGGCCGCTACGCGGCGCTGGCGGCCTGAGACACGACGAGGCCCGCCCCGTGGACGCGGGGCGGGCCGGGGGAACGGGTCTAGTGGGAGCGGTCGAGCCAGCGGGCGTCGACGCCGCTGCGGTGCTGTTCGATGCGCCGCAGGCGGGTGCGCGCCTGGTGGGTGAGACCGTCGAGGCGGTCGAGGAGCTGGCGGAGCTCGGCGATCTCGGTGCCGAGAGCGTCGACCTCGGTGTCGGGGGTGGTGCGTGCGGGCACGGCGACCTTCGCTTCGTGGGTGAACGGGTGCGGCACCGGCCGAGACGGCGAACCGTATCGATCCAGAGCCGTTCTTCACTCTACGCCTGGAGGCCCCGCGACATTCCCCGCGCACCCCGGCACGTCCGGGTGGGTAGCCGAGTCGGCATGCGTGCTGCGAGTGAGCAACGGACGGACGCCGGACCCCTGCCCGAGGCCCGCGAGGCGGTCGGCGGGGTCGGCGCGCACGTGGTCCCCGGACCCCGGGTGATGCGGTGGCTCGGGGTCGACGAGCAGGGCTGGACCGGGTTCGCGGGCCACTGGGAGGACCTGCACCCCGACCCCTACGCGGCCCGGTCGGGGACGCAGCGCCTACGGCGGTACGGGCGCTTCGTCGTCACCCCGGAGGGGCGGCGCGAGCTGGACCCGGTCGACGAGTTCCGCCAGCCCGCCGACTCCAACCGGCTCTTCCTCGACGAGGGCCGCGTCTTCGAGCCGCTCACCGAGGAGTTCCTCGCCGACCCCGTGCTCGACGGTCTGCTCGAGCTGCTCGGCGGGATCGCCGGCGTCCTGGACGACCCGCCGCGCTGGACCGTGCACGTCCACCCCTTCCGCGTGCTCGGCTCGGCCGACAGCCGCGGCGACGCGACCCCCGAGGGCCGCCACCAGGACGGCGTCACGCTGGTGTCGTCGCTGCTCGTCGGGCGGGAGAACGCCACGGGCGGGACGAGCGAGGTCGTCGACACCGACGGCCGCGAGGTCCTGACCACGACCCTCGCCGAGCCCGCGACGCTGCTCGTCGGCGACGACCGGCGCACCTGGCACGGCGTCGACCCCATCCGGCCCGTCGACCCGCGGAGGCCGGCGCGCCGCGACGTCCTCGTCGTCACGTTCATGCCGGGCGAGGCCCGGTGACCGCCGCGGTCACGACCGTCGAGTCGAAAGAGGACGCCGCCGCCTGGGACGACCGCGCCTCGGTGCTCGCCTGCCTGCGCGAGACACCGCCGCGCATCCCCGCCTGGTACGGCTACGACGCGGTCGGCGCCGACCTGTGGGTGGAGCTCTCCCGGCTGCCGTCGTACTACCTGCTGCCCGCCGAGTTCGCGCTGCTCGAGCGGCACGCCGACGAGGTCGCGGACCGCGTCGGCCCGTTCGTCGCCGAGCTCGGCAGCGGCAGCGCGGCCAAGACCCGTGTGCTGCTCGGGGCCTGCCAGCGCCGGCGTCCCACGACCTACCTGCCCGTCGACGTGACCCGCGAGATGCTCGAGCGCAGCGCCGCCGAGCTCCCCGCCGAGGTCGACGGCCTGGAGGTCCAGGGACTCTGGGGCCGCTACGAGGCGGCGCTCGCGCACCTGCGCGCCCACCGCCCGGGGCCCCTGACCGTCGTGTGGCTCGGCAGTGCGGTGGGCAACACCACGACCGCGGAGCGCGCGGCGCTGCTCGACGACGTCGCGGCGACCCTGGAGCCGGGCGACCGCTTCCTCGTCACCGCCGACCTCGTCAAGCCCGGCGACGTCCTCGAGGCCGCCTACAACGACCCGCCCGGCGCCACGGCCCAGGCGCGGTTCCGGCTCAACCAGCTCGCCCACTTCACCCGGACCTTCGACGGCGACGCCCGGCCGCACCTGTTCTACCCGCGGGCCCGCTGGGACCCCGAGACCTCCGCCGTCGTCGGGCACCTCTTCGCCACCGAGGACCAGACGGTGACGTTCCGGGGGCTCGACCACGGCCTCGACCTGCGCCGCGGCGACTCGCTGGTGCACGGCTACTCGGTGAAGTTCGGGCGCCCGGAGTTCGTGGCCGAGGCCGCGGCGGCGGGGTTCGACCTCGACCGCGAGTGGATCGACGCCGTCTGGCAGTACGGGCTGTTCCTGTTCGCGCGGCGGTGAGGGCTCACCCCGCCTGCAGGCCCCGGACGAGCTGATCGACCAGGGTGCGGGCGAAGGCCTCGGTGAGCGGCTGGTCGGGGATGAGCAGGCGGTGGTAGCACGCGCCCCAGAGCTGGTCGACCACCGCTTCCGCGTCGACGTCGCGGCGCAGCTGCCCGCGGTCGCGGGCCTGCTCGATGGCCGTCACGGCCAGGGCGCGGCGGGGCGCCGAGTAGCGCTCGCGGTAGGCCGCGGCCAGCTCGGGGTCCGTCTGCGACCACCCGATCAGCTCGGCGATCACGCGCCCCGCGCCCGTCCCGGTCACGAGGCGGACGAAGGCGGTGAGCTGCTCGGTGAGGTCGGCGGTGATGTCGCCCGTGTCCGGGAACGCCAGCGTGGTCTCCACCGTGCGGAAGTAGGCCTCGGCCGCCAGCGCGCCGCGGGTGGGCCACCACTTGTGCAGGGTGGTCCGGCTCGCCCCGGAGAGGTTCGAGACCCGCTCGAAGGTGAAACCGGCCATGCCCTCGCCCATCAGCAGCTCGCCGGCCGCGTCCAGGATCTCGCCGCGCACCTCGTCCGCCGGGCGCCGCCCGCGGCCGCGGCTGCGCCGCTGCTCGATCCCGGCCACGGGCGGCGATGCTAGCGATCCCCTGGTCGTCCCCGGAGCGTCCGCCGCGGACGGTGATGCTGCTGCCGTCACGCCAGCCCGCCGTTGGTGAACAGGGTCTGGCCGTTGACCCACCGCGCCGGCCCGGCGAGGAAGGCGACCGCCTCGGCGATGTCCTCGGGCTGCCCGAGGCGCTCGAGCGGCGGCGCCGCCGCGAGGCCCGCGATCTGCTCCTCGGACTTGCCGTCCAGGAACAGGGGGGTCGCGGTCGGGCCGGGGGCCACGGCGTTGACGGTGACGTCGCGGCCGCGCATCTCCCGGGCGAGCACCGGGACGAGCGACTCGACCGCGCCCTTGCTGGCCACGTAGGCGCCGTAGGTGGGGAACGACAGGCGGTTGACCGAGGTCGAGAAGGCGATGATCGCCCCGCCGGCCCGCACCCGACGGGCCGCCTGCTGGGTGACGACGACCGTGCCGCGGATGTTGGTGCGGTGCATGCGGTCGAGGTCGTCGAGGTCGAGCTCGGCGATCGGGGCCAGGATCATGATCCCGGCGGTGTTGACGACGACGTCGATCCCGCCGAACGCGGCCTCCACCTCGTCGAACGCGGCGGCCATCTGCTCCGGGTCGGCGACGTCGCCGCCCACGGCGATCGCTCGGCCGCCCGCCCCCTCGATCGTCGCGACGACCTCCTCGGCCCGCGCCTCGTGGCCGGCGTAGTGCACGCCGACGGCCATCCCGTCCCGGGCGAGCCGCTCGGCCACCGCCCGGCCGATGCCCCCGGAGCCGCCGGTGACGAGGGCGGTGCGGGTGGGCGTCTCGGTGCTGCTCACGGATGCCTCCGATGTTCGATGTGCACTCGGTGTCCACATACAAGGAACCACGAAAAGGACGCTGTGTCCACATCGTGTGGCGTCGAGGGCGGAGACGCCCTTGCGAGTTATACCCCTGGGGGGTATACCAGGACCCGACACCGTCCGAGGAGGTCACCGTGTCCGACACCCACGTCCACGACGTCCAGCCGTCCGGCTGGGCCTCCGTGCCCTGGTCCACCGCCGCGCAGGCGACGCTGCACTGCCTCACCGGCTGTGCGATCGGCGAGGTCCTCGGCATGGTCATCGGGACCGCGCTGGGCCTGTCCACCGTCGCGACCGTCGCGCTCGCCGTCGCGCTCGCGTTCGTGTTCGGCTACGCGCTGACCATGCGCGGGGTCCTGCGGGCGGGCGTCGGGTTCCGGCAGGCGGTGCGCGTCGCCCTGGCCGCCGACACCGTCTCCATCGCCGTCATGGAGATCGTCGACAACGCGGTGATGGTCGGCGTCCCCGGGGCGATGGAGGCCGGGCTCTCCAGCGTGATCTTCTGGGGCGCGCTGGCGTTCGCGCTGCTCGTCGCGTTCGTCGTCACCCTGCCGATCAACCGCTGGATGATCGGCCGGGGCCGCGGGCACGCCGTCGTGCACGCGTACCACGGGCACTGAGGCGGGTCAGCCGTCGGCGACCTCGAGCAGCGTCCCCCCGGTGAGGGCGACGAGCTCGTCGGCGGTGGTCGGGAACATCGCGTGCTCGTCGCCGGCGCCGGCCCAGACCGTGTCGTAGCCGGTCAGGGCGACGTCGACGATGCACGGCAGCGGCGCCGGGTGCCCCACCGGCGACACCCCGCCGACGCGCTGGCCGGTGGCGCGCAGCACGGTCTCGGGGTCGGCGCGCTTGACCCGGCGCTTCGCCACCCCGAGGTGGACGGCCACGCGGCGGGGATCGACGCGGTGGGCGCCCGAGGCGAGCACGAGCACCACGCCGTCGCCGGTGGTGAAGACGAGGCTGTTCGCGATCGCGCCGACGGGGCAGCCCAGCTGCGCGGCGGCCGCGGCGGCCGAGGGCACCGGGGTGTCGAAGCTGCGGATCTCCCGCGGCGCCCCGGCCGCCTCCAGCGCCCGCTGCACCGCCGCCCGCCCCGTGCCGGTTCCCGTGGTCACGGCCCGGGAGGGTAGGCGATCAGGCCGTGAACACGGTCTGGATTCCCGCGTGGCGCCGCCCGTCGGCGAGGGCGACGAGGTGGGCGGGCGCGTCGGCCAGCGGGACGCGGTCGGTGACGACGTGGGCGAGGAGGTCGTCGCCGCGCGCCGCGAGCAGGTCGAGGGTGGCCGCCGAGAGCCGGTCGCGGTCCCAGGTCCCGCGCAGCGCCCGCGGCACCCGCCCGATCTGCGCGCACCGGACGCCGAGCCCGTTGTGGTGGAACTCCTCGCCGAGCCGGACCGCCTCGGCGCCCCCGGCGTAGAACGCCAGGTCGACCACCGTGGCCTGCGGGCGCAGCAGGCGCAGTCCGGTGGCCAGCGCGGACGCGCGCCCGCGGCACTGGAACACGACGTCGGCCCCGTGGTCGCCCGGGCCGTGGCGCCAGCCCCGCTTGAGGTCGACGACCCCTCCCGGGTCGTCGGGGTCGCGCGCCGCCAGGCCCAGCGCCTCGGCCACGGCGCGCCGGCCGGGGGTCGGGTCGAGCACGGTCACCGAAGCGGCGCCGAGCTCCGCGGCGAACAGCCCGGTCAGCAGGCCCACCACGCCGGCGCCGACGACGGCCACGGTGCGGTCGCGGACGCCGGCGTCCAGGTCGGCCGCGCCCTCCTCGGCGGCGGCGTGCAGGACGCCGTTGGCGCAGATCGGGCCCATGTGGGCGGCGTAGATCCCGAGTGTCGGGTCGAGGCCCGGCGGCAGCGGCACGACGCGCTCGGCCGCCGGGTCGGCGCGGTGGGCCGTGCGGTGGCCGTAGGTCATCGCCACGAGCTCGCCCACCCGGCGTCCGGACGAGGGCCCCGCGGCCACGACCTCGCCCACCTGCATGTAGCCGACCTTCCGCACCGGATAGCCGGCGCCGGGCCGGGCGTCGTCGAAGAGGCCCAGCTCCGGGTCCCACGCGCTGGCGAGCATGGCGTTGGTGCCCTTGACCCAGCTCAGGTCGGTGCCCGCGGAGAGCCCGGAGAAGCGGGTGCGCACGTCGAAGCCGCCGTCGGGCAGCGGGCCGGTCGGGGGATCGGGGACGAACCGCACCTGTCCGGGCCCGTCGACGACGAGGAGCCGGGAGTCGGTCACCGCGTCAGGCATCCAGCACCACCGGGGCGCCGGAGGCCACCGAGTCGGCCAGCGCGCACGCGAGCCGGTGGGTGCGCAGGCCCTCGGCGTGGTCGACGACCGTGCCGGACCCGGACGGCTCCCGGCCGCGCAGGTGGTCGACGAACGCGCGGTCCGCGGCCGTGCGGGCCTCGGCCGGGTCGACCTCGACGGTCCACGTGCCGTCGCCGTCGCGGACGGTGAGCTGCTCCTCGGTGATGCTCAGTGCCAGGTCGTCGGCGTAGACCTCCAGGCCCGCGCGGTGCTTCCACGCGAGCCGGCAGGTCGCGGCGAGCGTGCCCACCGCCCCGCCGGCGAACCGCAGCGTCCCGGCGGTGGCCGAGTCGACGTCGCCGCCCGCGGGCGCCGCGGCGTCGGCCACGGCGTGCACCGCGGTGACCTCCCCGCCCAGCAGCCGCGCGAGGTCGAGGACGTGCACGGCCTGCTCGACGACCTGCCCGCCCGACGACGCGCGGTGCGCCCACCACGCCACCGGCGGCACCTTGTCCAGCCACGTCGCGGTGACGAGCCGGACGTCGCGCCCGGCGAGCACCTCGCGGGCGCGGGCCACGACGGTCGACGAGCGCCAGTGGTGGCCCACCGACGTCGGCACCCCGGCCGCGTGCACCGCGGCCTGCACCCGCTCGGCGGTGGCGACGTCGAGCCCGAGGGGCTTCTCGACGAACAGCGCCACCCCGGCCGCGGCCAGGCGCTCCTCCACCTCGCCGTGCGCGAACGGCGGCACGCACACCCACGCGGCGTCGATGCCCCGCGCGAGCAGGTCGTCCACGTCGTCGGCCGGCGTCGTGCCGATCGTGCCGGCGAGGTCCGCGGCGCGGTCGCGGTCCGGATCCGTGACGCCGACCGGCGTCACGTCCGGCATCGCGGCCAGCGCTCCCGCGTGCCGGCGCGCGACCCCGCCGGCCCCGACGATGCCCACCCTGACTTCGGTATCGATCACGAGCGCGCTGGTACCCGCTCGGGCGAATCGGGCACCACGCGGCATGCTCCCCGAGGTCCGCCGCTGGCTCTCGCACCGCACCAGCCGCACGGAGGATTGGCTGCTCGGCCACATGGTCGAGCAGAAGCGCGCACGGCGCATCAGCGTCGTGCTCCCGGCCCGGGACGAAGCGGCCACGATCGGCCGGATCGTCACCACCGTCCGCGAGGCGCTCGTCGAAGGGGCCGGTCTCGTGGACGAGATCCTCGTCGTCGACTCCCGGTCGCGGGACGCCACCGCCGAGGTCGCGTCCGCCGCCGGCGCGACCGTCGTCCACCAGGACACGGTGCTCGCCGACGTGCTCCCCGCGCACGGCAAGGGGGAGGCGCTGTGGAAGGGCGTCGCCGCCAGCTCGGGTGACCTCGTGGCGGCGATCGACGCCGACCTGCGCGACGTCGAGCCCGGCTTCGTCTCCGGGCTGCTCGGTCCGCTGCTCGCCGACCCCGACGTCGCCTTCGTCAAGGGCTTCTACCACCGCCCGCTCGTCGGCGACGGCACCGTCGACGTCGACGGCGGCGGCCGGGTCAGCGAGCTCGTCGCCCGCCCGCTGCTGAACCTCGCGTGGCCGCAGCTGGCGGGGTTCGTGCAGCCGCTGGCCGGTGAGTTCGCCGCCCGGCGCGACCTGTTGGAGTCCATCCCGTTCGCCACCGGCTACGGCGTCGAGCTCGGGATGCTCGTCGACGTCCTCGACCTCGTCGGCCTCGACGCCATGGCCCAGGTCGACCTCGGCGTCCGCGTCCACCGCCACCACGACCTGCAGGCGCTCGGGCGCATGGCCGCCCAGATCCAGCTCGCGGCCTCGGCGCGCCTCGCGCGCCAGGGCGTGCTCAACCGCGTCCCCGAGGCGACGACGCTCGTGCAGTTCCGGCGCCCGTCGGCCCCGGGGCCCGGCGGCCTCGACCGCGAGGTCGTCGAGACCGACGTCGCCGTGGACGAGCGTCCCCCGCTGCGCGAGGTGCTCGCCCGCTCGCGGCCGGTGGCGTGATGAGCGCGCGCCCGCTCACCGTCCTCGTCGACGCCGGGCCGTGGCTGCCCGTGCCGCCCGAGGGCTACGGGGGCATCGAGGCCGTGCTGGCCACGCTCGTCCCCGAGCTGCGCCGGCTCGGGGTCCGGGTGGTGCTGGCGACGGTGGGCACGAGCCGGCTCGAGGTGGACGAGCAGGTCAGCACGTTCGCCGAGCCCCGCTTCGCGGCGATCGCCGCGCCCTACAACCGGGTCATGGGCGTCGCCGCCGCGCACGTCGACGGTGTGCTGCAGGAGCTGCGGCGCCGCGACGACGTCGACCTCGTGCACTCCCACCTCGAGGCGTGGGGCCTGGTGTCCTACGCCGACGCCGGCGTCCCGGTGCTGCACACGCTGCACTGGGACCTCGCCAAGCACCCCGAGCTCTACGGACGCTTCGACGGGCGGGACCGGGTGTTCGTCAACGGCGTGTCCGCCGCGCAGCTCGCCGGCGCCCCGGCCGCCCTGCGTGACGAGGCGCTCGGGCACGTGCACCTGGCGACGCCGCTCGCGGACACGGCACCGCCGGTGGTGGACGTCGGCGACCACCTCGTGGTCCTCGCCCGCCTCACCCCGGGCAAGGGCCAGGACGTCGCCGCGCGGCTCGCCCACCGCACCGGGCGCCGGGTCGTGCTCGCCGGACCCGTCGGCCCCCACCACGACGCGGCGGCGCTCGACGCCGCGCTCGCGTCCGACCCCCGCGCGCGGGAGCACCCGGACGTCGCGTGGTTCCTCGACGAGGTCGCGCCGCTGCTCGACGGCGACCGCGTCCGCTGGGTCGGGGCGCTGCGCGGGGCCGAGCGCGACCGCCTCGTGGCCACCGCGTCGGCCCAGCTCTGCCCGCTGCGCTGGGAGGAGCCCGGCGGCACGGGGATCGTCGAGTCGCTCGCCCTGGGCACACCGGTCGTCGGGTACGGACGCGGGTGCCTGCCCGAGCTGCTCGACGAGGGCCGCACCGGGCGGCTCGTCGCGCCGGACGACGAGGACGCCCTCGCCGCCCTCCTCGCGGCCCGTGCCGAGGGCACCCTCGACCGCGCGGCCTGCCGCGCCGCGGCCCGGCACCGCTTCACGCCCGCGGTGATGGCCCGCGGCTACCTCGACCTCTACCGCGAGGTCCTGGCGCGGGCCGGGCGTCCCGGCCGGACGCCGCTGCTGGCCGTCGCGGAGCCCTCGATCGGCTGAGAAGCCCCGACCGTTGCGGTGTTCGCGCTGGTCGGCTGGGCCCTTCGGCGTCGTTTCGGACCGGGGCGGGTGGGGCGATCCTGATGTTCATGACCTCGACGGCACCCCGCCGCGCCGCCACCGGCTCGCGCGCCCGCATCCGAGACCGCGGCCAGGTCGACGCGTTGGTCCTCGCGGCGCTGGCGGACGGGCCGCTGCGCCACGACGAGATCGCCGCCCTCCTGCGCCGCCGGGTCGGCGACGCACTGGACATGCCGCTCTCGCGCATCGTGCCGACCCTGCACCGCCTCGCGCGCAACCGGCTCGTCGCCCGCCCGTCGCAGGATCCCCGGCGCTACCGGCTCACCGAGACCGGCACGCGCTCCCTGGCCGCCCGCCGCCGCGCGGCCGACGCCTTCGCCGGGTCGCTGCACCACCTCGCCGACGGCGAGGGGGACCGGCGCACCTGAGCCCGCCGTCGCGACGGGATACCGTCCGCTCCGTCGAGGGGGGTGTGGTGGAGGAGCGTGCCGAGGCGGTCGTCCACGAGGAGGTCGGCGAGCTGGCCGACGGCCGGACGATCCGGTTCTTCTCCTGGGCCGACCAGGAGGAGCCCGACCCGGACGACACCGCATGAGCGAGCGCCGCCACGACCCGACGCACGGCGAGTGGGTGACGGTCGCGACTGAGCTCCCCGCCGACGCCCGCGCCGACCTCGCCCGGGTGCTCGCGGGGTACGACGCCTTCTTCGGCGTCGCGACGTCCTACCTGCTCGGCGTCCACGCCGCGCCCACCGACGGCGCCGACCGCGACGTCGCGCACCTGCACCTCGACATCTGCCCGCCGCACCGCGGCGCGGGCAAGCTGAAGTACCTCGCGGGCTCGGAGACGTCCGGCGGCGCGTTCCTCACCGACGTGGTGCCCGGGGTCGCGGCCGTGCCTGCGGGAGGCGTGCGCGGGTGTGGAGGTGCCGGGATGAGCAGTGCGCTCGCGCGGACGTTCCGCGACGCCGTCGGCCGCGAGCCCGAGGGCCTGTTCTCCGCGCCGGGCCGGGTGAACCTCGTCGGCGAGCACACCGACCACAACGAGGGCCACGTGCTGCCCTTCGCCATCGACCGCCGCTGCCGGGTCGCCGCGGCCCGGCGTGCCGACGACGTCGTCACCGCGCGGTCCGCGCAGGAGCCCGGCGACACCGTGACGACGACGCTGGACGCCCTGACGGCGGCGCGCGGCTGGTCGGCGTACGTGCTGGGCACGGTGTGGGCGCTGCGCGAGGCCGGGCTGCCCGGCGCCGGCTGGGACCTCGTCGTGGACAGCGACGTCCCGCTCGGCGCGGGGCTCTCGTCGTCGGCGGCGCTCGAGTGCGCGGTGGCGCTGGCCCTCGCCGAGCTGTCCGGGGCCGGCCTCGACCGCCACGCCCTGGCCCGCGCGGGGCGCCGCGCCGAGAACGACGTGGTCGGGGCGCCGGTCGGAATCATGGACCAGGTGGCGTCGCTGCTCTGCCGCGAGGGCAGCGCCCTGCTGCTCGACTGCCGCACCCTGGGGGTCGAGGACGTGGCGCTCGGGCTCGAGGGGGCGGGGCTGGAGATGCTCGTGGTGGACACGCGGGTGCGCCACGACCTCGCCGACGGCGGCTACGCCGACCGCCGCGCGGCGTGCGTCGCCGCCGCCGCGGCGCTCGGCGTGCCGGCGCTGCGGGACGCGACGCCGGCGATGGTGGACCACCTCGACGGGACGCTCCGCCGGCGCGCCCGCCACGTCGTCACCGAGCAGGCCCGGGTGCACCGGGTGGTCGACCTGCTGCGGGCCGGGCGGCCGACGGAGATCGGGCCCGAGCTGACCGCGTCGCACGCCTCCCTGCGCAACGACTTCGCGGTGTCGGTGCCCGCGCTCGACGCCGCCGTGGAGACCGCGCTGGCGCACGGCGCGCTGGGCGCCCGGCTGGTCGGCGGCGGGTTCGGCGGCAGCGTGCTCGTGCTCGCCGCGGCCGACGCGGTCGAGGAGATCACCGGGGCCGTCACCCGCCGGGCCGCCGACGACGGCCACCCGGAGCCGGTGGCGCGCGTGGTGCACCCGGCCGGCGGGGCACGTCGGGAGACCGGGTGACGGGCGCGCCCGAGCTCCTGCCCGCGCCCGGCGTCCCGACCGCGGTCGCGGTGCCCGGGCTGGGGCTCACCGTGGACGGCTGGCGCGGCGTCGCCGCCCGGCTGGGGGTGGCCGTCCCGCTGGCCGTGGTCGGTCTGCCCGCCGCCGGGCTCCCCGGGCGGGGAGCGCCCCTGGACACCACCGCGGAGGCCGACCGCCTCGCGCAGCGCCTCGAGGACCTCGGCCTGACCGCCGGCGGGCCGGTCGTCCTGCTCGGGCACTCGGCGAGCTGCCAGATGGTCGCCGAGACCGCGCGGCGCCACCCCGCGCTGGTCCGGGGCCTCGTCCTCGTCGGCCCCACCACCGACCCGCGTGCCGTGCCCTGGCCGCGCCTCGTGGGGCGCTGGGTGCTGACGGCGGCGCGCGAGGACCCGCGGCGGTTCCCGGAGATCGTGCGGGAGTACCTCGTGACCCGGCTCTCCGGCTTCCTGACGACGATGCGCCGGGCCCGCCACCACGACCTGCGCGTCGCGCTGGCCGGCTCGACGGTGCCGGTGCTGGTCCTGCGCGGCCCGCACGACCGCCTCGCCCCGGCCGTCTGGCTGGGCGACCTCGCGCGGGTCCGGCCGGGCATCGAGGTCGTCACCCTGCCCGCCGGGGCGCACATGCTGCCGCTGACCCACCCCGGGGACGTGGCGCGCTGGGTGCGGCGCTTCTGTGACACGGTGTGACGCCGCCCGGGCCCGTGTGCGGTGGCCGTCGGCCGGGGTAGCCGCGCACGTCCCGCTCCCGCACCCCGGAGGCCGTCATGGCAGCACCGTCCCGACCCACCCGCGTCACGCTGACCGAGGGCGGGCCGGTGCTGGTCGAGGGCCCCGTGGAGCTGGAGCTGCCCGACGGCACGCGGGTGACCAGCGAGCGGCCGGTGGTGGCGCTGTGCGCGTGCCGGCGCACCAAGCGCTACCCGTTCTGCGACACCAGCCACCGGCGCAAGGAGCGCCGGTCGGGCCCCGCTCAGGCCGCCGAACGCTCCGCGACGAGCGACGAGGCGCCGGCCGACCAGCAGGTCACGAGGTAGTCGGCCAGCAGGTCCTCGAGCACCGTCGAGGCCTGGAGGCCGAGGACGACGTCGGCGGCCAGCTCGGGCTCGCGCTCGAGCAGGCTCGCGAGCAGGTCCTTGCGCACGAGCTGCTCGTGCACGGCGTCGGCCTCGACGTGCTCGGCGTAGAACTCGGTGACCCGCTCGGGCAGGCCGAGGCGCTCGATCGCCGAGACGAGGCGCGCGGCCCCGGGCGGCGACGTGATCTCGATGAGCGCGAACTGGCCCACCGAGGCGCCGCGCCACCGCCGGTGCAGCCCGAACAGCGACATGATGTTGACGGTCGCGAGGACGGGCGCGGGCGCGACGTCGAGGTAGGCGCCGTAGGTGGTGTCGAGCCCGAGGCCCTCCATCATCTCGGCGTAGATGCGCGCGTGGACGCGCTCGGGTCGCCCGGCGCCGTACTCGTCGTGCTCGACGGTCATCAGCGAGGCCTTGGCGCGGCCCGCGACGCCGTCGAGCCGCGGGATCACCCACGCCTGCGGGTCGGCCTCCTTGAGGTGGTAGAGCGAGCGCAGGGCGACGTACTCGTCGAGCTGCCAGCGCTCACCCTCGCGCAGGAGGTGCCACGACGGGCCCGACCCCTCGACCGGCTCCACGAGCAGGGCCTCCACGGTGGCCTCGACGTCGTCGCCGCCGTCGACCCGGGCGCGGACGGCGTCGAGGAACGGCGCCTCGAGCCGGGCGCGCAGGGCGAGCAGGTCGGGGTCCCACTCGAGGGCGTCGGCGACGCCGTCGAACGAGCGGTAGTGCAGCTCGTAACAGGCGTAGAGCGCGAGCTGGAGGTCGTCGCCGAGGGGGTCGACACCGGCGAGGTCCCCGACGGCGCCGGCGAGGTCCGCGGCCGCGGCGCGGCCGGCGAGGACGTCGAGCACGGCGGCCGAGACCGGGCCGCGGGCGCGGGGCAGGACGGGCACGGGCAGTCGCTCCTCAGCAGCACGGCCGTCGGGTCCGACGGCGCGTCAGGTCGATGACGAGGTGCGGGCGTACCCGGAAAGGACCAGGTCCGAGACCCGCGCACGACGTGAGATGTGCGACGGCCCTGATCGGCCGTGCGGAGGATGGATGTTCCGCTCGGTCCGGGTAACGCCTCCGCCGGGTCGACGACGCCCCCGCCGCGCGGGAGGACCGGTCGGTGCCACCCGGCACCCGGCGACCCGACTCGCCCCCCAGCCGAGCCGAGGAGCCCATGACGACCGTCGCCCCGGACCCCCGTCACACCCCCGTGCCCGGTATCCGCCCCCATCACCGCGTCTTCCGGGTCCCGGGCGTCTACCCCGTGCAGCGCGACACCTGGCTGCTCGCCGACGTCCTGCGCCGCGAGCTCACCGACCACGGCTGCGGCGCCGACCGTCCGTGCCGCGTGCTCGAGCTCGGCGCCGGCGCGGGGGCGCTGTCGGTCGTGGCCGCAGGCGTGGCGAACACCGACGTCACCGCCGTCGACCTCTCCCGGCGGGCCCTGCTCTCGACCCGCGTCAACGCCGCGCGCCACGGCCGGCGCGTGCGGACGCGCCGCGGCGACCTCACCGGCCCCGTGGCCGGCGAGCTCTTCGACGTCGTCGTGTCCAACCCGCCCTACGTCCCGACCGTCACCGACGACCTGCCCGGGCACGGTCTCGCACGCGCTTTCGACGGCGGCCGCGACGGGCGCCTCGTGCTCGACCGCGTGTGCGCCGAGGCGCCGCGGGTGCTCCGCCCGGGCGGGCGGCTCCTCGTGGTGCACTCCGCCTTCAACGACCCCGCCGTGACCATCGCCCGCCTGCGCGGGCAGGGCATGGACGCCGAGGTCGTCGCCCGCCACGAGCACCCCTTCGGCCCCGTGCTCACCGCCCGCCGCGCACTGCTGCGCGAGCGCGGGCTCGTCGCCGACGACCAGACCACCGAGGAGCTGGTCGTCGTGCGCGCCGTCCGGCCCGTCGCGAACGACTCCTGAGGAGCCCCCCGTGCACCACCAGATCGACGTCACCCTGCCGGCCGACGCCACCGACGAGGTCCTCGGCGATCTGGAGAAGCACGACGGGGTCCTGGCCGTGACCCTGCAGCGCGGCGGCTCGGTCAAGCCGGCCGGTGACGTGATCTCGCTGCACGTGCTCAACCGCTCCATCGACTCCGTGCTCACCACCGTCGAGCGCGCCCGCGACTTCGGGCCGATCACCGTCGCCACGGTGCGCACCGAGAGCGTCGTGGCCACCGACGCCCAGGACGCGATCGAGGACGACGCCGACGAGTCGCCCTGGGAGGAGTTCGAGCGCACGCTGCGCCACCACGGGCGCACGAGCGTCAACTACTTCGCGCTGATGGCCCTCGGCGGCGCGATCGCGGTGGCGGGCCTGCTCTCACCGCCCGTGCCGCAGGCGCTGGCGCTCGCCGCGTCGGCGATCATCGCGCCCGCCTTCGAACCGGTGGCGAAGTTCGGCGTGGCCCTGCTGCGCGGCAGCCTGTACCGCACCCGTCGTGCCCTGGTGGCGATGCTCGGGGGCTACCTGGTGCTCGCCGCCGCGGGCGGCGTGGCGTTCCTCGTGCTGCGCGGGCTGGGCCTCGCGAAGCCCGGCGTGCTGGCCTCCAGCGAGGGCGTGCACATGGTGGTCGATCCCACCGCCGCCGACTGGCTCGTCGGCGCGGGCGGGGCGTTGGCCGGGCTCGTCATCGTCACCTCGTTCCGCGAGGCCGTCCTCGCCGGCGCCCTCATCGCCCTGGCGCTCGTGCCGGCGGCGGCGCTCGTCGGCATCGGTGTGGTCTCGGGTGACTGGGCGCTCGCCCTCGGCGGGCTGAAGCGCACGGCCGCGGACATGGGTCTGGTGGTGGTGCTGGGCGGCGCCGTGGTGCTGATCAAGGACCGGTTCATCCACCACGGCCGCCGCCCTCTGGCCTGAGCGGGGGCCACCGCTCAACCGCGGATGCCGCGGTCCTCGCGGTCCTCGGGGTGCGCCTCGGTCCGGCCTTGGTTGACGTCGGAGTCGCGGCTCGGTTCGGGGGAGTCCGGCGTCGGCCCCTGCGGGGGCTCCTCGCCGGTCTCGGGGATCGAGCCCGGGTAGGGCAGCGACCCGGGCGGCGGCTCCACGATGCGGGCGCTCGAGACCATGACGACGATGAACCCGAGCACCGCCAGCACCCCGTGCAGGACGTGGTCCGGGGTGTTGAGCGCCAGGAACGTCGCGTCGCCGGTGTTCACGCTGAACGCGGAGCCGAAGACGAACAGCAGCAGGTAGACGATGGCCTGGCCGCCGGCGAAGAGCCGCAGCCACGTGCGCTTGCGAAGGCTGACGGCGCCCAGCACGGCGGTGACCAGCAGCAGCACGCTGTGCAGGGGGTTCAGCCGCAGGGCCAGGAACGTGTCCTGGGTCTGCTCGGTGACGCCCGCGCCCCAGGTGGTGATGAGGCCCGCGACGCCGACGACGGCGAGCACCACCGCCTCGCCGGCGACGATCGAGGCCCCGATCCGGCCCAGCAGTCCCTCGTGGGGCACCGAGGGGACCGGGTTGCCCTGGTCGTCGCGGCCGGGCGGGGCGTACGGGCCCGAGCCGCGGCCCTGGCCGTCGTGCTCCGACGGCGTGTCGTTCTCGTCGGGGTTCGGTGGTTCCGCGTGGCGCTTCGGCTGGGACATGGCTTCGAGTGCCCGATCGGCGGACGCGCGTCACGCGTGTCACACCCCACGCATGGGGTCCGGCGACCCGTGGGTAGCCGGTGCGTGACCGGCCGGTAGGCCGAACACACGCACGCAACCGAAGTAGATACGAAGGAGAAGTGTGAGCACCCAGGCCCACGTCATCGCCCAGCTGCGTTCGATGCTGCAGCTGACCCAGACCGAGGTCCAGGTCGCCCGTATCCGCGTCGCGCAGGCCCGCACGGACGCCGTCCGCCGCGAGCTGACCGAGAACGCGCAGAACGCCGAGCGCCGCACCGCCGAGATCACCCGCGAGCTGCAGCGCCTCGGTGGCGTCGCCGACGTCGTGTCCCCGCTGGTGGGGCGCGTCGGTGCCGTCGTGAAGGCCACCGTCGAGCAGGCCGGCCCCCTCGACGAGGCCCTGCTCGGCGACCTCACCCTCGAGCACCAGCTGCGCGACCGCGCCGTCTACCTTCGTGCCCTCGCCGAGGCCACGAAGGACGTCGAGGTCCGCCGCCTGGCCGACCGCCTCGAGGAGGCCCACGCGGCCACCATCGAGTGGCTGACCACCGTGCTCGCCGAGCACGCGCTCGGCGGCCCGCCCGCCCTGAAGCCGACCCCGGTGCAGATGGTCGTCGGCGGCGCCACCCGCGCCGTGCGGCTGCCGGTGAACTTCGCCCGCGAGCAGATCAGCCGCTGGGCGGCCCGCGTGCAGCAGGGCGGCGACCAGGTCCGTGCCGCGGTGGCCGAGACCGGCGACCAGGTCCGTTCCGCGGTGAGCGAGACCGCCGGCCGGGCCGCGCGCCTCGGGGAGGACGCCCGCGAGATCGCGACCACGGGTCGCGACGCCGCCCTCGACCGCGCCGAGCGCGTCAGCCGGCGCGAGGGTGCCCAGGACACCGCCGAGGCCCTGCACGAGGCCCGCGCCCGTCTCGGCGCCCTGCACTCCTCGGAGCTGCCGATCGCCCGCTACGACGAGCTCGGAATCGACGACGCCGTCGCGAAGATCAAGCAGCTCGACGACGTCGAGGACCTCAACAAGGTCATCGTCTACGAGGAGGCGAACAAGGACCGGTCCGGCATCATCTCCGCTGCCCAGACGCGCCACGCCGCGCTGGCCCAGGAGGTCGTCGGCATCCGCTGAGCGGACGCACCACGACGGTTCGGCCGGGTCCCCGAACGGGGACCCGGCCGTTCGCGTCTCCCACGACCGTCAGCTGCGGACCGCGCCCACGATCGCGGCGACCAGCAGCACCAGCGCCAGCACGATCAGCAGCACCGGCGAGAGCACCGCGACCAGGATCAGCAACAGCCCCAGGAGCGCCTTGGTCCCCGGGCTCATCGCCGACACCCCGCCCTTGATCGCCGCCCAGACGGGGTTGCGGCCCTGCAGCTTGGCGAGCGCACCCTGGATCGCGGCGTTGGCGAAGACGCCCTTGCCGGCGCCCGCCCCGTCGAGCGCGCCCTTCGCGGCGTCCGCGGCCATGTCGCCGAGCCGGTCGGACACCTCCTCCACCTTGGCCGTGGCCGCCGCGGCCAGGCGGTCGATCATCGTCACCGCCAGGGCGCGGAGACGGTCCGACGCCGACGGCGGCGCTGCCGGTGCGGGTGCCGAGCCCGTCCCGGCGACCGGCGCGGGACCGGGCGCGGCCTCCGCGAGGGGCGGGGCGGCGGGACGGTCGTCGGCCACGGCCGCGGTCATCTGATGGCTCCTCGTGAGTGGGTCGCGGCCCGCTGGTGGACCGCGCGGACGCCGTCGGCGGTGCGGCTCAGCTGTCGTCCGAGCCGGTGGCGGCCCGGGCGAGCGCGATCCCGTCGCGCATGCCCTCGGCGTACGAGCGGGTCTCGCGCTCCTCGACGGTCGGGTCCTGCGCGGGCTCGCTCTCGATGAGGGTGGTCAGCACGGCCTCGACGTCCTCCACCCGGCCGGCCTCGACGAGCTGGTGCAGGCCCGCCAGGACCTGCTCGGTGCGGTCGCCGTCCTGCGTCTTCGCCACGGCGTGCCTCCTTCGTCGTCGATGGACACACTGGTTCCTCCGGACCCAACCAGCAGAGGACGCTCCCCGAGAAGGACCACGCCGAGAGTGGCACCCGACGGCCGCGCGGGTTCGGCCGAACGATCACCGCACCTGACCCGCGTGGCTCACAGGTTCTGGACGTGCTGGAACCCGAAGCGGCCCTTGATGCACAGGTGCCCGTGGGTCACCGAGTGGTCGGCGGGGCTCGTGACGTTGACGATCTGGTTCTGCTGGACGTGCAGCTCGAGGTTGCAGCCGACACCGCAGAACGAGCAGATGGTGGTGGTCACCGTCTCCTCCTCGGGGTGCCACTCGCCGGCCTCGCGCAGGTCGTACTCGCTGCGCGAGATCAGCGCCCCGGTGGGACAGACGCCGATGCAGTTGCCGCAGTACACGCACGCCGACTCCGGCAGCGTGACGTCGTACTCCGTGGCGATGCGGGCGTCGAACCCGCGTCCGGCCGCGGTGATCGCGAACGTGAACTGGGCGTCGCTGCCGCACGCGTTGACGCACTTGTAGCAGAGGACGCAGCGGGAGTAGTCGCGCACGTAGAGGTCGTTGTCGATCTTGACCGGCTGGTGCACGGTGGCCGCGGTGGCGCCGTCGGGGGCGTGGTGGTGGCCCGGGTGGCGGCGGTCGCGCTCGCCGGCCGCGGCCGGGGGAGCGGGCGGGCCGTAGCGCGCCGTGTCGACGCCGTAGTCGGTCATCCAGCGCTGCACGTCGGCGCTCGCGCGGTCCATGGCCACCGACGACCCGAGCAGCTCCAGCACCATGCGCCGGCTGTGGCGGACCTTCTCGGTGTCGGTCTTGACCTCCATGCCGTCCTCGCACCGGCGCGCGCACGACGGGACGAGCGCCCGGG
Source organism: Actinomycetospora sp. (assembly GCA_029266415.1). Taxonomy (GTDB): domain Bacteria; phylum Actinomycetota; class Actinomycetes; order Mycobacteriales; family Pseudonocardiaceae; genus Actinomycetospora. The sequence goes on along the minus strand of JAQSWW010000008.1, from coordinate 17,761 downwards.
AGCCCTCGACCTCGACCACGCACACGCGGCACGCGTTGATCGGGTCCATGTTGGGCGCCCAGCAGATCGTGGGGGTGTCGGCCTGCGCGGGCGTGCCCTCGTCGTGCAGGGCGTCGAGGATCGTGGCGCCCTCGGGCACCCGCACCTCGCGGCCGTCCAGGGTCAGCGAGACGCGGCGCCGGATCGTCCCGAGCATCACCGCCCCGGTGCTGACGCGCTCCTCGGCACCGCGGTGCGGCGCGACCGGATCGGCCACCGTCGGCCCGACCGGGGCCGCGGGACGGGTGTCGCCGTCGGTGCGCTCGCCGGGCGGTGGACCCGAGGCGTCGACGCCGGGGACCGCGGCGCCCTCGGCGGCCTCGCTGGCGCCGTCGAGCGGCTGGCCGTCCGGCGGTCCCGCGGAGCCGCCGCCGTCACCGGCCGGGCCCTTGCCCGAGGCCGGGTCCGCCGGGGTCACCGATCGCTGCGTGTCCGTCATGCCGTGGGCACCTTCCCGTTGGGAGAGCGCGGCCGGTCGAGCAGGCCGAGATCGAGGGCCGAGGTGACCGCGGCCGGCGCGGTCTGGCCGAGGCCGCAGATCGAGGCGTCGCGCATGACGCGCGCGAGGTCGTCGAGCAGCGCGAGCTCGGTCTCCCGCGAGCCGAGCGGCGCGTCGCGCTCGAGCCGCGCCAGCGCCTCCTCCTGGCGCACCGTGCCGACGCGGCAGGGCACGCACTGCCCGCACGACTCGTCGCGGAAGAACGCCGCGATGCGCCGCAGGGTGCCGGTGAGGTCGGCGTGGCTGTCGAACACGAGCACGACGCCCGAGCCCAGCGTCGCCCCGATGTCCCGCGCGCCCTCGAGGGTGAGCACGACGTCGAGGTCCGCGGGCATGACGAACCCGCCGGCCGCCCCGCCGAGCAGCACCGTGCGCAGCTCGCCCCGCGTCCCGCCGGCGAGGTCGAGCAGCTGGCGCAGCGTCGTGCCGAACTCGACCTCGTAGACCCCCGGCGTGCCGACGGCCCCGGAGACGCAGAAGAGCTTGGTGCCGGTGGAGCGCCCGCCGCCGACCTCGGCGAACGCCTGCCCGCCGACGTCGAGGACGCCGAGCACGTTGTAGAGCGTCTCGACGTTGTTGATCGCGGTCGGCTTGCCGAACAGCCCGGACACGCTGGGGAACGGGGGCTTGTTGCGGGGCTCGCCGCGGAACCCCTCGATCGACTCCAGCATCGCGGTCTCCTCGCCGCAGATGTAGGCCCCGGCGCCGCGGCGCAGCTCGATGTCGAACGTGAAGCCCTCGCCCATGACGTCCGCGCCGAGGAACCCCCGGGCGCGGGCCGCCGCGATCGCGTTCTCCAGCCGGCGGGTCACCAGCGGGTACTCGCCGCGCAGGTAGAGGTAGCCCACCTCGGTGCCCGTGACGTAGCCGGCGATCGTCATCGACTCGATCAGGGCGAACGGGTCGCCCTCCATGAGCACCCGGTCCTTGAACGTGCCGGGCTCGGACTCGTCGGCGTTGCACACCAGGTAGTGCGGGCGTTCGGGGGCGCCGGCCACGCCCTTCCACTTCACCCCCGTGGGGAACGCGGCACCACCGCGCCCGGTGAGCGAGGAGTCCTCGAGCTCGGTGATCACCCGCGTCGGGCCGAGGTCCACCGCGCGGCGCAGGGCGGCGTACCCGCCGTGCGCGCGGTAGTCGTCGAGGCTGGTGGGGTCGACGACGCCGATGCGGCGCATGAGGCGCAGGGGACCCCCACCCGGCAACGTCGCGCCCGGGCCGGTCTGGGGTGCGCTGACCCGGGTGTCGGCGAACGCCGCGTCGGCCTCGTCGGCCAGCGCCGGATCGTCCGACCGCGCCGCCGCGACCACGTCGTCGGGGCGAGCGGGAGCCTGGCTGAGATCGGGCTCGGCGACGCGCTGGTGCAGCACGGCGGGCGCGCGCTCGCACAGCCCCAGGCACGGGCTGCGCACCCAGCAGGCACTGCCCGGCGTGCCCGCAGGCGTCCCGCCCGGCGAGGCGGCGTCGGGCTCGGCGCCGACCTGGTGCGCCCCGCCCTCGGGGCCCAGCTCCTCGGTCAGCCGGGCGGCGATGTCCTCGCCGCCGTAGGGACCGCAGGCGACGTCGTCGCAGACGTGCACCACCCGCGGCGCCCGGGGCTCGACGGCGAACATCGCGTAGAACGTCGCCACCCCGTAGATCTCCGCGGGCGGCACCGACAGCGTCACCGCGATGTGGTCCAGCGCGCCGGGGGAGATCCAGCCGACGGCGTCGGACACCGCGTGCAGCACCGGCAGCAGCAGGTGCCGCCGGGCCCGGGCGTCGTGGCCGGCGTGGTGCGAGCGCATCGGCCGGTCGCCGTTGGTCGACAGCGGCGACGGGACGGCGCGGGCGAACGCCGCGTCGATCGTCTCCCGCTCGAGGGCGGTCGGCTGCGCGCCGGAGAGGTGCAGGTCCACGCGTCAGGCCCCCGCCACCGGCATCGGACGGCTCTCCGCGGCCACGACACCAGATGGTCCGGCTCCCCCATCGGCGTGCTCCCCTCGATGCTCCGCGTCCCGCAGCTTCTCCACCCGGATCGCCGTCGCCTTGAACTCCGAGGTCCCCGACTTGGGGTCCCAGGCGTCGTTGGTCAGCACGTTGACGTCGACCTCCTCGGTGAAGTGCGGGGTGAACGACGCGAGGCCCGGTCGCAGCGAGGGATCGATCCCCACCGGCGCCTCCACCGCCCCGCGCCGCGACACCACGCGCACCCGCTCGCCGTCGGCGATGCCGAGGCGGTCGGCGTCCTGGGCGTCGATGCGCAGCGACTCGCGGACGCGCAGCGGCGACGAGTAGCCGCCGGACTGCACCCCGGAGTTGTAGGCGTCGAGCAGCCGGACGGTGGTGAGGCGGATCGGGTACTCGTCGTCGAGCGCGTCGACCGGCGCGACGTGCTCCACGGGCGTGAACGGCGCGGGCCGTCCGCGCTCGTCGGGGTCGTCGGACCACAGGCGCGCGTGCATCAGCGGCGTGCCCGGGTGGTCCTCCGACGGGCACGGCCACTGCAGCCCCCCGAGCGCGTCGAGGCGGGCGTAGCTCATGCCGGCGTGCCAGTTCAGCGACACCGAGCGCAGCTCGTCCCACACCTGCTCGGCCGTGGGCTGGCCCCAGTCGTGGCCCAGCTCGGTGGCCAGCGCGCTGATGATGTGGGTGTCCGGGCGCGCCTGCCCCGGCGGCTCGATCGCCTTGCGGACGCGCTGCACGCGCCGCTCGGAGTTGGTGACCGTGCCCTCGTACTCGCACCAGTCGGCCGTCGCCGGGAACACGACGTCGGCCAGCTCCGCCGTGGCCGTGCGGAAGATGTCCTGGACGATCAGTGTGTCCAGGCCCTCCAGCAGGTGGCGGGCGTGGGTGGCGTTGGCCTCGGACTCGGCCGGGTTCTCCCCGATGCAGTACAGGGCCTTGAGCTCGCCGCGCTCCATCGCCTCGAACATCTGGGACAGGTGCATGCCCGGCTCGCGCGGGTAGTCGTCGGTGCCCCAGACCTGCGCGAACCGCGCGCGGGCCTTCTCGTCGCCGACGTCGTAGCCGCCGGGCAGCTTGGCCGGGATGGCGCCCATGTCGCCGCCGCCCTGGACGTTGTTCTGCCCGCGCAGGGGCACCAGGCCCGAGCCGTAGCGGCCGACGTGGCCGGTGAGCAGCGCCAGGTTGATCAGCGCGAAGACGTAGTCGGCGGCGTTGTGGTGCTCGGTGATGCCGAGCGTCCAGCAGATCTGCGCGCGGTCGGCGCGGGCGTAGGCGTGCGCGAGCTCGCGGATCGTCGCGGCGGGCACGCCGGTGATCTCCTCGGCCCGCTCGAGCGTGTACGGCTCGACGGTCGCGGCGTACTCGTCGAAGCCGGAGGTGGCGCGGTCGACGAACGGGCGGTTGACCAGGCCCGCGTGGATGATCTCGCGGCCGATCGCGTTGGCCAGCGCGATGTCGGTGCCCACGTCGAGCCCGAGCCACGCGTCGGCCCAGCGCGCCGTGGACGTGTACCGCGGGTCGACCGAGTACATCCGGGCGCCGTTGCGCAGCCCCTGCAGCACGTGGTGGAAGAAGATCGGGTGGGTCTCCCGCGCGTTGGATCCCCACAGCACGAGCAGGTCGGCGTGCTCCGCCTCCACGTAGGCGGAGGTGCCGCCGCCGGCACCGAACACCGTCGTCAGACCGACGACGCTGGGAGCGTGTCAAGTGCGGTTGCAGCTGTCGACGTTGTTGCTGCCCATCACCACCCGCGAGAACTTCTCCGCGGCGTAGTTCATCTCGTTGGTGGCCTTCGAGCAGCTGAACATGCCGAACTCGGCGGCGGGGACGCCGCGCAGCCCGGCCGCGGCGCGGGCGAGCGCCTCGTCCCACGTGGCCGGCCGCAGCTCGCCGTTCTCGCGGACCAGGGGCTCGGTGAGTCGGACGTGCCGGGGCTTGCGCATGGTCGTGCCTCCCTACGGACGGTGTTGCCGTCGTCACCACTGTAGGTGCCGCTGCGAGGCGCGTCACACAGCTCGTCCTGGTCTCCGGAACAATCGGTGTCCCGGTGCCCGTCCGCGTCCGGAGCGTCCGGGACGCTCACCTGTTTGGGCGCATCGGTGCCTGGGAAACGAGGCACACCGAAGTGCGACGAAGCACCGATCGAGGAGGAGCAGATGGCGGGCAACCCGAGGGTCGAGCAGGTGGTCGAGCAGGTCCGGAGCCTGAACGAGCAGATCGTGAGCCGGGCCCGCCAGGGCGGCGAGGAGTCGCTGCGCGCGTACAAGGAGCTGCTGGAGAACGTCGCCGAGGCCGAGGAGGCCGCCGGCAACCGCACCGCGGAGTGGGTGCAGGCGTTCGCCCGCGCCCAGGCCCAGTTCACCCGCGAGCTCGCCGAAGCCTTCCCGGCGCTGCTCCAGCGCCTCGGCTCCGGCATCGGCGGGGCGGCCGGCGCCGCCGCCGACCAGGCGCGCCGCGTGCCCGGCGTGGCCACCGCCGAGGGCGAGGCCAAGGGCGCGGTCTCGGTGGAGGACGACCTGCCCATTCAGGGCTACGACGACCTGAACGCCACCGACGTCGTGGTGAAGCTCGACGGGCTCTCCGACACCGACCTCGGCAAGGTCGACGCCTACGAGCGCCGCACGAAGAACCGCAAGACCGTGCTCGACAAGATCGCCGCTTTGCGCTAGCGCGCTCGTGAGTGCTTGTCCGTGCCGGGGCACGGACAAGCACTCACACCCGGCGTTTCGTGCCCGGCACCCGTCGGCAAGACCGTCCGCCATGACCTCCGAGCAGCCCCCTCCGCAGGAACAGACCTACCCCGGCCGCACCGGGGCGATGGACCCCGAGCCGAACGACGAGATGCGCGGCTACGTCGGCCGCGACCTGCTCGCCGGCCGGCGGGCGCTCATCACGGGCGGTGACTCCGGCATCGGGCGCGCCGTGGCGGTCGCCTTCGCCGAGGAGGGCGCCGACGTCGCCATCAGCTACCTGTCCGAGGGCGACGACGCGACGCACACCCAGGGCCTCGTCGAGGCCAAGGGCCGGCGCTGCGTGCGGCTGCCCGGCGACATCGCCGACCGCGACCACTGTCGACGTCTCGTGCAGCGGACCGTCGACGAGCTCGGCGGGCTCGACATCGTGGTCAACAACGCAGCCGTGCAGACGCCGGTGAGCACCCCCGACGAGCTGTCCGACGAGCAGTGGCAGCGCACGTTCGCCGTCAACGTGTCGAGCTTCTTCTGGATCACCAAGGACGCCCTGCCGCACCTCGGCGAGGGGTCGGCGATCATCAACACCGGGTCGGTCAACGGCCTGCGCGGCAACAAGTCGCTGCTGGACTACTCGGCGGCCAAGGGCGCGGTGCACGCGCTGACGATGTCGCTGTCCCAGCAGCTGCTCCCGCAGGGCATCCGCGTCAACTGCGTGGCGCCGGGCCCGGTGTGGACGCCGCTGATCCCGGCGACGATGCCCGAGGAGAAGGTGGACTCGTTCGGGACGCAGGCCCCGATCGGCCGCGCCGCGTCGCCCGACGAGATCGCGCCGTCGTACGTGTTCTTCGCGTCCGACCGGCTCTCGTCGTACTACAGCGGCGAGGTGCTCGCCCCGACCGGCGGCGAGACGCTGCCCGGCTGAGCCCGCCGTCGTCGACCTCACGCGGCGACCGGCTCCGCGACCCGGGCCGACGGCTCGGTGCGGGGGGCCGGGACGTCGGCGGCCGTCGCCGGGGCGGTCTTCTCGCGGCCGGTCAGGCGGTCGACGAAGCGCTTGAGCTCGCCGGCCACCGGGAGCGAGAGCTTCCAGATCGACCGCGTCGACTGCCAGAACTGCGTCGGGAACGGCCCGGTCGTGTAGGGCAGGTCCCAGCGCTCGCAGATCTCGCGCACCTTGACCGCGATCTCCGGGTAGCGGTTCGACGGCAGGTCCGGGAACAGGTGGTGCTCGATCTGGTAGCCGAGGTTGCCGCTCATGAGGTGCATGAGCTTGCCGCCGGAGAAGTTCGCCGAGCCGAGCAGCTGGCGCAGGTACCACTCGCCCCACGTCTCGCCCTCGAGCTCGTCCTCGGTGAACACCTCGGCCCCGTCGGGGAAGTGCCCGCAGAAGATGATCGCGTAGGACCACACGTTGCGGACGAGGTTGGCCGTCGCGTTCGCGGCGATCGTGGCCGGGAAGAACGGGCCGGACAGGGCCGGGAAGAACACGTAATCCTTGAGCGCCTGCTTGCCGGCCTTGCGCCCGATCTGGCGCAGCTTGGCCTTCATCTCCTCGGGGTCGGCGTCGAGCTTCGCGGCGCCGTCGATGTCGAGGTCGTGCAGCGCGACGCCCCACTGGAACAGGAACATCAGCAGCGCGTTGTAGAGCGGCTGGCCCAGGTAGTAGGGGTGCCACGGCTGGTCGGAGGAGACGCGGAGGATCTCGTACCCGACGTCCTTGTCCTTGCCGATGACGTTCGTGTACGTGTGGTGCAGGTAGTTGTGGGAGTGCTTCCACTGCTCGGCGGGGCAGACGTTGTCCCACTCCCACTGCGCCGAGTGGATCTCCGGATCGTTCATCCAGTCCCACTGGCCGTGCATGACGTTGTGGCCGATCTCCATGTTCTCGATGATCTTGGAGGCGGCCAGGGCGGCGGTGCCCGCGATCCACAGCGGCGGCAGGACGCTGCCCACGAGCGCCACCCGCGCGCCGATCTCCAGCCGGCGCTGCAGGGCGATGACGCTCCGGATGTAGGCCGCGTCGTCCTCGCCGCGCGACGCCTCGACGTCGCGGCGGATCGCGTCGAAGTCGCGCCCGATCGCGGCGACGTCCGCCTCGCTCAGGTGCGTGAACTCCTTGACGTCCGAGATGGCCATGGTGGTGTTTCCCTCCAGAGGGGGGCGGGGTGCGTCGAGAGGTACCTGAAGTACCCGATACCGACGGTACCGCGTCGTGGTGCCGCGGGGGTCGGTGATCGCTGTGTCCCCGGGCACCGCCCGTGAGGTGGCGCCGGTCACCACGGGTCCGGGTGGGTCGCGTGTCCCTCGTCAGGAGGAGTCAGCGAGGATGCCGTCAGGTCTCGGTAACGGAATGGTCACGACCCGCGATAGGCCGTCACGGAGCGGACCGCGCCGTGCACGGAGCGGGACCAGCACGACCGATCACGAACCCAGCGGGAGGAGGGGCATGTCGACACCGACCTCGGTGCCGAACGCCCTCGGTGACGGGCAGGCCACCATCGAGCCCGGCCGCCGGGTGGCGGGTCGGTACCTCCTGCTCGCCCCTGTGGGCCGCGGCGGCTCGGCGGCGGTGTGGCGCGCCCACGACGAGCTGCTCGACCGGGACGTCGCGATCAAGCGCCTGCACGGCGGGCGGGCCCTCGACGCCGCACGCGCCCGCCTGGTCCGCGACCGGGCGCACCGCGAGGGCCGGGTCGCGGCCCGCCTGCACCACCCGCGGCTGGCCGCGATCTTCGACATGGTCGCGCTCGACGGCGAGGTCTGTCTGGTCATGGAGTACGTCGCGGCGCCGTCGCTGGCCGATCTGCTCGAGCGCGAGGGGCCGCTGGCGCCCGCCCGGGTGGCCGCGATCGGCGCGCAGATCGCCGAGGGCCTCGCGGCGATGCACGAGCGCGGGATCGTCCACCGCGACGTGAAGCCCGCCAACATCATGATCGGCGCGGACGACGTCGTGACGGTCACCGACTTCGGCATCGCGGTCGTCGACACCGACCCGGCCGCCGCCGACCATCTCGTGGCCGGGACGCCGCACTTCATGGCCCCGGAGCTCGCCCGCGGCGGCGTGGCCACCGCGGCCGCCGACGTGTTCTCCCTCGGCGCCACGCTGTACACCGCGCTCGAGGGCCGCCCGCCCACGGGCGGGGGCGGCAACGCCCTCGAGGTGCTCTCACGGGTGGCCACCGGCGTCGTCCACCCCACCCAGCGGGCGGGCCACCTGACCCCGCTGCTGCAGACCCTGCTCGACGCCGACCCCGCGCACCGGCCCGCCGCCGCCGAGGCCGCGCGGCTGCTGGGCGAGGCCGAGCTCCGGAGCGCCGCTGACCCCGAGCCCCGCACCGGGCCGATCACGCTCGCGGCGCCCGCGGTGCCCGCGGCGCCGCCCCGGACCCGTCCCGGGACGACCACCGGCGCCCACGCCGTGCGCGGGTGGCGGCCCGGGCGCCGGGCCGTCGCGGTGGGCGCCGGACTGGTCGGGGTGCTCGGTGTCGCCGGCGCGGCCGGGGTGCTCGGCGCGCCGTCGGACGTCGTCGCCCCGGCGCCGGCCGCGGCCCCGGCGGCCGGCGTGCCCCTGGCCGCGCTGCCCGTCCCGGTGGCCGCGCCGCCCGTGATCCCCGCGGCGCCGCTGTCGGCGGCGAGCCCCTCGTCGCGCACCACGGCCGCGTCGACGCCGATGGAGGAGGTCGCGTCGGAGTCCGAGGCGCGGCGCGGGCGCGCGGCGTCGCGGCAGGCCCGGGCGTCGTGGGACCGCCTCTGGGAGCGCTGGCGCGACCAGGCCCGGGCAGGGCGTGGCGGCGACCGCGACGACGACCGCGGTGGCGACCGGGGTCGCGGGCGCGGCCGCGGCAACGGCGGCTGAGGCCCCGGGCGTCGCTCAGGCGTCCCGGTGGGGGCGTGCGGCGACCGGGGTGTGGCCGAGGTGGCCCTCCCGGTGCGGGCGGCGCGGTGCGGGCACGTGCGGCGCCGGCGTCTCCTCGCGCCGCGGCGCGGGCACCGTCGGCGTCACCGGCCGCCGGACGATGCGGCGGATGCGTGGCTCCACGATGAGGTGGTCGTCGGATCGGCCCGGCATCGTGCCCTCCCCGTGCGTCCGATGGCTTCGGACGTCCCCGACGGAAGGCTAGGACCGGCGCGGGGTGCAGCGCTGTACGTCTTTGTGCGTACGGCGCCGTCGGCGCGCGGGTTCACGGCGAGGTGACCGGCCGGTACGTTGCGTGATCCGGACCGCCGGTGCGGACGAGGGGCCCGCACCGGCGTCGACCGGGCGGCCCCGGTCGCTACGCCGTCCGACCGAGCGCCCGCGTCCCCTCTGCCATCGCCCGCAGCACCTCGCACAGCGCGAGGGGGTCGGCGTCGATCTCGACGGGGAGTGCCCACCAGCGCGGGGCCCGTCGGCGGGCGGGGTCGGACGTGGCCTCCCACCCCGCGTCCGGCGACCAGCGCACCGCGCGCACCGCCCGCGGCGGGTCGGACTCCACGCGCAGGGCGAAGCCGGCGCCGTCGGGCTCGACGCGCACGTCGTCGGTGTCGAGCAGGTCCAGTGCCGTGGCGACGGCCTCTGCGCACGCCGTGGCGTGGGGGAGCAGCCAGGGCGATCCGGAGGACGGGGCGGTCCCCGTGGTCGCGATCATGGTCGGTCACCTCCCGGCGGTCCGGGAGGACCGCGTGGTTACCGGCCAGTATCCCTCCGTCCCGCGGTGATCTCACTCGGGGTCGTTGTGGGCGTGACCACCCACCTCGCCGACCCGGTACGGCGTGGTCACGCCCTCGTAGACGAGGTGGGCCATCAGCCCCTCGGCCGGGTGGGCGAGGTTGTGGCAGTGGTCCATCCACAGGCCGGGGTTGTCCGCCACGAACGCGATGTCGTAGGTGTGGCCGTCCTGGGCGTCGAGGCTGTCCACCCACCACGGGCTGCCCGTCGCCGGCACGCCGTCGCGGGCGAGCACCACGGCGTGGTGGCCGTGCAGGTGCATCGGGTGCAGGTCGCCGCTGGCGTTGTCGATGCGCATCCGCACGACGTCCCCCTCGCGCACCACGTACATCGGCACGTCGGGCCAGAGGCTCCCGTTGACCGTCCACCACAGCCCGGGCTGCCCGTCGACGAAGCCGGGGCGGCGCCCGATGACGTAGTCGACGCGGCGGTCCGCGGCGTCCGGGTCGAACCCGAGCGCGGCGGGCGTGCCGTAGGTCAGGGGGTCGAGCTGGCGGGCCGGGCGGGGGGTCGGGGCCAGCGCCGGCCCGAAGGTGAGCGCGGACCCGCCGAGCTCCACGCGCACGCCCGCGCCGTCGGCGGGCAGGTCGATCTCGAGGTCGGCCCGGGCCCCGGCGGTGATCGACAGCGAGTCGGTGGTGGGCGTGGGGCCGACGACGTCGGTGCCGTCGATCGCGACCAGGCGGTAGGGCGCGCCGCCGACCCAGGCCTGGATCGGCCCGTTGTCGGTGTTGACCACGCGCACGCGGACCCGCGACCCGGGTGCCCCGGCGGCTGCCACGTCGCCGTCGAACCCGTTGATCGTCCGGCGGCCCTGGTGCATGTGCGTCACGGCCAGCACGTCGCCGGTGTCGCCCAGGCCCGCGCGGGGCGTGACCACCAGTGCGCCGAACAGGCCGCCGCGCACCTGCGGGTCGGCGACCTGGTGCGAGTGGTACCAGAACGTCCCGACCTGCTCGGCGCGGAATCGGTAGACGAACGAGCCGCCGACGGGCACGGCGTCCTGGGTCACCCCGGCGACGCCGTCGTCGCCGGCCGGCACGTCGTAGCCGTGCCAGTGCAGGGTGACGCCCTCGGGCACGTCCGCGTTGACCAGGCGGACCTGCACCATCTGCCCCTCGACCGCGCGGATCTCCGGGCCGGGCGTGGTGCCGTTGAGGCTGTAGCCGTCGATGACGCGCCCCGAGGGCAGCGTGACCCGACCGGCGCGCGCCACCAGGGTGACGTCGACGTCGGCCGGCCCCGGCGGCTCGCGCAGGGTGTCGACCGCGGGTCCCGTCGTGGCGTGCCCGGCGTGCTCCCCGGGTCCGCCGCCGAGGTCCGGCGTGCCCATGTCCATCATCGAGTACGACGACGGGACGAGGCTGTCGGTCCACATCCAGCCGATCGGGACCAGGACCGCGAGCGCGGCGACGACGGCCACCAGGGTCCGTGCCCGGATGCGGGTACGCCACCGCCGTCGCCTCGCCCGCAGCATCTCGGTCAGTCCTCGCTCACGCCATCGCGACCGGCTCGCGCACCGCCGTCCGCGGGGTGGCGGTGAGCCGGGCCGAGAGCACGGCGGTCACGAGGATGGCCAGCGCGAGCGCGCCGTGCAGCATGCCCAGCGACGGCAGGGAGTGCGCGACGATGCCCAGCGCCACCTGTGCGACGACCATGACGAACAGGGCCGCCGCGTACGTCACCCCGCGGGGGAGCTTCGCGAAGAACGAGACGATCAGCAGCAGCAGCGCCACAGCGGGCACGATCATCGTCCCGTTCATGCCGTGCACCATGAAGCCGACGACGCCGTCGAACTGCACCTCGGCCTCGATGGCCGCGGCGTCGAGGACGCCGCCGCCGTCGATCCAGGCGGTCAGCCCGAAGAGTGCCCACGCGATGGCGGCGGCCTGGACGACCACCTCCAGGGCGAGGATCCACGCCAGCACCCGATAGGTCGTTCGCACGTCGACCCCCTTCTCGCGGGGTCGTCAGGGGCCGGCGCCGCGGCGCCGCTCCGCCCCCCGCGGGATCTGTGTGGTGGCCGCCGCCGGGTGTGTCCCGCGGCGGCGCTCACTGTAAGTCAGATCACGAGGCAGAGGCTAGTCCGTAGGAGTGAGTACGGGGGCGATCACCCGGAAAGAGTGACCGTGAGTCACGGTCGGAGGAGGGCGAGGGCGATGCGGCCGGCCGCGGTGGCCGCCCGCCGGCTCGCGTGGCGCCCGGCGTACCCCGACGTCACGGCCACGGCGGTGACCGCCCGTGCGGCCTCCCCGCCGAGCGCGGCGAGCGCCTCGCCGGCGGTCAGGAGGGGCGGGCGGCCCGCGTCGAGGCGGTGGGCCGCCGCGCGCAGCACGCGCCACGACCGCTCCCCGGCGGCGAGGGCCTCGCCGACGGTGTCCTCGACGACCAGCTCGAGGTCCTCGCCGATGGTCACCGCGGCCTCGACGAGCTCGTCGACCACCGCCCGCACGCGCGTCGACGGCTCCGGCCGGCCGCCGGGCCCGCCCCCGTCGGCGGACCGCACGAGGGCGTCGTCCGCGGGCGGCGGCACGACGGCGAGGCGGCGGGGTGCAGGGCTCGACGGGCTCGACGAGGGGGACACGGGACTCCCGGGGCGGGGGCGTGGACGGGCTCGGTCCCGCAGGGTGCCCCGGCTCCGGCGGGTGAACCGGACCGAACGGACCTCAGACCGCGACGAGGCCCCGGGCCGCGGCGAGCACGGCGTCGCCGAACGCGGGGTCGGCGGCCCGCGCGGAGACGACGCCGGGCCGCAGCCGCCAGTCGACGACGGCTCCCGACGCGCCCGGGGCGGGGTCGTCGAGCAGCACGCGGGCGAGGGCGTCCCCCGACCGGGCCGGCGTCGAGGCGAACGGCAGCACCGCCACCCCGCGCAGCACGGTCGCCCACAACAGGCGCGCGACCGGGCCGTAGGTCCGCGCCAGCCCGGTGCCGGGCATCAGCCCCGGGTCGAAGCAGGACCAGTGGACCTCGGGGTGCTCGCGGGCGTAGGCGCCGGCGAGCGCGGTGCAGTGCAGCTTGGTGGTGGCGTAGCGCTGGGGCCCGCTGGTGGTGAGCTCGCCGCGGGCCAGCGCGCCGAGGTCGGGGCTCTCCACGGGGGCGGGGGTGCCGGTCGGGGTGGCCGGGTCGTGCGTGGTCGACCCGAGGAACGCCACGCGCGACGGGGGTCGCGGCCCGGCGAGCAGGGCGTCGACGAGGGCGACGTGGCCCAGCACGTTGACCGCGAGGGTCTCCTCGACCCCGTCGACGGTCGTGGTCGGCCCGCCCCGGATCTGCAGCCCGGCGTTGGCGGCGACGACGTCCACCGCGCCCAGCTCGGGCACCGCGGCACGCACGGCCGCCGGGTCGGCGAGGTCGAGCACGTGGCCCTGCCCACCGACCTCCGCCGCCACCCGGGCGACCGCCTCCGGGTCGCGTCCGGTGACCAGCACCTCGGCGCCCCGTCGGCCCGCCGCCCGGGCCGTCGCCCGCCCCAGGCCCCGCGTGGCCCCCGTGATCAGCATCCGCATGTCGCCGAATTTATGGCAGAGACTGCCAAAAGGCAACGTCTGCCAGGATGTCTCCCGTGAACACCGGGTGGCGCGAGGAGAAGAAGCAGCGCACGCGCGACGCGATCGTCGACGCCGCGCTCGCCCTGTTCGCCCGCGACGGCTACGACGCGGTGACCATGGCCGACGTCGCCCGGGCGGCCGGGGTGGGGGAGCGCACCGTCTACCGCTACGTCGCCGACAAGGAGGACATCCTCTTCGCCGACGACGCCGCGATGCGCGCGGCGCTGGCCGACTCGCTGCGCGCGCAACCGCGTGACCGCTCGGTGCCCGAGGCGCTGCGGGTCGCGGCCCGCGAGGTCGCCTCCGTCCTGGCCGCCGACTGGCCCCGGTTCGCGGCGCGGGGCGCGGTGATCGCGGCGACGCCGGCGCTGCAGGCCCGCGAGCGTCTCAAGCAGGACGGCTGGCGGTATCTGGTGGCCGCCGAGCTGAGCGCGCGGGGCGTGCCCCCCGAGCGTGCCCGCCTGCACGGGGCGGTCGTCGTCGCGTGCTTCGCCGAGGCGCTCACCCGCTGCCTCGACGGCACCGCCGACGACCTCCCCACGGCGATCAGCGCGACCCTGGGCGAGGTCGGCGGGCTGGTGACCCCGGAGGCACCCCCGGCCCCGGATGGGGGTCGGGATCCGGGGGAGACGGGGGTCCGACCCGGAGGTCCCGGGCCGCCGCCGGCGGCAGGCTCGACGCCATGACCACCCCGCAGCCCACGCCCGCCGCCCCGTCCGTCCCCGCCCTCGGTTTCCGCCGCAGCCGCGGCGACCGCTGGATCGCCGGTGTCTGCGGCGGCATCGCCGCCCGCACCGGCCTCGACCCGAACCTCGTGCGTGTCCTCGCGGTACTCCTGGCCGTGTTCGGGCACCTGGTGGGTCTGATCGCCTACCTGGCCGCGTGGGCGCTGGTGCCCGAGGAGGGCGCCGACGGCGCCGACGGTGTCGCCGGCCCGGTGGCCCGGCCCGCGGAGCCGCCGAGCACGGTCTGACCCCGGCGGACCGGCGCGGGCGGGCGATCTACGCTCGCCCGCGTCGTCGCGCCAGGAGGATGCACGTGCCCACCCCGCCCTTCACCTCGGTGTACCACCAGGGCTTCGTGCGGGTCGCCGCCGCGACGCTGCGCACCACGATCGTCGAGCCCGCCGCCAACGCGGCGTCGCTGCTGTCGGTGGCGCGCCAGTGCCACGACGACGGGGTGGGCGTCGCCGTGTTCCCCGAGCTGACGCTCTCGGGCTACTCCATCGAGGACCTGCTCCTGCAGGACACGCTGCTCGACGCCGTCGTCGACGCGCTGCGCGAGATCGTCTCCGCGTCGACGGACCTCACGCCCGTCCTGGTGCTCGGCGCGCCCCTGCGCCACCGCCACCGGCTCTACAACTGCGCGGTCGTCGTGCACCGCGGCCGCGTCCTGGGCGTCGTCCCCAAGACCTACCTGCCGAACTACCGCGAGTTCTACGAGCCCCGCCAGGCCGCGTCGGGCGCGGGCGAGTCCGGGACGATCCGGCTGCTCGGCGAGGACGTGCCCTTCGGCGCCGACCTCCTGTTCGCGGCCACCGACGTCGACGGCCTGGTGCTGCACGTCGAGGTGTGCGAGGACATGTTCGTCCCGATCCCGCCGAGCGCCGAGGCGGCGCTGGCCGGGGCCACCGTGCTGGCCAACATCTCGGGCAGCCCGATCACCGTCGGGCGCGCCGACGACCGCCAGCTGCTGGCGAGGTCGGCCTCGGCACGGTGCTCGGCGGCCTACGTCTACGCCGCGGCGGGCGAGGGGGAGTCGACCACCGAGGTCTCGTGGGACGGGCAGACCAGCATCCACGAGAACGGGGTGCTGCTGGCCGAGACCGAGCGGTTCCCGGACGGCGAGCAGCACGCCGTCGCCGACGTCGACCTGCGCCTGATCCGCTCCGAGCGCCTGCGCATGGGCACGTTCGACGACAACCGCAGCCGCCAGCAGCAGACGTCGAGCACGACGTTCCGCACCGTCGAGTTCGTCCTCGACCCGCCCACCGGCGACATCGGCTTCCGCCGCGTGGTCGAGCGCTTCCCGTTCGTGCCGAACGACCCGGCCCGGCTCGAGCAGGACTGCTTCGAGGCCTACAACATCCAGGTCTCGGGTCTCCAGCAGCGGCTGCGGGCCATCGGCGGACCGAAGATCGTCATCGGGGTGTCGGGCGGGCTCGACTCCACCCACGCGCTGATCGTCGCCGCCCGGGCGATGGACCGGACCGGGCGCCCCCGCTCCGACATCCTGGCCTTCACCCTGCCCGGGTTCGCGACGGGCGAGCGCACCAAGTCCAACGCGCAGCGCCTGTCCGAGGCCCTGGGCTGCACGTTCGAGACCATCGACATCACCGAGTCCGCGCGGATCATGCTGCGTGAGCTCGGGCACCCGTTCTCGCAGGGCGAGCCGGTGTACGACGTGACGTTCGAGAACGTCCAGGCCGGGATGCGCACCGACTACCTCTTCCGCGCCGCCAACCAGCGCGGCGGGATCGTGCTGGGCACCGGCGACCTCTCGGAGGCGGCGCTGGGGTGGTCCACCTACGGCGTCGGCGACCAGATGTCGCACTACACGGTCAACGCCGGCGTACCCAAGACGCTGGTGCAGCACCTCATCCGCTGGGTGATCTCCTCGAAGCAGTTCGAGGACGACGTCGCCGAGGTGCTCCAGGACGTCCTCGACACCGAGATCAGCCCCGAGCTCGTGCCCGCGGACTCCGACCAGGAGATCCAGTCGAGCCAGGAGAAGATCGGGCCCTACGACCTGCAGGACTTCACCCTCTACTGGACGCTGCGCCACGGCTTCCGGCCCTCGCGCATCGCGTTCCTGTCCTGGCACGCGTGGCACGACCTCGACGCCGGCCACTGGCCCCCGGGCTACCCGGAGGGCGACCGGGCGGCGTACGACCTCGCCGAGATCCGGCGGTGGCTGCAGGTGTTCGCACAGCGGTTCTTCGGGTTCGCCCAGTTCAAGCGCTCGGCGCAGCCCAACGGGCCGAAGGTCGTCGCCGGCGGCTCGCTCTCGCCCCGCGGCGACTGGCGCGCGCCGTCGGACTCCTCGGCGACGATCTGGCTCGAGGAGATCGAGGAGAACGTGCCCGAGTCGTGAGCAGCGTCGTGAGCACTACCCCGCGGCGCGCTTGGCCCGGTCGTCGGGGAACCAGCCGCGCGCGACCACGGCGTCGGCCCACCGGTCGAGGGTGGTGACGAGGGGGTCGAGCGCGGTGCCGAGGGCCTCGACCAGCGGGCGCTGCGCGCGGTCGGTGGCCTCCTCGACCCCGTCGCGCACACGCCGGCCCTGGTCGGAGAGCCGGCCGCCGTCGAGCAGCCCCCGCTCGCGCAACCGCGCGACGGCGCCCTCCATCGCGTCGGGCGACCAGCCGCGGGTGGCCGTGTACTCGAGCAGGCCGTAGCCGACCCACAGCTCGGTGAGCACGTTGGCCTCGATCGCGTCGAGCCCGGCGGCGACGCAGGCGCCGAGGTGGGAGTCGCCGCGGTGCTCCCGCAGCAGGCTCGCCGCGTGCCACAGGCGTCCGTGCGGGTCGTCGGGCCAGGGCAGGGCGGCCTGCCCGGCGAACAGCGGGCGCCCCAGGACGCCGGCCCCGGTCAGCGCCGAGCGCAGCGTCCCGACCACCGCCTCGACGTCGTCGGTGTCGACGCCGTCGAGGGCCTCGCGCAGCGCCTGCGAGCCGGCCCGGACCCGGGCGTCGCGCAGCTCGGCGACCGACCGCGCCGCACGCGCCCGCGCCCACAGGTCGTGGAGGAACCCCGGCGCCCACACCCCGAACGTCGCGGCCACCACCGCGCCCTCGACGTCGCCGAGCACCGAGGCGCGACCGCCGACGTAGCCCGCGAGGAGGTCGAGCCCGGCCGCCTCGCGCTCGCGGGCCGCCGCGTCGCTCCACACGGTGACCATCGCGAGCGGCTCGATCGCGTCGCGCAGCCGGCGGGCCGGGGAGACGTCGGTGTCCACGGCGCGGATCGTCGTCGCGGCGGGGTTGTCCGTCCAGTCAGGCCGCCCGTCGCGGCCCGTCCCAGCCACCGGAACCCGCCCTCGACGCGGCCCGCCCACGTCTGATCTTCTCATGCCGCCGGGACGGGCGACGAGGAGGACGCGTGAGCGAGGTCGATCTCGCGGCGGCGACGGCCGACTGGTCGCCCGCGCCGGAGTCGACGACGGGCGGGACGACGGCCTGGGCGGTCGCCGCGTTCTCCGGCCTGCTCGACCTGCCCCCCGTCGCGGGCGACGGCGACGATCTGCCGCCCTTCTGGCACTGGTTCGGCTTCCTCGACCACCCGCGCCAGGACGAGCTCGGCGACGACGGCCACCCCGCGACGGG